>JBBREX010000042.1:0-18343 GCA_038225245.1 Fimbriimonadales bacterium | reverse complement strand
GGCCGGATTACATGAAATGGCTCAATGAGAACCTGCTTCGGCTGCACAGGGTGTTTTTGCCACACCTGAAAGAGTTTCCAAGTTCGTCGCAGATTTAGGCGGCGTTCCCTGGCAATCCAGGTCTGCATACAGTCAACAGCGAAGAAACCCTTCGCTGGCTTTGCGACGGAGCCTCGCTGATATAATGTCAGAGTGGCGGAAGTGACGAAATTCATGCGCTGCCCGAGTTGCGCCAAGCGTTTGATGGAGGGTTCGAAAGCCTGCATTCATTGTGGGACAAGCTTCATTCAGCCGGCGAAGATCGATACAGCACCGCACACATCATCGCCACAGACGCCAGTGCAGCCGAATCTCGCCGTAGGCACAGCCAAGGCCCAAGCATTGCAACGCTGCGTGACCTGTGGAAGCGACACGGTGCGCCGAATCACCGCCGTTACGGGCGAGGGAGTTTGGACGGCATCGAACAAGGGCACGGTGTTTGGCGGCGGCGTAGGGACTGGCGCAATGGTTGGGGCTGGACTCGTGAATACCTACACACAGGGGCGACTGAACTAGCGAAGCGGCTTGCGCCTCCAGCAAAGCCCACCGACCAAACTGGGGGTGGATGTGCCCTGCTGGGATGCGGGAGCCTTATGGCTATAGGAGCGTTCGCAGCGCTGGCAGACCATTCCACGAACTCACCTGGTGGAAGCGTCGTGGGCCTGCTCGTTGGGGTAGTTCTCGTACTGGCAGGCATCCCAGCGATACAGGCTGGAAAGAAGGCCACGGCACCGCCAACTCTAAGTGGAAGCACCAAATGCAGGTCTGGAAGCGGCTCTACTACTGTCCTAAGTGTGACACGGTCTACGATCCGGCTAGCCAGCGCGCCGTCCGGTCGACTGACGTCCAGCTCTTGCTCTAAGGGCGGCAGGTGGCCAAGATCGGGTGCCGCGGTTAAGCGCGACCGGCAATTCGTGGAATCACAGAGTCTTTCGCCGCGCTTAGCCGCGCCTTTGTTTGGCCGAAATTGCGGTTGCAGAACAGCCGTTGTCAAGCGAGCCTGTTCGGCCTCTGACTTTGATACCTCACCACACGAGGGGGGCCGTGGCAGTAGCCTGGTCAGGCAACGCGCCCACCCCACCCCTCGAACCCGCGTGCCCCGTTGCAGACCATACCACGGGGTAGGCAGAATGCCCAGGTGCAAAAGCGAGGTCCTCACTGCAAGCGTTTCGAAACGCCGGGCCAGGCAAGGCTCCTCACGTTCGCGACCTATCACCGACGGGTGGCCGGGGTGAAAGGATGATTGTGCCCTTGCACCCTGGTTCCAAAGGAACAGTCACTCGACAACACGAGATTGTTCTTCGAATCAGGATAAAGCGCACGATTCATCGCCTTATCCTGGCCACCCGCCCGTACCAGCCAATCCTCACGGCCGATGCGCGCGCGCCGTCCCTTGCTTGCGCCCTATCGCGTTGATCCCATACTCGCGGGGCAAGCCGTAGAGCTCGGGCTGCACATAGAGGCCTCGATCGGCTGCCGGCTTCAGCTTTTCGGTCGGTGCGCCATAGGTGGCGACGAAGCGGTCGTTGCGGATGCCTTCGACGCGCCACGAGACCTCGACACCGCCCTTGCTCGTGCGGATCTGGAACTGGTTGCCATCGACCTTCTTGGTCACTTTGGCCAAGACAAAGTCCGCGCTCTCGTCGAGGACGGTGAGCGTGTATTCGGGGTCGCGGTTGATGGACGAATAGTAGTCGGGGAGTTGCACCCAGGCGTAGCCGTCCGTGCCGGTCGTCACGTGGCCCTGATAGACGTTGCGCGGCTCCGGCCCTTCGGCGCAGTAGTGCATCAGCTCTTTGTTCTCGGGCTCGAGCGGATGGTCGATGACGAAGGACTTGGTGCCGCTCGCCCCAAGCCGCCCTACCGCAAAGACTCCGTAGCCGTTCGCTTGGGCGGAACCAACGACCCCAGTTCCGCCGTTGGGGTCGTCGCACTGGCCATAGACCCCAGCGCCACCAGTCGACCAGCCCAGAACTCCGTAACCGGTGCCATAGTGCCGTCCGATCACTCAGAACGTGCTGAAGGTACCCCCTTGCGCGGCGGCGAACACTCCGGCGGAATAGGCGCCATTGGCGTTCGGGGACAGTTCCGCTTTGATCGCATAGGCATAGTCTGCCGTAGAGACGGAGCCGGCGTAAATGGCCGGCGTCGCGCTGGACGATGATGACTGTTTGACTTCAAGCTTGCCGTAGCTCGGCACGCTCGTGCCGATGCCGACGAATCCATTGCCCTTCACCCGCATGGTCTCGACGAACGCTCCGCTGGAATCCGAACCAAACGCGATGTCCGACACGGGGAGGTCGGAATGGATCTGGAGCAAGGAAGGCTGGACGCCGAACCCATAGTGCGAACCGAACTGTCCGTACAGCGAAATCTTGTCACCAAGGTCGTTGCTCATCGTGAGGGGGAAGGCCGTGCCGCCGCCGTGCAAGCCAAGGTTGCCGCTCGCGATGACATTGCCGACGAAGCGCCCGCCGTAACCGCCCGTTCCATTCACGCCAACCACGCCGTCGGTTCCGCAGCCAAGGTAGCCCTGAGACTGCTTGACTTGGTTGGTACCGTAGACTCCTGGACTCGTTGCCCCCGTTGTGGTGGCAGAAACGCCATAGCCGGACGTCGCATTGACTGACAGTCCATTGGTGCCTCCTACGCTGACCGTGTAGTTCGGATCCGCGGCGACACCTGCCGCCATTTTGCCCGCGAGGACCGTGCCGGTGACATTGACGTGCCCGCTCTGGGGGGTGCCCGGAGTAGTCGCTTGCAGCTTCACAAATTGAAGCGACACTGCACCTTGCGCGACGCCCGCATGGGCCCTCATTGCGGCAAAAGTGCATAGGGTTAGGGCGAAAAGTACGGAAGCAAAGTAAATCGAAAAACGAAACATGGATACCCTCCTCATTCCCACACCATTTAGAACGGTGCGTAGCAACATTGTACGGCAGGTTTTTCAGTTAACGAAACGTCCAACTGCTTCAAAGCAATGAAAAGGTGGAGTGGTCGCTGTTTGAAGAAAGGATTACCGTTCGGACTTTGACTTCCGTAGAGGCACGATAAAAAGGCGTGTGTTTGTCCGCATCTTTGCTTCCCCTGAAGTAGGTCGAGGAACCGCTACGGTTCGGCGCGACCTGCCGCTCACAACGAGGCCAGCCTTAGTCGCGCCTAACCATGTGACAGGGCGGAGGACTCACAAGGGCAAAGATGCTCAGATCAAAAAGCTTCCGGCCGCCCGTCCTAAGCAATGTGAGAATAGTCCTCGGACTCGCCATGCTGGCGGCTGTCTCGGGCTGCCATCATGAGGTCGAGCCGTCGAACGTCGTGCATACCAGCGATCCGCTGCTCGGAACTTGGGTCTGCATCGCCGACAATGGCGGCGGCTTCAAAGGCACTACCGCAAATTTTCGCGCCGATAATACCGTTGTCTTCAGATACCGGGGCAAGACGTACATTCGACGATATGTGCGCGAGTCAGGCTTTGCTTGGGCGCAGCGGCGAAAAGCACAATTCCCGAAAGAACCTGGCGAGAACGAGCGGTGGAAAGAATACGAGCAGCCTGGCATCGAAATGGTGTACTTCCAACAGAAGGACGGCACGTTTATGGACTACGGCGGCCAGCTCCTCGAGCTGATTCCCCAAGTCCCACTGCTGTTCAATTTCCTCACCCAAGCTTGGTGCCGCCCCGGCGATGAAAAGAGGGTCACGGAGCTGATGAAGTAAAGGCAACTCTTCATCTGATTACTTCTTCCCGTAGCGCGCTTTCGGCTCCCGAACCAATTTGATCCGCGATCCAATCGCATCTGCATACGCAAGCAATGTTTCGATCCGCAAGTCGCCGCGCAGCGACTCGATCTCGGCAACTCGTGGCTGGCTCACGCCCATCCGCCTCGCCACCTCTGCCTGCGTGAGTTTCGCCCTCTGCCGCTCCTGAATCAGCTCGTAGCGCAATTGCTCAGCCTCGTATGCCTTCCGAAATTCCTCCGATTCCTCGCTCTGAGCGGGACGAAGTATTCCCTCATCGAACTCAAGAACATCTAGTTGCGGCGGCGGGCGTCGCATAACCAAGAAGGCGTTGGTTGTATATTAAGAGAAGGGACGTTGCTTATGCGGTTTTGCTATCGGATTGTCGGGGTGTTTGCCTTCGGGGCCATGTTCGTCGCATCCCAGGCGCTCCAGATTCACGCCGTCTTTGACGCATCCATCACTAATGACCCAAACGCGGCCGCCATCATGAGGTGCATCAACTCCGTGATCGCGCTGTACCAATCCGCGTTCGCCGATAATGTCACCGCCAAGATCTACTTTCAAAAGGGCGGGGGATTGGGCGGCAGCACCTGGGGTTACTACTGGAACAGTTCGGGCCTGGCGGTCAGCGCCCTTTATGCGGACGCGAAGACCGCCGACGACGCCATCGCGGTGAGCCACCTCGGGACCCAAACCTTTGGCTCGGTTGCCTACACGTCGGCAAACGGGCGGGCCCTCGGCCTCAACACTGGCGGCTTTATGAGCTTTGGCGGAGAGGGCGGCTTCGATGGAGCGGTTTCGCTCAACACCGACATTTGTTTCTTCAACCACTACGCTCCGGAGGGCGGCAAGTTCGACCTCTACTCGGTCACAGCTCACGAGATTGATGAGGTCCTCGGTACGCCTTCGGGCGCTGGTGACTGGCTGGCCTTCACGACGGACCTCTTCCGCTACGACGGCGACGGCGGGCGAAGTTTCGACGGCGACACAAACAAGCACGTGTTCTTCTCGATCGACACGGCCACCAAGATCGTCGAATACAACCAGTATCATCGCACCGGCGGCGATTGGGGCGATTGGATGGCGCATTCTCCGTCGCAGACGCAGGACTGGTCGATTTTCAGCGGCATCCGGATCGATCCGGGTGAGCTGGAATTCAAGCTGCTCGACGTGATCGGTTACGACCGCCGCAGGTATGGTATTCGTTCCAACGCCGCCGTGGAGCAGTGAGGGAAGGAGGATGGCAAATGCACTTGTTAGTAATGGCACTACTCTGCTCTTCGAACGCCGCCGTTCCAGAGCTGCCTAATCTCGTTGCCAAGGGCATAGACGTAGAGTGGCATGGCTCTACGCGTAAGGCAAAGGCGTACGTAGAAAATACGACCTCCCAGGCAGTTGGTCCCTTCAAAATTATCTTTTATGCGGATCAAAACCATGTATCTCAAGGATTCAGTCCACAAATTAGTATGCAGGTGGATAGCCTGGCCAGCCTTACTACGGTCCAGGTCGACGCAGATTTCACACCTCTAGCCACCTCGAGCAACTCGTTCCTATCCAACGTAAAGGGCATCACACTGAAGGTGGATCCTGGAAACCATGTCTCCGAAAGCAACGAAAACGACAATGTGTTGATCACCCAACTGCCCCAGGCCCAGCATGCCCGTTTCATCTACGGCCCAGGGCTACAAACAAGTGGCAACGCTGGATGTTTGTCGGACACTGAGACAAGCCAAACTTTCCGTCCTGACAAGGATATGAAACTCATGGGAATTGAGTTCTCAACAGATCGGGCATTCAATCCTCCGAGGGGCGGGTTCAAGATCTCCATCTTCCGGGGTCAGACACAATTGCTCACGCAAGAGTTCTCCATGGAGAATCAGCCCTTCGGGACGGCGCCTCAAAATCCGCCAGCCATCAGCGGCTATACCGTCGGCCCCTCTTTCATAGACCTGCACACCTCCCCAATTACGTTGCTCCGTAACCGTCAGTACCGATTCGCGTTTTCTAACCCAAGCCAGAATCTCTTACGGATTGGGATGGTCACTAATTCAGTTGTGGGGACAGTGTTTTTTAACAGTAATGCTTATAACTCAGCTGATATAGCTTTTAAGCTCTATGCCAGATGAGGTCCAGCAGCGGCTAAAAGACCCAATTTCTTTCCAATCGACGGTACTATCTTGGTAGAGCAGATGAAAACTGTTTGGAGGAGCCTGCCACTGACTAGGAGGGGACGCGGATCCCCGTTGTCCCGTTATCATTGGTGGCCAGATCCAAAGCTGAAAACTTAAAGTCACGACTCCGAAGAATCCTGTTCGGAGCCCCATTCCAACCGCTCGTGAGCAGCACGAGCGCCTTTCTCTCTTCTTCGGGCTGCCCGTATTTGCGTCCGACGCCTTGTCGTCGGCGGCATATGCCACCGAGGCAATTCTTGGGATTCTGATTTTTTATAGTGCGGCCGCCATCGGATTGCAACCGGCGATTACGGTGGCCATCTGCTTGCTCTACGTCATCGTGGTCGTTTCCTATCAACAGACCGTCCACGCTTATCCGTCCGGCGGCGGGTCTTACATCGTCGCCTCTGACAACTTGGGTGAGCGCCCCGCCTTAGTGGCGGCAGCCGCGCTCTTGATCGACTACATCTTGACCGTCGCCGTCAGCGTGGCGGCCGGAGTAGCTGCGCTCGTTTCGGCCTTTCCAGATCTGCATCCGGCAATGGTGCCTCTCAACGCGATCTTTATCGCGTTAATCGCGTGGGCGAATCTCAGAGGCGTTCGCGAATCGGGGGCTCTCTTTGCGCTCCCATCCTATGGATTCGTCGCCGGCATGGTCGTGATGATCGTTTGGGGGGTGTTCAAGGTTCTCGGCCACGCTTTTCCTCACCAAATCATTGTCGCGGATCAGGCCATTGTCGGTAGCGAGGCCGCCCTACCCCTTCTCTTCGTGATTCTGCGCTCCTTCTCTGCCGGTTGCGTCGCACTAACCGGAGTCGAGGCAATCAGCAACGGTGTTCCCGCTTTTCGACCACCTGAAGCAAAAAACGCCGCTCTCAGCTTGCGCTGGTTGGCCGTGATGATGATCGCGATGTTTCTGGGGACCGGATACCTAGTTCAGTTCTTGCCCCAAGTATCACATCTACCTACCGCAAATCCCAGCTACCGAACGGTCGTATCTCAGATCGCAGGCTTCATATTCGGTCCAGGAAGCATCGGATTCTATTACATTCAATTTGCCACGGCCGCAATTTTGATCCTCGCCGCCAACACCGCCTTCGCAGATTTCCCTCGACTCGGGAGCATTTTGGCCAGAGATGGCTACCTTCCTCGACCCCTTGCCCGGCTCGGAGACCGCCTCGTGTTCCAAAACGGGATCATCGTACTTGGGATTGTCGCGGTCGCTCTCGTGTGGTATTTCCACGGCGAATTGGACCTACTCCTGCCGTTCTACGCGGTCGGAGTCTTCACCGCGTTTACGCTTTCCCAATTCGGCATGGTGAAGCGTTGGTTTCGGATGCGCGATAAGGGCTGGATTCGGCGGGCCGCCGTCAATGGCATCGGTGCAGTCTGCACGGGAGTCGTGGCCGTAGTGATCTTGGCCACGAAGTTCTCGGAGGGCGCATGGATCGTGCTCGTCCTCATCTTGGCCACCGTCCTCATGCTGTATGCGATCAAGCGGCGAGTGGTCATCCTGATTGTGCCTCGAGTCCATGCCGGAGTCATCTCGGCGCTCGAGTACGCCATAGGGCTTCATTCGGATGTTCGAGGGCTCCATATTCTCGTCGACCGGAAATCACTTCCTCAGGTGAAACAAGACTGGGAGTCGTACGCTCGCGACGTGCCGCTCGTGGTAATCGAATCGCCATTTCGTTCGCTGATCGAGCCGATACTCGAATACATCGACCGGATGATCGAAGAGGACCCAGATCGGATGATCACCGTCGTGGTGCCGGAAGCAGTGGCCACCAAATGGGTCCACAAATTCCTCCACGAAAACGTCGCTCAACAAATCAAACGCGCCCTCGGGAGGAGAAAAAATGTTGTTGTTTCGAACGTGCGCTATTTCTTAAACTAGTCCTTCGTTATCTCCCAGTCATGTAGTAGCTCACGCGTAGGAAGCGCGTAAAGTGGGCGATTGCCGCCGCTCTTAGCTGATCCTTGGCGAGGTCTTTCAAACCCGCCTGATAGCCGGGATCGTTATCGATCAGCTTCTGCGCGTACGCATCTTCCTCTTCCTGGCTCATATGATTATCTCGAATTTCGACCAATTCACCCGAATCAAGGAAAAAACCGCCGCAATCGTAGCATTCATCGATAGCCACTTGCTTGTCATGCTGATATACATGGCGATGCATCGGCTCATGGCATTTCGGGCAATTGAGCTGCCCGCGGTTCGCATCGTTGACCCTCGGATATTGGAGAGCATCTTGGAGCGCTTGTCCTACTCCTTCGTTTTTCTCGTCCAGCTTGCTCAGCTCGAACCAATCGAACCAAATTCCTTTGCACCCGTCGGCGCACACTTCAACGGTGACTCCCCCAAAATCCCGCTGGGTCATGTTTTTATTGCAAACTGGACAATTCAAATTGCACCTCTGTACCTATTGCCAATACTTTCGGCAATCTAGTTCTCAAGGCTACCCGGACCTCTCGAGGGAGCTAGAATAACCAAAGCATGGAACCTTGTCCGCGCTGTGGAAAGCCGAACGAAGCGGGAGCGACCTATTGCTCGCGCTGCGGAATCGAAATCGCTACCGTGCGCAGGGAGATTCCCGAGGACGAGGGGGATCTCGCCTCCTGTTACCGACACCCAAAACGACAGACTCGCCTGCGTTGCGGCAAATGCGACCGCCCGATTTGCGATAAATGCACGCTTTTCGGGGCGGCCGGCCAGAGATGTCCCGACTGCGCGAGGCACGATATCAAATTCCGTCCGGCAGCTGTAGGTTTAGGGGTCAGCAGAACTTTTCGTGACCTATGGTCGAATCCTTACCGACTTTGGATTCTCGTCATCGTGCTCGGAATGCTTGCCGGAGGATTCCGGGGATGCTCGATGATGGGCGGCTCCCGTCCTCGTGTTGCCGTTCCCGCAAACGACGAATGAGGGCCAGCGACTAAACTAGTCGGCGTGACCACTATCACCCTCGGCAAATCGGACCTTCTGTCGAGCCGCCTCGCCTACGGTTGCATGCGAATCGCGGGCACCTGGAACCCGGCCGAGATCACTCCGGACCGCGAGGAGACAGGACGTAAGGCATTGCTCGCCGCCTATGAAGCGGGTTACACCTTGTTCGACCATGCCGATATCTATTGCCGGGGTGGGTGCGAAGAAATGCATGGCCGGCTGCTCAAAGATTCGCCCGAGCTTCGACGTCAGACCACCATCGCCACCAAATGCGGGGTGAGGCAGCAGAACACGCCAAGTCCGGATGATCCAGGCCGATATGACTTCTCGAAGGAATGGATTTTGCAATCCTGCGAAGGCTCGCTTCAACGACTCGGCGTGGAAACCATTGACCTCTATCAACTCCATCGGCCCGACGTCTTGATGGATCCCTCCGAAGTCTCTGAAGCCTTCTCCGAGCTGCACAGGAGTGGAAAAGTGCGATGGTTCGGGGTGTCCAATTTCGTCCCCTCTTACGTTGACCTCCTGCAAAAAAGCTTGTCGATCCCGCTCATCGTGAACCAGGTGGAGATCAGCCTTCGGCGGCTCGATTGCTTTACCGACGGCACCCTCGACCAGTGCTTGGCGGAGACGATTACGCCTCTTTCCTGGAGTCCATTGGGTGGAGGATCGCTGGGTGCCGCGACTTCTGAAAGTGGGACCGATCCCACGGTGGCAGAACTTGATCGGATCGCCAAATTGAGAGAAGTGAGCCCAGCCGTGATCTCTCTCGCATGGCTGCTCAAGCATCCTTCGAAGATCGTGCCCATTGTGGGTTCGGCGAAGCCAAAGAACATTCACGAAGCGACGTTGTCCGATGGCTCAGACCTCACGCGCGAGGAATGGTACGCCCTCTACATCGCGGCGCGTGGCGAGAACATGCCTTGAGCACTCACTTGGTCTGCCGGGCGCTTAGTACGACGAAGCGAACCGCAAATTGCCATGGTGCTTGAGGACCCGGCCGGCCGGTACGGTCGAGAACTTGATCAGGAACTCCGATCATCTCGCCAGTTTCATAGCCCTCGGCTGTGCAGCGCGTGCCCGCCGGCTTAGGGGTGAGTTCGTCAACCCAAATCTTGACCGGAGTGCCGAGCGGTTTGCCGTTAATCTTTTCCACCTTAAAGTTGTCGAAACCCAATTTCGAAGGATGCTGAGCGCTTCCGATTCTGATTCCTTCCAGAACGAGGTAGTCGCCTATGGGCTGATCGAATCGGCCAACGATCTGCGCCCGGTGGCCGACGTCGGTGTAAGGAATTCTCGTGGTCTGAAGGGCCTGATTCCACCGTCCTATCAAGCAAACCGAAGTCGCAAGAGCGAGAAGTCGCAAGCCATACTTTTCCATCTCACCCGTAAATACAGTTGCACGTTGTCCAGCGTTAGCCGAATAATATGCTCATCCGATTTACAAAGCCTCGCACCGCCGATCGTCAGCCCACCATGACCATCGAGCGAGACGACGGCACGAGCACTTGGCAGACGGGCACGGCATTCTTCGTCGCCCACGACATCACTCACTTTGCCGTGGAATCCACCTTGAGTATTGCGAACGCCTTCTTCGGCCTGATCAACCAAGGTTGGGACATCGCTTCGTTCGCGGAGAAAGCCCGAGGGTCGGCGAAGGCTCGGCCCTTGCCGTCCGAGGCGCATTTCGTGGAGATTCTCGTTGGCATTCTGGATATGCAGCGTGCGGATGCAACTCTCAGCGATCAGATGGTGATCGAACATGCCGAGGCGGCTTGTAAAAAATCCTCGATTACGTCGCTTACACTGATCCCAGAGCAAGTGAGTGAGATCAAGGAAACGAGAGACCGAGCGCTGTACGAGTACGGTCGGTTGGGCCCTGGTCGGACCTTGGCGCTAAGGTTGGACTTTCGTTAATGTCCACCGACCCCGATCTCGTACGCCAAATCGCTGACCGCACGGGCTCAGCGGCGAACTCAAGCTCCTCCCCAATAGCGGCATGGTCAACGACGCGTGGCTAATCGGCCCGTCGCACGTCCTGCGCATCATTCGCGATGCGAAATGCGACGAGGAAGCGGCGCGAGAAGTCGCCGTTGTGCCTCTTGTCCGTGAAGCCGGCATTCGAAACGCCTAAATTGGTGGCATTCAGCCTGGAGAAAAACCTCGTCACAAGGCCGTACACGATTTACGAGCGGGCCGAAGGCGCCCTGTTGGGCCACCTCGACATCGATCCAACGACGTGCCAAAACCTCTATTTCGAGCTTGGGCGAGAGATTGCTGCCTTAGTCGCCATTCCGGTTCCGGATCAGCTCAAGCCAATCTTGGGCGCCGACGAAGAACCGGACATCCCCAAACAAATCGAGAAATGCCGTGTAGCGGATGCGATCACCGCCGACGAAGCAAAGGAAATTGAGACATGGTGGCGAGAAGCGGAACCACGCATGGCGAAGGGCAATCGCTCCGCCATCATCCATGACGATCTTCATCCGTGGAACCTCTTCGCCGACCCTAGCTCCCTCGAGCTGACGGCGATCATCGACTGGGGTGATACCAAGCTCGGTGACCCTGCTTCGGAGTTTGCGTCGATGCCCCTTGTCGCAATCCCACAGTTGCTTGAAGGCTATCGATCTGCGGGGGGCAAAGTAAATGACGGATTCCTCGTTCGCGCGCTTGTCCTCGGAGTCTCCCTCGCGCTTTGGGAGGCTCGCGGGCTGGAGACCAGCGAATATGACCGTCGTTGGTGGCGCTTGCCCCCTGGCGGCTGGGCTGAAATGCGTCCCCAGTTAGATCGGCTCTTAGAAAGCTAAATGAAACAAGGCACCCCAACTGTACCGTATCATTTCAGGAATGCCAATCGATGATATTGAAACGCTGGTCCGAGACCTGCGCGCGTCGCGCGAGTTCCTGATGAGACACCTGCGCGGCCTGGCCGATTTTGGTTGGGACTATAAGCCTGAGGCGGCCCCTCGCTCGATCAGAGAAATCGTCTCCCATTTGATCGATGACGACGCCCAGGCCATCGCTAACCTTGGCGGCATCGCGGCAGCAGATAACAATGTGAAAGACCCGATTAGGGCATTGGAGGCGTCGAGCGAAGCCGTCATCCGGGCATTGCGAGAGCAATGGAAAGACGACCCGTCGGGTGCGGAAAAGCGTCTTCATGGCGATGGCCCTTCCGTAGCCACCGGAGTCACGTATTTGCAAATCGAGGACTATTATCATGCGGGCCAAATCGCCTGGCTGCGCCTCGGCATCGAAGAGGATTGGGATCAAGAGACGGTTGTTTACGCCCCGTGGAACTCTGCCTAATGAAACATTTAATCTATGTCATTTGCACGCTGCTAGCTCTCCGAATTGCGGGGGCACAGATCGACGGCGGCCTCGCGCGGGACTATTTTAACGAAGCGAAGGCTCTCTCCCAAGCCGACAACGGCAACCTCTGGGGGGTCAAGTTGTACGGGCCTATGATGTTTTTCGATCCACAATCGCGCATTTGCATCGCCAATATGCCCGACGGGGAGGGCAAGTTGAAGGCGAAGGACGGTCTTTATATAGGCACGTTGCCGGCGGAAATCCCCGCTGCCAACACCGCCCTCCAGTGGGCCGGAATTCATTGGACGATGATGATCTGGCCGTTGCCCAACGGCAAATACGCCCGCAATCGTCTCGTGATGCACGAGTGCTTCCATCGAGTCCAGGATGGGCTGGGCTACCCGGCTTTCAGTCCCGCGAATGCCCATTTCGACACCCTCGATGGCCGTATCTGGTCGCAACTTGAGCTTCGAGCCCTGGCCGAGGCGCTTCTGCACGAGGATAGCTCGGGTCGACAGTCGGCGCAAGACGCCTTACTTTTCCGTAAATATAGGCAATCTATTTTTCCGAAGGCAGAGAGTGAAGAGAATGCCCTAGAAATGAATGAAGGGCTCGCGGAATACAGCGGATACCGGCTCTGCGGCCTACCGCTATCCACATTACCTCCCCGGGTTGCTCAGCGACTCGAAGATTCTGGCTCGAGCAGCGCGTCGCGAAGCTTCGCTTATCTTACGGGTCCCGCTTACGGGCTTTTGCTCGACCGATATGAGCCGAAGTGGCGAGAGCGGCTGTCCCACACGAAAAGCTTGGCCGCTCTTCTGACGAAGGCCCTCGAGTTGCGAACGCCGGTGAGTTTGAAGGCGGCCGCTCAGGACCGAGTGGCTACCTATCAAGGCGATAGGTTGATTGCTTTCGAACAGTCGCGTGAGGCAAAAAGAGTCGAGCGAGTGGCTCGCTATCGGAAAGCCCTCGTGGAAGGACCAATTGTTGAACTGCCGCTATCGGCCGGCGTCGCATATTCCTACGACCCGAATGCCGTTGAGACCATCGGCGAAAACGAAACCGTTTACATGACACTGAGAATTACCGACCTCTGGGGAACTCTAGAAGTTTCATCCATGGCGCTGATGATTCGGGATAAGGGCAATCTTGCGAGCGTGAAAGTTTCCGCTATTGGCAAGACCGACGGAGATACGGTAAAGGGCGATGGATGGACTCTTCGCCTCAACACAGCGTGGACCCTAATCAAAGGATCTCGGCCAGAAGACTGGACCGTACGGAAAGTTTAAGGAAGGGTATCGTCATCCAATGAGTCAGTTTGCCGTGTCCTGGAACCTCTCCCGCCAGCGCTTTAAGGATGCCCTGGACGGGCTAACTCAGGAACAGCTCAATTGGCATATACATCCGGGAGCGCTGAGCCTCGGAGAGATGGCAATTCACGTTGCAGGGGTGGAAGTTTCCTTCGCCCATCAACTCGCCGAGGAGCCGTTGGACGCCTTTGCGGACCGGCTCAGGGCGGCGGCTACCGATGGCGTCGTCAACGATAAGCCATTCCCTTTTGGCCAAGAAGAGATCAGCCTGCCGACCGTGCATCGGGCTCTCGACGTATCACGCGGATTCCTTGAGCCGCTGATGCAAGCGCCCAGCAACGATGTCTTGCGTAAAGAAATCGTCAGCGCGCTCGGTCCTATGATCAGCGGAGAGGGAGCTTTGGCTCGGCTCGCTTTTCATTCCGCTTATCATCAGGGCCAAGCTCACCTCATCAAGACGTCGCCCGCCTTTCCGAAATAAATGGATCGATCCGCTCTCGCCGAGGTTTTTAAGCAGATTATCGAAGGTTACGACATTCCGACTCCAGCCGGCATGCTGCGGGTTAAGCGGGAAGATGTCGCCATCTTGGTGGAGCCCCTTCCCTATTCGCTACTCACCAATCTTGCCCACGCCAACCTGTGGCAGCGGCTCTGGCTCGCGAGCCTCAAGGGGGGCAGTCGAAAGGCGGGCATGGAGGAATGGAAGAACGACTTTCGGATCCCCGACCCCTCGGAGTGGAATGCTTTGCGAAAGGAGTTTCTGGAGGGCTTGCTGGAGGCCCAGCGCATAGCGGCCAGCGAGCCTTTCGACCACAAGTTGCAGAGCGACCAAGAGGCGGTTGAAAAGCTGGTGAAAATCGCCGTCCACGGCGCTTACCATTGCGGGCAGATGAACCTGCTCAAGCGTGCGATTAAGAATCGAACGTAGCATGTCCGTCTCGGGCATGGTTTCCATCGCGCGTCCCGCCGATGAGCTTGCATGTGGCATGTCCGTCCTCGACTTAAAAAGGTAGGGCGCTTTCGCCGAAAGCGCCGAGGATTGGCACCGGCACCGTCTTGGTCGTTGGCAAACTCGGGACTCACCGCCTGAGCCGCTTCAAGGCGGAGCACGAGCTTCGCGCTCCGAAAGCCCCAGCCATCGTGCGATTCGGCATCATAATAAGCCTATGGATACGGTCCGATATAAGCCCGCCGAAGTCGCTCGATGGCTGCAAACGGGAGCCCAGGAAGCGAGGTCAAAGGCGGCCAAGAAGGGGCGATCGCTTGCCAAGGACCCGCGAGAAGCAGGTATCCCCTCCAGCTTAAAGCGAGCCGCCGGAGCAGTCATGGACATGGGCCGGGGAGCCTTCGCCGAGCTCGTTCACAAGCAAGCGGAAGGAACTGAATACGCCCTCGATGAAGACAAACTCGAAGCTCGGAATCTTGGACGGAGCAAGGCGATCTCGTACCGAGACGTGAAGCAAATCCTCGCCAAAAGTTCAGATCGCTATCAACTCGTCCTTGCTTCCGGCACTCACATGGTGAAGCCGATCGCCCATTTGGTCGCTGGCCGGTTGAAGGTTCCTATCGGGTGGCGACGCAATACCATGGAAGTGCCCTACGAAACTCTCATCGACGAAATCGCCGCCCGCTGTGGATTGGAAATCCAGCCGGGCTAACATGCGGATCTCCGAGGAGCTGCTGGTCGTGGATACGACACCCTCCACGCAAGGGATCGCCGCCGCCAAACTTCTTGACCCAAACGGTTGCCCCGGCGCCATACTCGCCCTCGAGCAAACCGAAGGCCGTGGCCGTTTTGACCGCGCTTGGCATAGCGAGGCGGGATCTTCCCTCACGATGTCCCTGGTTTTGCCTCATTACGCCGACCATCCGAAGGTTTGGTTTGTCGGAATGGCGGTGGCGGCCGCTTGCGCCGGAGTTATTCATAGCCAGATTCGTTGGCCCAACGATCTCACCCTTGCAGGCAAAAAACTCGGCGGCATCTTGACTCAGATCTACCCAGACCGTGCAGGCCGAAGGGTCCCGGTCGTGGGAATCGGCATCAATATCGGGCCGCTAAGATCCCTGCCTCCGGAGCTTATCGACCAAACCACCAGCCTCATCGCGTCGTGGCCAAAGCGGCCTGAAGCTGAAGTTCTCGCCAGACGCATTCTCGCACGTGTGCGGGAAATACCGGATCCCTACGACTGGAACGCGTTAGCCCCTATATGGAATCTGTTCGACGATACCGCGGGCAAGCACTACAAGCTGCCAAACGGGGCGAAGGCAGTCGCTCTGGGAGTAGGGCCGGGAGGCGAGCTACTTTGCTCGGTCGATGGCGATACACGCTCGGTCCTTGCCGCCGATGCTTTATTCTTATCGGGAAACCGCACCTAGATTGCTCGGCAATCTAAGCATTTCGCTCAGCCTATCTTCGGGTATGGCCACGAGGAAAGCATACGTCAAGTTGCAAGACCAAGAAACCTATCTTCGCGAACGCCAATTCACCAAGTTCTCATAAAACAGCGCCTGATGGGCCCAGCCGGCAAGAGCGCCGAACCGTGATCGGAGGTGATCGCCTATCTTACGATAGCGGCGCAAGGTGATCGATGAGCTCGCCAACTCAGGGAAATATTCACGTACCGCTGCTTGCCACAAGTGGGTGTCCACGGGCGCCGCTTCCAAATGATCCAGGCCGTATAGGCAAATACAATCTGCCAATTTCGGACCTACGCCAGGCAGCTTCATCAGGTCATCGAAAGCGATTTCATAGGGCAATCGTTTGAGCTCCTCTAGCCAATCGTCCCCGCCTTGTTTCAGAACTTCTTGGGCGGCCCGAGGAATCGTTTCTGCCCGGTAACCGAAGCCGTTGTCCCGCAAAAACGACGCTTCCAAGGCGGCGAGAATCGCCAGGGAAGGAAAGCGGCGCAACGTTACTCCCGACACCTCCGCGATCGGTTCGCCCAGGTCTCCGAGGGTGCGCACCATGCTGCGAATGCGGGGCAGATGATTATTCGAGCTACACAAAAAACAAAACATCGTCTCACGAGCACTGCTCGGACGCATTAGCCGCAAGCCGGGCAAAAATCGCAAGTAGGGCTCAAGCTCGGGCCCCAAGGAAATTATCCGCCTCGAAATATCATCCAAGCGGAGATCCAATCGGAACAGCTTCCAAAAATCTTCTCGGTTTGCCGTAGTTTCGACGAACACATCCTCGAAGACTTGCTCGATCGCATACGCATGTTCGCCGTCCACGCCGAGCCACCGGTTACCGCACAGATCCCAACGGAAGACCTGGCCACAAGTCAGGCACCGCTTAACATCTAGCTCGCCTAGCGCAAGCGTCATCGTGAATCGATTACTGAGTTCGGGTAGCGCCTGCGTCAACCCAGTAAGCCCTCCGGCAGCAAAGCGAGAAAGTCATCCTCGGAAACGACGCGAACGCCCAGCTGCTCCGCTTTTGCCAGCTTGCTGCCGGCTCCTGGTCCTGCGACCACCATGCTCGTGGATTGGCTTACCGAACCCGCCGCTTTTCCACCTAGTTTGAGGACAAGCGCTTCCGCATCTTCCCGACTGAAACGCTCCAGCTTGCCGGTAAATACAATGGTCTGACCTGTGAAGAGGTCTCCCACCGGCTTTTCCGCTTCAACGGGAGAAACCCCGAGGTCGAGAAGCTCGTCGAGAAGCTTCATATTGCCGGGTTCCTCAAACCATTGCTCGATTTCGCCTGCCGTTCGAGGCCCGATGTCGGAAACCGCGATGAGCGAGTCATACTTCGCCTCCCGCAAATCGGCAAGCGTCCCGAACTCTCGAGCGAGATCTCCTGCCGTCCTATCTCCCACAAACCTTATTCCCAATGCAAAAATGAATCGATCCAATGGACGGGTCTTCGACCCATCGATGGCCACCAAAAGATTGCCCACGCTCTGCTCTCCCATGCGCTCCAGCGCTTCTAGCTGTTCGCGATGCGTATGCAGCCGGTATATGCTTGGAAGATCGGTAAGGAGTCCAAGTTCCAAAAATCGTGCAATTTGCTTCTCGCCAAGCCCCTCGATATCCATCGCCCCTCGCGAAGCGAAGTGCATGATTTTCGCATGAGTTTGAGCGGGGCAACCTTTGTTTGGGCAGCGGAGAGCGACGAAACCCTCGTCCCGTACCAGCTCGGTTCCGCATTCTGGGCATTTCGTGGGAACTTCTGGCAAGGGTAGCTGTGGATTTCTGTTGTCAAGCACCGGTCCCACGATCTCCGGAATGACATCCCCTGCGCGTTGAACGATGACGGTATCTCCGGCCCGTACGTCCTTGCGGAAAAGGTCTTCATAGTTGTGCAGTGTCGCTCTGGTTACCGTTGCTCCGCCGACGTAGACCGGCTCGACCTCTGCGACGGGAGTGACCACGCCCGTTCGACCCACTTGGCAATGGATGGCGATGAGTTTTGCAAACGCTTGCTCAGCGGCGAACTTGTAAGCAATCGCCCAGCGAGGACCCCGGGAAGTGCTTCCCAGGGATTCTTGCCGATCACGGTCATTCACTTTGATCACAACCCCATCGATGGGAAATGGAAGATCGGGGCGAAGCCGCTCGATTTCCTTGGTGAATGCGATCAGCTCTTCTATTCCGTTGCAAATACGCGGCTCGGGCCGGGTGGCGAAACCGAGTCTTGTCAAGGTTAGTAAGCTTTCGCTTTGCGTTTTGGGAGGCCAGTGAGCCTCTTTAGAGGCACCGATGAGGCGAAAATCGTTGGCCGCCGCGATCACATAAGCGAAGAAGTTCAGCTTCCGAGCCGCCGTCAGCCGGCTATCG
Source organism: Fimbriimonadales bacterium (assembly GCA_038225245.1). Lineage (GTDB taxonomy): Bacteria > Armatimonadota > Fimbriimonadia > Fimbriimonadales > Fimbriimonadaceae > JBBREX01. The sequence continues at coordinate 47 of JBBREX010000042.1, read as the reverse complement.
AGCTGCCGCATCCCTCCCGAAGCGGCGTTTCTTGGGTTGACGAATAC
>JBBREX010000041.1:0-18587 GCA_038225245.1 Fimbriimonadales bacterium | reverse complement strand
ATTGAAGGGTTTTTGCGCAAATGCGTGGAGTGGGAAGGCTCCGACATTCACTTCAAAACCGATACCGGCAAAATATATATTCGTGTGCACGGCGATCTCGTGCCGGTCGAGGATGCTCCTCATTTTAGCGACGCGGAATTTCGAAAAGAGCTCCAGATGCTGCTCAGAAAAGATCAGCTGACTCGGTTTGACCGAGACTTAGAACTGGACTTCGCCCACGAGATTCCCGGTCTCTCTAGATTCCGCGGCAATCTGTATCAGCAGCGCAGCCATCTACAAGCGGCGTTTCGAGTCATTCCTTATGAAATCCAAACGATGGAGGATTTGCAGCTTCCCATTGCGACTCATGATTGGATCGAGCGTCCAAGGGGACTTGTGCTCGTTACCGGCCCGGCGGGATCGGGCAAATCGACGAGCCTTGCCGCGATGATCGACCGCATCAATCGCACCCAGCAGGTCCACATCGTTACCGTCGAAGATCCAGTGGAGTTCGTTCACGATGACCATGTCGCGCTCATCAATCAGCGCGAGCTCGAAGTCGATACCAATAGCTTTGCCAACGCCTTGAAGTATGTCCTGCGCCAAGACCCGGATGTGATTCTGGTGGGAGAGATGCGAGATCTGGAAACCATTCACCTTGCTATCACTGCCGCCGAAACGGGCCACTTGGTTTTTGCCACTCTGCACACCGTGGACGCCGTTCAAACTGTGGACCGAATCATCGACGTATTCCCGATTTCACAGCAACAACAAGTCCGCATGCAGCTGTCCGTCAACTTGGTTGGCGTCCTCTCCCAGACGCTTGTCAAACGGAAGGATGGCCGAGGACGAATTGCCGCGTTCGAAGTCTTATTTGCAACACCGGCGATCAGAAACCTCATCCGGGAGAACAAGAGCTACCAGATCGGCTCGATCATTCAAACCGGCGCCAAGCAAAAGATGAACACGCTGGACCAGGCAATGGCAACTCTTGTGGACCGAGGGCTGATCAGCCATGAAGAAGCTCATGCGAAAGCGAAGGATGCGGGCGAATTCGAGCGACTGGTTGCCCTCGCTGCGAGCGGCCATCATGCCCATGCCGCGCAAGCGCCAAACCATAGCGGACATCCGGCAGGACCCGTTCGGGGCCAGCCTCATCGTCCGGGATATAAGAAAGACTAGAAGCGTGCACATCGATCCTGCCCTTTTTCAAGAAAACGAGCGCACCTCGCCTCTAGCTGGTAACAAGCAACATCAAGACATCGGCCCCCTTCAGTGCGAAAGGTGGGGATATCTTCCCCAAGTGACGCTGGCTTACGAAACATGGGGCGCCCTCAACTCAAATCGGGACAACGCGGTTTTGGTTTGCCATGCCTTAAGCGGAGACTCCCATGCAGTTGGTTGGTGGGACCGCATCGTTGGACCGGGCAAGGCGATCGATACTGACAAATACTTTGTCATTGGAAGCAACTGCCTTGGCGGATGTCAAGGCAGCACAGGCCCGAGTAGCCTAGCTCAAGACGAAAAGCCTTATGGATCAAGGTTTCCAGCGATTACGGTGGGCGACATGGTGGAAGCACAAATTCGGCTTGCCCGCTTCCTCGGCATCGAATCTCTACTCTGTGCTTGCGGGGGAAGCATGGGAGGCATGCAGGCGCTTGAGTGGGCGGTGAGAGGCCGAACCAAAACCGCCTGGCTAACCGCGAGTTGCGCGGCTCACAACGCGATGCAGATCGGCTTCAACGAAGCCGCTCGACAAGCGGTCATTCGCGATCCAAAGTGGCGAGATGGGAATTACCCGCTCGATGACCCGCCCTTGAATGGACTTTCCGTCGCTCGTATGATCGGCCATCTGAGCTACCTAAGCGATGCAAGTTTTGACCGCAAATTCGGGCGAGTCTTCCAAGAAAGCCTGCGGAATCCTGCGCTTCCCGAGGTTCTGAACCCCCAATTCCAAATTGAGAGCTACTTGAACTACCAAGGGGACAAGTTTACGTCTCGTTTTGACGCAAACAGCTTAATCGTTCTTTCCCGGGCAATCGATTTGTACGAATGCACATCGTTAACCGTAACCGACAAAGACGCTCCCGTTCCAAGGCCCCAATTCCTCTTTACGAGCTTCACCAGCGATACTCTGTACCCCGCTCACCAAAGTGAAACCATGCACCTTATGGCTCAAAGAGCAGGGCAAAAAAGTGAATGGCACAATATCGATCTTCCTTTTGGCCACGATGCCTTTCTGCTAGATGCGGAGATCCAAGGCAATATCGTCAAGCAATTTCTAACTGAACTCGGGTAAGAATTTCGCCTCCGCTTCAAACAATTTGAGTACCATCGCTCGGATCTCGGCCGGGCTGCAGACCGCGGACGTTAACGGATCGAGCATTAGGGCCTGGATTGCCGCCTCCTTGGACTTTTGAATGCAGGCGTCGGCGGCCAAATCGATCATTCGCATGTTTGAATCGCAAATCGCCGCCATCGCTTTCGGTAGTTTTCCAAATTTGATGGGCTGAATGCGGTTTTGATCGACCAAGCAGGCGACTTCGATACAACCATCGGAAGGAAGATTCTGGATGCAGCCGTCGTTGAGCACGTTGCCGTGAACCACTACGGGAGCATTCTTCTCGATGGCTTCGATGATCCATGCCCCATATTCCAGCGAGCGCTCAAATTTGATCTCATCTTCTCCAGAACTAAGCCTCGCCCGCGACTGATCCTGCTCGGCCCGCCACTTCGGCCAGTTGTTGGCGTAAAAGCTCTCCTCGCCACGGTAGCCGGTATCAGTGTATTCATCCAATAAATCCTTGCGCTTGCGATAGTAAGGTAGATATTCGCTGAGGTGACCGCTGGATTCCGTAATAAATGCCCCAAAATGAATCATCATGTCGGTGCGGATCGGTTCCGCCCTGGAAAAATCGCTGTCGCCGTTTCGAGCCTGATCCATTAACCGCGGATATAGGTCGCCGTCAGGTCCATTGAATTCAGTGAACCACGCGAGGTGATTGATGCCTGCGCATTTCCACTGAACCTGTTCATACGGCACGTCCGCATATCGAGCCAGCATGCGGGAGGTGCCCTGAACCGAGTGGCATAAGCCCACGACTTCCATGGATGACGTGCGGGCGGCTGCAAGGCACATCATGCCCATCGGATTCGTGTAGTTAAGGACCAGAGCATTCGGGCAAAGTCGTTCGCAGTCCTTGAGGATTTCGAGCCACACCGGAACGGTGCGGAGAGCCTTGAACAGTCCCCCCGGCCCCATCGTATCGCCGATATTTTGGCTAACCCCGTATTCTAAAGGAATATCGTTATCGAATCGCACACACTCGAGGCCGCTCACTTCGATGGAATTGACGAGATAATCGGTACCAGGAAGCATTTCCTTTCGATGGACACTGGACACCACGCGCCATCGATCTCCCTGTCCGCTTTCTGTAACGATGCGCTCCATGAGTCGATGCGAAAGCTCTAGCCGCTCGGCATCGATATCGACCAGCCGAAATTCGCCGCCTTGGTTGGCCGAGATAAGCGCGACGTCCTTCAATATGGAGTTCGTGAAAAAGCTGCCGGCCCCCACCATGGTGATAACGATGGGTCTCGAAAACGACCCTGGCAGGCTGTCGGCTTGAACCAGCCTAGACTTCGTTGCGTCAGATTTCACAAGATACACACATATAATGTTAACTAATTTGGTCGACTGGTGTGCTACCCTTTTAGTGATCGCCTAAAGCGATAGTCCATAGCAGATTCCTGCCAGGACAATAATTGGGGAATGATTTATAATGATAACTGATGATAAAGTTGTCCTGCTGATCGAGGACAATCCAGACGATGAGCGTCTTACTCTGCGCGCCCTTCGAAAAAACAATATTATGAACGAGGTGGTTGTTGCTTACGACGGCCAAGAGGCTCTAGACTACCTATTCGGATCAGGCAAATTCGAAGGACGAAACGTGGAAGCGCTTCCTTCTTTAATTGTCCTCGACCTTACCTTGCCGCGCGTTACTGGTCTCGAAGTGTTGCAGCGAATTCGAGAACGCGAGCTGACCAAGCTGGTCCCTGTGGTGGTGTTGACATCTTCCGATGAAGAATCGGCAATGACGCGTGCCTACGAATTGGGTGCTAACAGCTACGTGAAAAAGTCGACCGACAGCAGCGAATATTCGGATATGGTGCTTAACGTTGCTATGTACTGGCTGTTATTGAATCAGACCGCGCCTCCTCGAACATCGGTTGCCGCGACCTAGACGGGTTGCAAACCGATCGCCGGCAATGCAATACTTTCCCCTTGTACATCACGCGGGTGTAGCTCAGTGGTTAGAGCGCCGGCCTGTCACGCCGGAGGCCGCGGGTTCAAGTCCCGTCATCCGCGCCATCTTTGTGCCACGGTAGCTCAGTTGGTAGAGCAAAGCACTGAAAATGCTTGGGTCGCCGGTTCAAGTCCGGCCTGCGGCACCATTTTCTGGTAAGGCTTCGTCAGATTCTTTAAGTGCCCATGAGAACTTTCTCTTTCCTCATTCTCTTCCTAGTTGGCTCCTGGGCTTGGTGCCAGAACGGTACGGTCAAGCCGGGTGACCGCGTCCGCCTAAATTGTGAGGAGGAACCTTCCCTCAATCGCGATTACACCATCACAAAAAACGGCCTTTTGATCCTCACTTTCCTGGGTGCAGTTCCGATTTCTGGCTTAACCGAGACCGAGGCAGGCGAACGAATTGCCCTGAAGGTAGTCGAGCAACGGATCGTACGCAAGGCGACGGTAACTCTGAGAATTATTCAGTCCACGTCGAAAGTAGTTCGGTTTGCGGGCGCCGTCGTGGTCAGCGGGGAAGCTCCCTACCGTGAAGGAATGAGGCTTTCCGACGTCGCCGCAATTGCCACTCCAACCCAGGCCGCCGACCTAGGAAAAGTAAGCATCGAGACGTCGACCGGCGAAAAGTTGGCGGTCGACTATGCAAAAGCAATTGGAAGCGGCGAGCTTAATAATCCTCTAATTCACCCGGGCGATAAAGTGTTCTTTCCCGCCCGAACAAGGGCAAATGAAATATATATTTTGGGGGCGGTTCAACACCCGGGAGCAATCCCGCTGACCGACGGTTTAACGGCGCGCGCCGCCCTTGATCGAAGCGGAGGCCTTACAGGAGCCGGTGACCGAACGCAAGTCAAGCTCGAACACGATGGAGAGCAGCCCGTCACGATCAACCTGGATGGCCCTGGGGCAGCAACCTTGCTAAGAGCTGGGGACCGGATGGTAGTGCCAAATTCGGCCCATCGCCGCGTCATCTTTGTGCAAGGTCAGGTGGAAAAGCCCGGAGGCCTAGACGCGAAAGATGGACTTAGCCTCGCCGAAGCAATCCGCGAAGCCGGGGGACCCACCGTCCGAGCCCGGCTCGACCAAGTAACCGTGTCCTCACGCGGAAGGGCCAGATCATCCTACGACGTAAACAAGATTATGAAAGGGTTGACCGCAGACGTCACCCTTGAAGACGGAGATGTGGTGAACGTGCCATCCATGGAAAAAAAGCGAGGCAACAGCCTGGGTCTAGCCGTTGGGGTCGGACTTTTACTCATTCTCTTTGGGAAATGATCAAGTGGGATCGCAGTCGAGGCGCTCCCGAGCCAATCCGGGCACTTAACTTCGTACCTGAACAGGAAAATGGAGAACCCTTGGTACACATTCCGGACTTCGCTCCATCAATTCGACTACCTCGGCCCCAAACCATCCCCTATTGCCGGGAAACTGTGGCGCTCATGGCAGAGCAAGCGGCCCTGCATTTGCCTTCTGGCGTTCACCTCGCCGTAACCGACGCGTGGAGACCCGTCGAGCGCCAACAGAAGATTTACCAATGGATGAGCAAGTGCGCCCTGGAAGCCTTTCCTGCCTTGAGCTATGCTTCTTTGCGGCGAAAGGTCAACCGCTGGGTAGCTCCCTTCGATCAAAAGGCGCCACCCGGACACAGCACCGGGGCTGCTCTGGACGTTATGCTGGTCGACGACGATGGAGAACCCCTCGACGTAACGTCGCCATTCGAGCGATTCGAAGCTAGCCCGACCTACGCCTATGGCCTAAGCGAGAAAGCGGAAAAAAATCGCATGCTCCTTGTGGAAACCATGCTCGGCGTTGGTTTTTCAAATTGCCGAGATGAATGGTGGCACTATAGTTATGGGGATGCAGGCTGGGCGGTTCGTCTTGGGAAACCTTTTTGCATCTATGGCCGAGCAGACTTGCCTTTAGACCTCTATGAGGAACGGAATAAGATTTGGGAGGAGGCTCTGGAGTCGAGGCCGAATCCTTTTTTGCCGAGCTCGACGTAGTCAGCTAGTACTCGTGGCATGGGCGTCTCGCCGGTCCTCAGCAACTTTGTGCTCAGAATTCATTCTGCTTGGGCTTCAGGGGCTTGAGCACTGTTCCGCAGATTAGAGTCGTCGCCAACACTCGCCATTAAGTGCCGGCCGAACCAGGGCAACCTGCACGGCGCGTTCCGCGCTCGCCCCTGCTTCGTGCTGGCAGCTTCCCCAAACCGCAAACCGCCAACCGCCAACCGCCAAACGCCAAACGTACCTTGTTTTCATGGAATCGGCTTACGAATACCATCGGGACGAAATTCTGGCGGCGCCAGAACGATAGAATCAAAAACGATATCCGTCCCATTTGGAGCGTCAACATGAATCTGAACTTGCGATGTTCCCTTGGGAATCGAAAGCTCTCCGAAACGATACCAACCAAAACCCTGAGAATAGAGACCGATGGGGCCATCCAACGATTTCAAGGTCTGGTCGCCGATCTTCAGGGAGACCGCGGACACTTGATCCGCATGAATGTTCATGGCCAACCAGGCCACCATAACGCTGGCCCTCCGACAAGTGAAGTCATACGCCGCGTGGTAGCCTTCGGGAGGAGCTTGGACCCGGCTTCGCATAACCAGCCCCGATCCGTTCGAGATGCCGGCAATTGAGGCGGTTTCGCTGAAGTTCTGGGTTCTGCTCGCCTCTGCTTCAATCCACAAGTAATTGCCTAACCGGGCCGCCAACCGATCGTTCAGCTGACGCATGGCGAGGAAGCTCGCCCCCGGATTACGTTCGACTCCTGCTTGCAAGCTTTTGAATATGAAAGTCTCGTCACTCAGAGCAAGCGCCTCGCCCCCCAACTTCATGAGCCGTTCGAACGTTTTAATTTCCGCCGAAATCGCCTCTTCCGGGACGGGAACTTCGTCGGTCCCGGAAATTACAATTGGTGAAGGGGTTAGGTCCAGTTCAATTGACTTTTTGACGATCTTAATTTTTGGGTCATGGCCGTCGAGAGTGGTGACGGATACTTTTTTAGGATCGGTGAATGCCAGCTTCACCCGCTTCGTCGCAGAGGTTGTCCAAAGCGTAAAAAAGGAGGCGCTACCATCTTCGAGCCGATAAGCGCCAAAATCTGGCCCAAGGTCGATTCGATTTCCAGGAGCAGGCGAGGGGAGCCACCATTTCCCTCCGGTCAAGCGCATGGGAGCCGCCGGATTCATCGCCGATTCAGGATAAAAAAGCGCACCCGGCTTCCATTGCGCGTAGCTTAAATCTTTAGACATCCGGTTCGCCTCAACACTCAGCGCCTTTTTTACCGTCGCGCTCTTGGTGCTGATAAACCATCCCCTGGCACCGAGAGAGGCCGCGTCGTTGAGCTCGTCCGCGAGGGCGCTTCCCATGTCTTTGTCGCCTACCACATCGATTTGAGTAGCCAAGAGCCAAACGGGCGAACTGGCACGAAGTGCGGATGCGGCTGCCCGACAACCTGAGTCGATCCATTTCGCTGGACTCGAACCAATCATGTTCATCCCAATACCCACCGTGCTTTGCGGATTCTCGTATGGGCCAGTCCATCCTCGCCAGTCTTGAACGACTGGTACGCCGGTGATCCTTTGCATGCTTGCTGTCAACCGCTCGATCCGGCGGGTGGCCGCGTTTCGAATGACTTCCGAAATATCGCGCCAAGCCGAAGATCGTTTGCTTTCGCACGGATGCATCCGATCCGAGCTGGGATTCCATAATTGCGATACCCCGCGGTTGGAGGTCCATAGCGGCACCAACTGAGCCATTTGAGCGAAGCTCTCCAGGTCGCTTGCTTGAAGAGACCAAGCTCGCAGGGCCGTCGGCAACGTTGCATATTTGTGCCTGAGATGAGCTTCCAACTCCAAACGAAATAAATGGCTCGTGGGCACGAACTTTGGTTTGTCGTTGGGGAATTGAAGCACTTGGCCGAGAGGATTGACAAGTCCTCGGCAGCCCTGAGCCTTGGAAAGCCCAGCTGCCCTTTGCAGTAGGTCGTCTCGAAGGCGGTCGAATCCCTCCCAGAAATCCGGTTCCCCTGAGTCCTGAAGAATCGGATAAATCAATAGAACGTGCTCTAAAGTGCTTTGGGGGTCCACTTTAATCTTGAGTCGCCCGCCCTCTAAGTTGAGGCGCTTGCTCCATTGCACCGATGCGTCGCGTTGGAGGGCAAGGACGACTAGTGCGCTGGTCGCCCCCTCGATCTTCAGGTCGATGTCCCGCTCTTCCTTAATATCGGAAATGCGATAACCTTCCGGCTCCACTGCAATGCCCTGAGCACTGGGGGCAAGAGAGCTGATCGATAAGAGGTAACGCAGGCCTGAGATTTCCAGTCTCTCGATGGTGGCGCTCCAGCCAGAAATCGCCGATTGATCGACGAGCACGTCATGCAGCCCGAGGCTCTTGGCCTCGTCAATCTCTCCCGCCGATCCATCGATCCTCAGACCGACGGGAAGATAAGGCTGATTATCCCAAAATAGTGTGTTGTTTTCGTTGATTCGCCAGTGAACCTGAGCCCTACCCGCTGGAACGGGTGCGGGAGGCTGAACACCGACCCGCAAGAGTAACCCTGCGACGGCCAAAACGTGAAGGGACATTCGGTTCAGCGTACCTCGCCGGGGTAGGCTTTACCCATGGGCGCGCCACTGGTCGCAACGATCGAGCAACTTTGCGTCAATACCATCCGCGGCCTATCTATCGATGCTGTGCAGCGGGCAAATAGCGGACATCCGGGGCTTCCGCTGGGGGCCGCTCCCGTCGCATTCGTCTTATGGACGCGCCACCTGCGACACAACCCGAGCAATCCGAAATGGGCGAACCGAGATCGGTTCGTGCTCTCTGCCGGACATGGCTACATGCTCCTCTATTCGCTCCTGTTTCTCACTGGTTACGAGCTCACCCTCGATGACTTGAAGGGTTTTAGGCAGTGGGGAAGTAAGACGCCCGGCCATCCCGAAAACATTCTAACCCCGGGCGTTGAAATGGCCACCGGCCCGCTCGGTCAAGGGTTCGCCTCTGCCGTGGGCATGGCGATTGCCGAGCGCTATCTGTCTTCGAATATCAATCGGCCAGGCTTTGAGATCGTCGACCACCATACTTATGTCCTTTGCTCCGATGGCGACCTTATGGAGGGCGTTACCCAGGAAGCGGCGTCGCTCGCTGGACACCTCAAGCTCGGCAAGTTGGTCGTGCTTTACGATGATAACCACATTACCATCGATGGCGCGACCGATCTGAGCTTCAGCGATCATACTCGTGAGCGGTTTCAGGCCCTGGGTTGGCACGTCCAAGAAGCGGACGGCGAAGACATGGAATCGGTGGATCGAGCCATTGCCATCGCCAAAAAGGCCACCGCCGAGCCAAGTCTGATTATTTGCCGCACCACCATCGGCTTCGGCAGCCCGAACTTTGCCGGCAAGAGCAAGAGCCATGGAGCCGCCCTCGGAGTGGAGGAAGTCAAGCTGACCAAGCGCGCGCTCGGAATGCCCGAACAGGAATTTTACGTTCCTGAACAAGCGCTCGATTTCTTTCGACAGGCGGAGGTGACTGGACAGGAGCTGGAGGACAACTGGAGTCGCCTTGTCGAGGCTTTCAGAGCTACGCATCCCGAATCCACCGCCTGGCTTGACCCCGACGGGTCAATCGAAACCAGCCATTTTCCAGAATTTAATGATCCGGTGGCGACGAGGGTGGCCAGCGCTAAAACGCTCAACGCCATCGCCAAGCAAGTGCCAACCCTGATTGGGGGAGCAGCCGATCTCGCCGAAAGCGTGGGAACGATGATCGAGGACTCACCTTACTTTCAACCAAACACGCCGACCGGCCGAAATATCGCGTTCGGAGTGCGAGAGCATGCGATGATGGCCGCCGTCAATGGGATCACGCTTCATGCCGGATGCCGCGCCTTCGGAGGCACTTTCCTCATCTTTAGCGACTACTGCCGCCCTGCACTTCGGCTCGCTGCGCTTATGGAGATTCCTTCCATATTCCTCTTTTCCCACGACTCGATCGGCCTCGGAGAGGACGGCCCAACCCACCAGCCCATCGAGCATCTGATGGCCCTCCGAGCGATTCCTAATCTGAACGTGATGCGCCCTGCCGACGCTTACGAAACCGCCGCGTGCTGGAAGATCGCCATGGAGGCCAGAAAGAATCCGTGCGCCCTCATTCTCACGCGACAGGCTTTGCCGCTGTTGACTCCGGCGGAGATCGAAGTTCACCAGGCAACCCGCGGCGCCTATGTTCTGGCCGAAGCATCGGTCTCAAGCCGTTATCCTGAGGAACGAAGCATCTCTGCCGGCATAGCTGATCTCGTGATCGTGGCGACGGGCAGCGAAGTCTCGGTAGCGATGGCGGCGGGCTCCTTACTTGAAAAAGAGGGCATCGCGGCGCGAGTCGTCAGCATGCCGTCCTGGTTCCTCTTCGAACGTCAACCGAAGGATTACCGCGAATCGATCTTCCCCAAAAACATTCCCGTAGTTTCCGTTGAGGCGGGTGCTACGTTAGGCTGGGCGAGGTATGCGCAAGCTCACGTCGGGATCGACCATTTCGGCGCCTCTGCCCCTGGCCCAGCCGTCATGCGCGAGTTTGGCTTCACACCCGAGAACGTGGCAACGGTCTCCCGCGAGCTTCTTAAGCGCTAATATGATAACGAGCGCGAAGATCCAATTCGACCTCCCGAATGCGCTGGAGACGGTTATTTTCATGTGCGGATTGCCGCGAGTTTATTGTTAAAGCATCCTTCGCATTCATGTATCCTTCAATCATGATGGTCCTAGCAAAACTCTGCGCTGCAGTAACCCTTTTGGCATGCCAGGTTCTTTCACACCATGTGCCGAGCACAGAGGAAGATTCTCTGCCCGTTCTACAGCATCGGCTGGGCACCGATGGAGCCGGCTTTGCGGGCGCTCACTTGCTTCTCCTTGGCGAACCTGGGCAAGCGATTCTTCGGGCAGCGCTCACTGGTCCCGAGCCGACTGCCAGAGTCGTGGCGGCGAGAGTGCTGGCTCGTAGTGGCGAAATGCCGCTAGTGCGTGCGGTGGCGAGAGCGCTTCCATTTCAACATGAGGACAATCGGTTCGATCTAATCAACGAGCTGCTCGCAGCCGGCAATCAAGGCATCGAAGCACTGCGAACCGAAGCCTTGTTGGAAACCGACGAGAAGCAAAGCAAGATCGTCGAAGCACTTCTCTATTTCGGTCCCAAAGCATCGCTAGCCATGCTCGATATTGCCAAAAGAGCAAATCCGCGGGCACGCGCATTAGCGATCCGATTCTTCGAAGCTTATGATAATGATCAAGGCCGAGCCATCATACAAGAGTCGCTAAGGGATAAGTCGCCCATCGTGCGGGCGCAAGCGTATCGTTATTTTGGCCACAGGAGCCGGAAGGACGCAAATGCCGCCGCTATCGTGGAACGAGGGTTGGATGATCCGTCGATGCCGGTTAGAGTGGCCGCCGCTCTTGGCATGGCTCACCGAAAACCGGGCACGGTTCCGATTTTGGTGCAAGGAGCCACTTCCAGCGATCAGTCCTTAGCATCGGAAGCTCTTTCCAACCTTTCCGATTTCATCATGTCGCGTGATCCGAACGCCTATGTAGCCGCGTTCGAGGGTTTGCAGCGCATTATGGCTCGGGCCGAGGCCAAGATTTCGTCGAGGGCCGCATATTACGCCTCAAACTGGAACTATCCGAACTCCAAGACCTATTTTTCCGTGTTTGCTCCCAAACCGAAAATTGCCCAAGACCTAAACAACCGTATGATGCACTTATACGAGTCGCCCGCTACCCGCATGCGCCTTTGGAGCCTCTATCGGAAGACTAAAGACTTCAACGCTCTGTTTGCCCTCGCCGCGATGCGCGACCAGCAGACCCTTCATCCCTTGGAGGCTGGAGCATTGGGTGCCAATGCCTACGTGAACGAACAGGCGATACAGGCGTTGGGGTGGCTGGGAGACCCTCGAGGGGGTGAATTTCTAGTTCTACTAGGCAGCAAGAGCTCTGGTTCAGGCGTTGTGAAAGCTATCGCAGGTGCGATTGCAGACTTGTTATATGCTCCCGGCGAACTTCTTCTTAGGAGCTGGTTGGCTGATCGGGCAAAGCCGGACGATGTCCGAGAAACCGTAGGCCGGGCATTGGCGAAACTACCCAGTCTCGCCGGTCTCGAGCTCATCGTAAAGGTTTTGAGGGACAGCGACGAAAGCCTGAGGATGAGAGGGAATTTACTTTTCGCACTAGCCAGTTGGCCTTGCGAGGAAAGCTTTGCCGTCGCCTCGGAGTATCTGAATCGCCCGGAAAATAGCCAAGTAAAGTGGCAAGCCGCCCTCGTGCTCGGAGTCTTGCGCGACCCCCGAGCAATCCCAATACTCGAGCCGCTGACAAGGAGCGGCGACCAAACACTCGAGTCGGTTTCAAGGACTGCTTTGGAAACCATTAAGAAAGCTCCTCGCCGAGTGGCCGCCTCGGCAGCCGACCTTGTGGGTTCACCAGAAACGAGCCGGAGGTAGCTCTCCAGCTCGGCCGCCGTCCATATATCCTGGATCTGTGCCGGGATTGAGCCTATGGGTGCGTTCTTCAGCACAAACCATCATTCTCCCCAACGAGTAATGAAATACCCTGAATCTGGCACAGATTGAGAGAGAATGTGTGAATCCGTTCTCTGCTCACCTCTCTCAGGCTATCACCCAAATCGTCTGGTCCAAGTAGCTCCGCCAAGTGTTGGTGAACAACGGTCCAGCCGGACGTACCTGAATTTGACTTTGCACATTGCGCGTGCCAGTTTCCACGTTTGCCACAGAGCCAGTGACGGTCACGACGGCATCGTTCGTCGAGGCCGCGCGCACGTCGGCGTTGACAAACCTGCCCAGGGCGTAGTCATACAAGTCGATGAGCTGGTTCAGGCCTGTTATGGAGACTTTGTTTTCGACCGTGAACTGAAAAGTTGTCGGAGTTTGAAGGGGCGACTGGCCCGAAACACGTACCATGATCGGCGACTCCGTGCCCAACGCGGTGATTCCATTGCGAACGACGACATAGTTATTGTCTGAATCCAAGAGGCTCGCAAGATCCCCTGACTCGAGCACGCCTCGGAATACGGTGAACGAGAGGGGATTCACATGCCCACCTCCATTTGCCCACATGATCGCCTCGTCGCGATTAAGGGTGGGGTCATATGCCCAGCCCACCACGTAGGTGACGCCCGCGTCATGCACGATTCCGAGGGCATAAGATTGTACGAACCTCTGGGGCAGAAATGCGTGAAGATCCACCCACGACGCAGCCGTGCCGCTCCACACACCGGCATGGGTAACACTCCCCACGAGGACATAGCCCGCTTGCTGGCCGCCGTGCACGGAACTGACTTGTCCTAAGCTCGCGCCGGCAGGGGTCAAATCCACCCACGATTGGGCTGTGCCAGTCCATATGCCAGGACGACCGGCGCCGTCGATGATAGCGTAACCCCCTTGCTGGCCGCCACTAATGCTTAGAGCATAGGACGTGGAGGAGCCAGCCGGGTTCAAGCTCACCCACGAGCTAGCTGTCCCGCTCCATAGGCTCGCGAGATCCGCGCCCCCGATGCGAGCAAAGCCCACCTGTTGGCCGCCATCAACAGAAGCGGATTCAAGTCCACCCACGAAGCGGCGGTACCGCTCCACACGCTGGCGTGAAAAGCGTTGTTTACGATGGCGTAGCCAGCCTGCTGCCCGCCGCCTACACCGAAAAGAAGCGACTGGGCCACATTCCCCCCGGGGTGCAGGTTGATGACTGTCCACTGGCCCTTGGCGCTGATCGCGAGTAGACAGGTTAAGGCGACCAAGCCAATGCTAGATTTGAGCTGATGAATAGATCCCACAGTATTTCTTATGGTAACTCACTTTTAGAAGCGCGGAACATTTATTTTTGTTTTCAACCGATTGGACAAAATCCTGTGATCCTTGTAGCTCCGCCAGTATTGGTGAATACAGGACCTGCCGCGCGTATCTGCATTTGGCTTTGCACGTTGGAGCTGGGTTAAGCGAGGTCTGGATGTGCAAAAGCAAGTGCCGCTGCCTGTGATTTAGGAGGGTGTCAAGCTTGAGCATGGCTTTCACGCAGACCTGCTCGTGAAGGGCATTGTCATCATTGAACTCAAGTCTTTGTAGGTCTTGCCGCCGGTGCAATTGAAGCAGCCTCTCACCTACCTGAGGTTTTCCGGCAGACGCCTCGCTCTCTTCATCAACTTCGGCGAGGCGATGACCAAATGGTATCAAGTGAGTGGTCAACAGCTTAACACAATTCTTTTGCAATCTTTGCGGGTTTGCGTGATTCTCCTTTGCGATCTGGCGGGTGGTAGGACCTAGATTTGCCGAGAAGTGGTTGACAATTACTGCTTTGCCGCCCCTAATAGAGTAGGGAGGCCGCGAAAAACGTCAACTTCGATGGTCCGGTGAAAATAGATTGTGCTTAGTAGGAATAGGAAAGTAGGAAAAAGGTCGATAGGAGGCTGATCGAGGCCAATGGAGCAGAGGATATACTGAATTCATATGGGCGTTTCGCCCGGAATTTCCCGACTTCGAATATTCGAGGCGCCGTCCCTACGTGCGTTTCGTCATCGAGATTTTCGACTCCTTTGGGGAGGAGCTTTCCTCTCATTCGTAGGCAGCCATGTCCAAAACGTAGCCCAAGGGTGGTTGGTCTGGAAGATGACGGGGGACACCTCGAAGCTCGCGTTCGTTTCCTTCTGCGGCATGGCCCCGGTGTCGCTTTTGGGCCCCTTTGCGGGAACGCTTGCCGACACCTTGAACCGACGGGTGGTGCTGGTCATCTCCCAAGCGCTCTTCGCGGTAGGCGCCCTCTATCTGGCTGCCGCGACATATTGGCATTTCGTCGAGTATTGGCAAATCGTCGTCGTCGCCTTAATTCTCGGCCTGGTATCGGCCGTGGAGATGCCGACCCGCCAATCGCTGGTGAGCAAGGTGGTGCCGATCGAGGATCTGGCGGCCGCCGTGCCGGTGAATGCGATGACCTTCAATTTGGCTCGTATGCTAGGGCCTGCGATCGGAGGACCACTGCTCGCAAGTTTCGGGCCCGAAACGTGCTACTTGGTAAACGGCCTGAGCTTCGCCGCCTTGATCTTCGCGGCCTTGGCGATTCGAGCAGACTTGAGAGCTGTTCCGCGGGAGCCTCAACCGATCGCCGACCTGCTGCTGGGAGGGGTGAAATATACCTTTCGAGACAACCGATTACGAACTCTTTTCTTAATGGAAAGCACGGTTTCCGTATTCGCTTTGTTTTATCTGTCTCTCATGCCTGCGATCGCCGCCAACATGCTGCATCTCGATGCGAAAGGTTATGGGCACGCGATGACCTCGGTCGGAGTCGGGGCCATGGCGGGACTGCTGACCCTCTTATTTCTCGCCGATAAGCCGGTCAAGGCCTTGTTGGTGAAGGTCTCGATGACCATGATGGGCCTTGCCCTCGTGACGCTTTCGTTCATTCGAGAGCCTTGGATCGCCTTCTTCCTCATGGCCCTAGCCGGAATGTCCGGGGTTGTTCAATTCAACACCACGAACACCCTCTTTCAGTTGCTCTCACCGCCGAATTTGCGAGGGCGCGTTCTGTCGATGCATATTTGGGCACTCAGCGGGTTGGCGCCGTTTGGGATCCTTTTCTTCGGATGGTTCGCCCGACAGGTTTCGATTCCCTCGGCGATTTTGTTGGGAGGTTCAATCGTGTTGGCAGGCGCACTGCTCGGATGGCTTCACCGTTCGCGGTTGACGGAAACGGAGGTCGGAAACTATGCAGAATAATCGGCGGCCGGTTTTCCTCGATCGCGACGGCGTGCTCAACGTGGACATATCGCCCTATGTGAGCAGCCTCTCTCAGCTCGAAGTTTTTCCGTGGACGGTCGAAGCCTTGACGATCTTGGATCGCGCCGGATTCGACATCTACGTGATTTCGAATCAGCAAGGTGTTGCCCTCGGAATTACCCCGCCCGAAGAGCTCGACAAGATGAACCAAGCCATTCAGGACATGCTGGCCCCACATGGATTTCAGATTAGGAAATTCTACTATTGCACGGCGAGCGATGCCGAAAACCATCCGTGGCGAAAGCCGCAACCTGGGATGGTGTTTGCAGCCTGTGAAGACTTTCAGCTAAGTACGAAAGGACGCTTTCTTGTGGGAGATAAGGATACGGACATGGAATGCGCGTTCCGCGCCGGTTGCCGCCCGCTTCTCGTTCTCAGCGGGGTCACGGCCCGCGGGGAAGCCAGGTCTTTTCCGCACCCCCCTGAAGCTGAGTTCGAGACCTTGTTGGAAGCCGCTAATTATATTGTAAATGCCCCGTAATGTTCGCTTTCTGTCGATGATGGCATGAGGCTTGCTCCCTCAGATTCTCAATCTGTTTCAGGCTGGACCTTTCTATGTTACGAACCTCTTCGATTTTCAAACTCAGCGGAGCTGCTATATTGGGCGCTCTTTCATTGGCTGCCCACGCCGGCGACATCATTGCCGATTACACCTATATCTGGGGAATCACGAACGTGAATTTCACCACGGATTTACCGGGAAATCACGGGCCAATAAACGGCCAAGGCACGACCATGTTTCACGGCGAAAGGACGGGGGGATCGGACACACTCGTGCCCCATAGCTTCAACACGTTTTGCGTGGAGATCGGCGAGTTCTTGCCCGAAGGCTCTCAGCGCCATCCGAACGTCTTTTTGCTCGAGGGCTCTTCCACAACAAGCGGAGGGATCAGCGGGCCGGTAGTGTTTGATTCGACGCGCACGGCCAATTTGCAGAAGTTATGGGGCAATTTTTTCAGCGCGGTGGTGGATCCCAATAAATCGGCCGCGTTTCAATTGGCGACCTGGGAGATCGCGTTTGACAATGATCTGAGTCTTGTCCGCCAAAACGGTAGCAAAATGTGGGTGGATGGCATCGAGAACGGCTCCAATCAATTCCAGTCCGGAATAACCGATGTTGCGGAAGGGTGGCTCACGGAGATTCGGATGGGCAGGGCCAACACTCAAGTTCAACTTGCCTTGTTAACCGGCGATGGTATTCAGGACGAGGTCACTCCTGTACCCGAGCCCGGGGTTTTTGGAGCGATAAGTCTGGGCATGCTGTTGCTGGCCCGCCGCAAAAGATTGCGAGCGTAAGGGGACCATTTCAAACTGGAGCCGGCGACTGGAGTCGAACCCGCGACCCGCTGTTTACAAATTAGCGTGCTACCTGTCCGTAACCGACCGTGTTCAGCCGTTATTGGCATCTAATACTACACTATACTGTCCGCCATCGTATGTGGTATTCTGCTGTCAATCGTCGTCTCTGCTGTCAATGTGCTGACAGCCGAAGAGCGGGGTGGGATAGGCAACACATGAGGGCGAACACCAGAAGGACAGGCCAGGGCTCCGTCTTCCAGCGCAAGGACGGGCGCTGGGGCTGGGGCATTACGCACGCCTACAACGAGCACGGGAATCCGAGGCGCTACCAAGGGATCAAGCCATCCCGGACCGAGGCAGTGCAAGAACTCAACAAGGTGCTCGTCAAGATGAATCTCCGCGTCCCGGTCGAAGAGGATAAGCAGACGTTAGGACAGTTCATGGCCTTTTGGCTGAAGGAAGCGATCGAAGGTAAGAAGGCGCCGAAGACGGTGCGCTTTTACGAGCAGATGACGCGGCTCTACATCCTCCCGGCACTCGGCCACATTTCCCTGGCCGACTTAACGCCGTTGCACCTGGAGGCGTTTTTCAATGACAGAGCGAGAGAGCCGCGGAAAATCCAGCGCGCGGGAAAGGCTGGACAACGGGTCGAGATCGAACTCGCTCCCCTCGCCGCGAGCACCGTTAGGCACATCCGGGCCACACTTCGCGCGGCACTGAACACGGCGTGGAAGTGGAAGAAGCTCCAGGAGAATCCAGTAGACAGGCTCGACCCCCTCCCGTCGACGCCGCATAAGGAGCCCGTGTATCTCACGCCCGAGGAGGCGCAGCGACTCGTAAAGGCGGCTAAGGATCACTATCTCGGCAACCTCATCCTTCTCGCGCTCAACACGGGCCTCAGATTGGGCGAGGCCACCGGTCTGAGGTGGGAGGATGTCGACACGGATGCCGGCGATCTGCGTGTGAGGACGCAGCTTCAACGGGTGAAAGGCAAGCTCGTCTTACGAGAGCTCAAGACATCTAGCAGCCGGAGAAAACTCCCCCTGACGCAAGCCGTGATCGAGGCGCTCCGAGACCAGCGGGCGAACCAGTTTCTTTGGTCGGTAGCCGGCCAGGAAGGGTTTAACTCCCTGGGGCTTGTCTTCACCACGCTTGA
>JBBREX010000040.1:0-18590 GCA_038225245.1 Fimbriimonadales bacterium | reverse complement strand
GCCAGCCTAGAAGTCGATCTTCCCGAGTTTTGGCGGGAGGCGGCGCGCGCTTCGCTGTGGATTAATTTAGACGATCGTTACACTTGGGCACGCAATGTTCTCGATGCGGCGGCTCTGGAAATGCCTATCGTCTCCACCGCTTCCACGTCGCAAAGCGAGGAGCTTTTTCCAGAGCTGACGGTGCCCCATCCATTTAATATCGGTCAAGCTCTCGCCCTCGCCCATCGCTGCTTGGAAGACCGGGAGTGGTCCAGAGAGATCGTCATTCGGGCGAAAGCAAAGCTCGAGAATTACACTTCGGAGCGAACGGTGGCCAGGCTCATGGAAGGGTTAGGAATCGCTTGAAAGATAGGATTCCGCAACGGTTCGATAGTCTAGCTCGATGCTTTTTGCGAGCAATCCCTTCTGGATCATCAACATCTTGCAATCGGTGGCGACTCGATAGGTGGCCATAAACCACGCCAGATAGAATCCCCGCCACCCATCTCGAAAGCCTTTTTGACGGACATAGCGATTGGTGAATTCTCGGATGCCGCGCCGCAAGCTAGAGGAAGGCTTCGAAGACTTTAATTCGGCCCTTTGCTCGGCTTCGATGGTCGTATACTTGTTGAGCCGGTCGAGGAAATCGGTCACGTCCATATAGTTAAAATGGATGAGGCATTCATCTTCCTTAAAGGGCAAGCGCAAAACTTGTGCGTCCGCTTTGGGATGAATTCCCGAATGAATTCTCGATTGCAATCGCACCTTTCGGCGATCGAAAAACCGCAGCTGAGCGTCCGCTTCAGGATCCCAGCCGCCATGCTTAATCGGTTCGCCGAAAATGTAGTTAAGTCGAGGAATATAGGTCGCGGAAACTTCAGATTTGGACATTTCTCTTAACCGAAGGGCAAGCTTGGGAGTGATGATCTCATCGGCATCGAGGATGAACACGACTTCGTGCGAGCATTTGGACACAGCGAACTCCCGAGCCGGCTCGACGAATCCACACTTCTTAAAAGGAAAGATGCGGGCGTCGAATTGCCTGGCGATCTCGATCGTGTCGTCCTCAGAATGCATGTCAACGACCACGATCTCATCGGCAAGCGTTCTGAGCGATCGGAGAGCATACGTCAGCCAGCGGGAAGCGTTTCGGGTGTTCACGACGGCGGAGACGGGCATGAATGAAGGGTAGCTCAAATCCTCTCTGGTCAATCTTAGCCTGACTCGTCATTCTGAGCCTCGCCAAGAGTCTCCGTTCCGGCCGCTCGCTTATGGCAGAGATCCTTCGCTACGCTCAGGATGACCTTCCGTCCGGGAGGGACATAGCCACATTTAAGAAGGCGAGCTGTTTAAGCTGTCAAGCGTCTACCTAGTCTGGTATCTTTGAGCAGTGCCGCAAGAAAAGATCGTGGTCGTCGGAGCGCGGGAAAACAACCTCAAAAACATCACCGTGGAGATTCCTCGCGACCGATTCGTGGTGATCACCGGGCTCTCCGGGTCGGGGAAGTCGTCGCTTGCTTTCGACACTATTTACGCGGAAGGGCAGCGTCGGTATGTGGAATCCCTGTCGGCCTACGCCCGGCAGTTTTTGGGGCAAATGGATAAACCCGACGTGGATCACATCGAAGGGCTTTCCCCGGCCGTTTCGATAGACCAGAAGAGCTCGTCTAAAAACCCCCGTTCCACGGTGGGCACCGTTACCGAGATTTACGATTACCTGCGCATTCTTTTCGCGCGCGCCGGTGTGCCCCATTGCCCGAATGGCCATGGGCCTATCGAGCGGCAATCTACCGATCAAATTGTGGATGTGGCAAAGGAGCTACCGGAGGGCACTCGCCTACAGGTTCTTGCCCCCATCATTCGTGGCCGCAAGGGGGAATATAAGAGTGTGCTTCAGGACATCAATCGCGCGGGATACGTGAGGGTGCGAGTGGATGGAGACATGTTCGAAGTGACCGACGATATCCCGATGGATCGGTACAAGCAGCACACCATCGAAGTGGTCATCGATCGCTTGGTGGTGAAGGAAGGGATGGACCGCCGACTTTCCGACTCAATCGAAGCGGGTCTGAAAATGGGTAAGGGGGTGGTAACCCTCAGCTACGAGATCGGCACCGATGCTCGCTCCAAGGTGACGGAACAAACGTTTTCCGAGTCTTATTCCTGCCCGGTTTGCGGATTTTCGATGCCCGAGCCGGAGCCTCGCATTTTTTCCTTCAATTCCCCCTATGGAGCATGCCCTGAATGCACAGGGTTAGGAACGAAGACCGAATTCGATCCCAATCTGGTCTGCCCGAATTCGTCGGTTTCACTGCGAAATGGAGCAATCTTGCCCTTTGTTTACAAGTCTGGCGAGGTTAAGGATTGGTGGCCGGAAATGCTCGACGCGGTCGGGAGAGCGGTAGGATTCGACGCGCAGTCACCAGTCAATGAGTTATCGGCGGAGCATCTGGAGGCAGTCTGGAATGGCCTCGACCAGCCGATAACCGTTCTCATGCGCTATGGCAAGACGGAGCGCAAGTTTCAAACGAAATGGGAGGGGGTTCTCAAGGCGCTCAAGAAGCGATATGAGAGCACAGAAAGTGAATGGGTGAAGAACGACCTCCAACAATACATGAGCACGAAGTCCTGCCCAACGTGCGGAGGCAAGCGCCTGAAGCCAGAGTCGCTGGCCGTTCTGCTGGGAGCGAAGAGCGTCTCCGACGTGGCCGCCCTTTCGGTGCAAGACGGGATGGAATTCTTCGAGCGGCTTCCCAAAAAACTATCAAAGCGCCAAAGCGCGATTGGCGAAAGGGCGATCAAGGAGATCATCGAGCGATTGCGATTTCTCAACGACGTCGGCCTGGCCTATCTCACTTTAGATCGCAATGCACGCACCTTGGCAGGCGGCGAAGCTCAGCGCATTCGCTTGGCGACCCAGATCGGAACGGGCCTGATGGGCTGCCTGTATATTCTCGACGAGCCGTCGATCGGTCTCCACCAACGAGACAATCGCAAGCTGATCGAAACCCTCAAGCGGCTGAGAGACCTTGGGAATACCGTACTGGTGGTCGAGCATGACGAGGAAACCATGCTAGCGGCCGACTGGCTATTGGAGCTGGGACCGGGGGCGGGCGAGCACGGCGGCCAAATCGTCGCGGAAGGCAATGTCGAGGATTTCCTTGCCAGCGGCTGTGAGACCGCCCAATATTTGAATGGAACCCGAGAAATCGAGATCCCTACCGAACGCCGGAAGCCTCAATCGCCATACCCGTTCGCAAAAACCGCGTCGTAACTAGGAGCGCGTTGAACCGTTTGGCGTAGTGTAACGATAGAGATGCCTATGTTGACTATCCTTCTCGCCTCCGTCATCGCCTTCCAGAAGCCGATCGAGCTCACCGATGCAAGCTATCTCAAGATCCGCGAGCAGATTCTTCCCAAGGAAGACGAATTGCAATGGACTAAGATTCAATGGCGGATGAGCCTGTGGCCGGCGGTTGTGGATGGGCAGCGTCTCGACAAGCCGGTGCTGCTTTGGGCGATGAATGGGCATCCCATGGCCTGCACGTGAAACAACGGCATTAAGGCCAGGCGGTTCGTCTGGTCCAACGCGGAAGTGCAAAGGCTAGCCCAGGAATTCATCCCGGCGGCCGACGAAGTTAATCACCTCCAACGGGGAGACGACGCCGAGGCTCGCCTCTTTCAAGCGGTCGCCGAACAGGGGCACTATGGGGGCCGAAAAGTGCCTACCGACACCCGGCAAGGAACGTATGCCCTCTCGCCAAGCGGTGAATTCTTGGCATCGGTCAACGCCAATGACCCCGGAGAGATGGCGGCGATGATGCGGCGCGCACTCGCAAAATGGAAGAGTTTGCCCCGAGAGAGAAGGCTCTCGGCTCAGGACCCGTCGGAGATCGACGTCAGAAATTCGCGCGCTGAGCGGTTTTACCCACAAGACGGCTTGGTGCTTAAGATTATCTCGCGCGATTTGCCGAGAACGGAGGGGGTTTGCCTGCCCGAATCCGACTGGCGCGTGAAAGCGTGGAACATGGATTTTGCTTGGTTCCGGAAGGAGGAGGTCGCCCAATTCTTCCCCCAAAATCTTGGTCCGAATGATGTGGCGCGAGTGCCGCCTCAGCTTGTACGGCGCTTGGCTATGTTCACGCTGGTCGACAACGTGCGGGGCCAAACTTCAAGCATGCCTTGGGATGGAGTTCAAGCCTCGGATTTGACGATGCGGGTGCGCTCGATCAAGAACGGAATCGCCTTACTTCGGCTGGAAGGGCACGTTCTCACTTCGACGGCGGCGGAATGGCCGGCTCGAGATATGAATGGCAAGCAGACGCGGGGCATCGATCTTCAGCTCTTGGGCAAAGCTCAATATGATTTGAGGCGCGGCAAGTTCGTCTCGCTGGAAATGCTTGGCGTGGGATCGCGATGGGGGGCTACCCAATATAACGTTCGCGGTGACGATGAAAAGACGGCCCCGATCGGTTACTTCATTACGCTTGGAAACGGAAGTCCTTCGGAACGGCTCGCTCCCGCCGATTTCTGGTCCTACGCATGGCAATAGTTTCGCCGATTTTGACCTTGGGTTTGGCGATGGCCTTGATCGCAGGAGTGAGAGCCCAGCCGCTGATCCATGCCCACGCTCACAACGACTATCGGCACCGCCGTCCCCTCCTCGATGCTCTCGAGAATGGCTTTTGCAGCGTTGAAGCGGATATCTTCCTCGTAAACGGCCAACTGCTCGTTGCCCACGATCTCAAGGACGCGCGGCCGGATCGCACTTTGGAAGGTCTTTATCTAGCTCCCTTGAGCGAAAGAATCAAGCGTCATGACGGCTGGGTTTATCAAAAGGATGTACCTTTCACGCTTCTGATCGATATCAAACGCGATGAGAACCGGGTGTACGAGGCGCTTAAACCCTTGCTCCAAAAGTACTCGGCGATGCTCACGCAGTTTCAAGGAAGGACGGTCAAGGCCAAAGCGATAACGGTGATCCTGTCCGGATCGAGGCCTATTTCCAGGGTCGAAAATGAATCGAAACGATGGTGCGCTCTGGATGGCCGGATTTCCGACCTAGACAGCGAGCAATCGAGCGAGCTCTATCCTCTCATCAGCGACAGCTGGCTCAGCCAGTTTTCGTGGCTAGGGGCGGGTTCCATGCCTACCGCCCAGCGTCAACGCCTGCACGATTTGGTGTCGAAGGCTCATCGGCAGGGAAAGAGAATACGCTTTTATGGCGCGCCCGATCACGTCGGGATTTGGACCGTGTTGAACTCAGAAGGCGTCGATCTCATTAATTCGGACAACCTGAGCGGGTTGCGGCAGTTTTTGCTCGACCATCCCGATCGGGGCAAATTCTGATCCTCCTTACAGGAGGAGATCTCAGAATGGTCAGCCGTAGCGAGGCGTGGCGGGTGCGCCCGAAAAGTCGATTTTCTGAGCCTTCATCTTCAGCGAGGAAGCGATGGCCGAGCTCAACTCTTGGAGATACCCGGTTGAATAACCATGCCACTGTTTGCCAAGCTTGCGCCCCTTGGTGACCTCGATCACCCACGGCGACCGCTCGGCGTGGTAGGCCTTAATGATCTTCTGATCGGGGTCGAAGAGGACCGGAAAGGGAGCCTTAAATTGCTTTTGCCAAGCTTTATATTCCGTCTGGCCACAATCGATGATACCAACGATCCGGCCTTTGCCCTTATACGCATCGTAAACCCGGTTATAGTACTTTTCCGCTTGAGCATTGATCGGACAAGTGTTTCCGATGAAGTAGAGGATGATGGGACCGTTTGCCGTCAAGGCGTTCAAATTGGTGGTTTTGCCATCGGCGGTTTTGGCCGAGAATGCGGGGGCGTCGCCTGGACCGGAACCCAATGTAGCGAGGATTAACATGGTTACAAAACTCATGACCTTATTGTAGGTCAAATTTGCCGATTAGTTCGGTTGTGAATTCTGGGCGGACTAAGACTGACTTAAAGCTCAGAATGACGTGGCGTCATTATCCTGAACGCAGTGAAGGATATCTGCCGGTGTCCGAGGGGACTGGTACTGAGATTAATTCAGGATTTCAGCTGTTGCCGGAAAACGCCCGATGTTTCCAGGTCGTACCTTCTGGAGTGTCACGTAGCTCGATCCCCTTGGTCTCCAGTTCCCCCCGAATGGAGTCGGCGAGGGCAAAGTCTTTGTTTTTCTTAGCTTCGGCACGGCTTTGGATCAGCTCGTCGATCCACCCTGAATCGGAATCCGTTCCCTCCAGTTTGTCCGCGGAAGAGGGATGAGCCGAGCGGACGACACCGAGCAAGTCGTTGATGCGATCCAAGAATTGCTTCGCTTCGACAGCTGAAGCGGCCGATAAATCTTCAGATTCGCGCAGGATTACTTTGGTGCCTTCAAACGCCTTGGCGAGGGCAATGGACGTATTGAGATCGTCACACATCGCTCCGAGCGCCTCATCGGCAAGCCGTTCTAGCTCGGCCCCGATGCGGTCCTCGCCCTCGCGATTTTCGTTGATCGCCTTGGCGGTCAAGCGATCGCACTCTCGAAACCGATCGACAGCTCGGCCGGCGTCGCGCAGCGTTTGTTCGATCGTAAAGTTCAGGGGCTTGCCATAAGGTACGGAAATAAGAGCGTATCGAAGAGCAAGCGGATCGGCTCCGTGGTCGGCGACCAGATCGCGAACGGTGTACCAATTGCCGAGGCTTTTCGACATCTTTTCTCCGTTCACCTGCAAAAATCGGGTGTGCATCCAATGGTTGGCGAAAGGTTTGTGAGTGAGAGTCTCGCTTTGGGCGATTTCGCATTCGTGGTGAGGAAAGATGAGGTCTTCTCCGCCCGCGTGAAGGTCAATTGTGTCGCCAAGATATTGGCGGGCCATCACCGAGCACTCGATGTGCCAGCCCGGGAAACCCCAGCCCCAGGGCGAAAACCATTGCATGAGGTGCTTGTCATCTTTCTTCCAAAGGGCGAAATCCGCCGGATGGCGCTTGTTGTCGTCCGTTTTGACATCGCGGACGCCTCGATAAAGCTGGTCTTGGTCACGATTGCCGGAAAGCTTTCCGTATTCGACAAAGCTCTCCACGTTGAAATAGACTCCAGTCGGCGTTTCATACGCGCTACCCATATCGATCAACTGCTGGACGGCTAGGATCTGTTCTCTTAGATGCTGGGTAGCTTTGGGCCAAACCATGGGCTCCAAGAGATTCAATTTACGCCAATCCGACTTAAAGGCATCGGCATAAAAGTCGGCCAAATCCCAAACGTTAGCGAACTGCTCGCCTTCCTTTGAGCGGAGTCCCTTCTCCATGCGATCTTCTGCACCCTGAGCGTCATCCTCGGTCAGGTGTCCGACATCGGTGATATTGGATACCAAGCTGACTTGCCAACCAAGGGCTTGAGCGGTTCGGGTCACAAGATCGGCGGTAAGGAACGTTCTAAAGTTTCCTATGTGAGCGTAGCTATAGACGGTTGGACCACAAGAGTAAAACCGCAAATGTCCTGCCTCGATAGGCAACAGTTCTTTGACCTTACGGGTAAGGGTGTCGTATAGCCTGAAGGCTCGCGGCTCCATGATTAGAGAATTCTACTGTTCCTCTTTACTTCCCGTCTCGTATGGCTTGGAACTCCTGGAATCCGGCATACTGAGAGCTGATGCCGGATTCGGCAGGGAGGTCTACTTCTGCGACAGCTCCAGATCGGAAAAAGTCTGATTCACGACGAAAGCGATAGCTACGTGATAGCCGAGATCGGGCACAACCACCAGGGCAGCCTTGAAAAGTGCAAGGAAATGTTTCGCGTGGCCGCCGGATGCGGAGTGAACGCGGTCAAGCTCCAAAAACGCGATAATCGCTCGCTTTACACAAAGGCGATGTATGATCAGCCCTACGAGAACGAGAACAGCTTCGGAGACACGTACGGAGCCCATCGCGAGGCCCTCGAATTTGGCGAAGCGGAATATATCGAGCTAAAAGCACTCGCCCAAGAGCTTGAAGTCGATATGTTCGCCACCGCTTGGGATATCCCAAGCGCCGACTTTCTCGAGAAAATAGGGGTGCCGGCCTACAAAATGGCGAGCGGCGATCTGAAGAGCACGCCCCTGCTGCGACACGTCGCTCGGTTCGGCAAGCCCATGATCCTGAGCACGGGGGGAGCGACGATGGATGATATACGACGTGCGACCGACGCGATTCTACCGATCAACTCCAAGCTTTGCATTCTCCAATGTACAGCGGCATATCCGGTGGAAGCAGAGGAAATGAATCTTCAGGTTATCACAACGCTGCGCCGCGAGTATCCCGAACTCGTGATCGGTCTCTCGGACCACCAAGACGGCATCGCCATGGCCATCTTCGCCTATGCTTTGGGGGCGAGAGTGTTTGAGAAGCACTTCACCTTGCATCGCTCGGCAAAAGGCACAGACCATGCGTTTTCGCTGGAGCCGGGCGGTATGCAACGGCTAGTGCGCGACCTGAAGCGCGCCCACGTCGCTCTTGGTGATGGCGTTAAGCGGCCGTTGCCAGGCGAAATCAAACCCTTGATGAAAATGGGCAAGAAAATCGTTGCGGCAAAGAGCTTAGCGAGTGGCCACCGGCTTTCGGAACGCGATCTCGCAGTCAAATCTCCGGGAGACGGCTTGCCGCCTTTCGAGCTGGAGAACGTGATCGGCCGGGTCCTCGCGAAGTCAGTTGAAGAGGATGAGGCCATTCATTTTGAATTCCTCTGCTAGCGGCTTTGAGATGCACGAATCGCAATCGCTTACTTTAGAAGTGACCCAGGCGATCGAGCGCCTCAAGCTGCTTGTGTTCGACTTCGACGGCGTATTTACGGATAACCTGGTGTTCGTCTTTCAAGACGGTTCGGAAGCGGTACGTTGCTCGCGAGCGGATGGGATCGGTTTGCGAAAACTGGAGCAGCTGGGCATCGAGCCCATCATTCTTTCCACGGAAACGAATCCCGTCGTAACAGCGCGGGCGACAAAGCTCAATATCGCATGCATTCAATCTTGTGAAGACAAGCGAGTCGAGCTTTTGGAGTTGGCAAGACTCAGAAAGATCGATCTTGCCGAGATTGGTTTTGTCGGCAACGACGTCAACGATCTCACTTGCCTTGCGTTGGTTGGCCTGCCTATCGTGGTTGCCGACGCTCATCCCGAGGTGGTGCCTTTGGCGAAGCTCGTAACGCGCCTTAATGGGGGATCTGGGGCGGTTCGGGAGATTTGCGATTTGATCGAAGGAGTACGCTGTCAGTGAAAGATCCCTTTTCGCTGCGCGACCGGGTGATCATAGTAACCGGTGGCTTGGGTCAACTGGGTAGGCAGTTCAGCTCAGCTTTCGTTCAAGCCGGCGCCCACGTAGTGATTTGGGATGTCCTATCCGAGGAAGACGGGCGTACGAGGCTCGAGGATGACAAGGTTTCATATATCCAGGCGGATGTGACGGACAAGTCGTCGCTAGAGCATGGCCTCGAAAAGATTGTCCGAGAGTTCGGAGTGCCGTTTGGCCTCGTGAACAACGCCGCCCTCGATTCCCCTCCCCATGCGCCGGCCGAGGAAAATGGTCCCTTCGAGACGTATCCAGAGTCATCGTTCGATCGCGTGCTCGACGTCAACGTGAAAGGAGTCTTCTTGGCCAGCCAGGTGGTAGGTTCGGCGATGGCGAAGGAGAGACGGGGATCGATCGTCAATATCGGATCGATCTATGGCCTCGTAGCTCCCGATCAAAGTTTATATGCTTATCGTGAACAAGCGGGTCAGCGTTTCACCAAACCTGTGGCATATTCGGTATCTAAGTCCGCGCTTCTAAATCTGACCCGATACCTAGCCACCTACTGGGCGCTTCAAGGCGTTCGAGTGAATACGCTCACTCTTGCCGGAGTGTTTAACGATCAAGACGAATCCTTTCTTAAGGGATATTGCGCGAAAATGCCCATGGGCCGGATGGCGCACCCCGATGAGTACAACGGGGCGGCGGTGTTTCTAATGTCCGATGCCTCCTCCTATATGACGGGCTCCAATCTGGTAATCGACGGAGGTTGGACGGCTTGGTGAGGCAGATATTCAATCAAATCGGAGGTTCGGAGTCGCCAGCCTGCGATGGCGAGCTCTTCGAGAAGCTCAGCCCCGCCACCGGCCAGATCATCAGCCGAGCCGCCCGGTCGCAATCCGCCGATGTGCAGCGAGCGGTCGCTACCGCCAAAGAGGCGCAAAGTGCTTGGGCAGAAACCCCGCCGGTTAAACGCGGGCTGATCCTCGCTCGCATGGTCGAGGTTTTGCGATCTTGCAAAGAGGAGATGGCGGCAATGGTTGCGGAAGAAACCGGCAAATCCGTTCGAGACGCACTCGGAGAAACCGAAGGGGCGGCTCAATGCGGCCTGTTCTTTGCGGGTGAAGGTCAGCGGATGTTTGGAAGGACCACTACAAGCGGTATCGAGAACCGATGGGCAATGACGATTCGTCAGCCGGTTGGTGTGGCGGGCCTGATCGCCGCTGCCAATACTCCGATCGCCAATGTGGCATGGAAAGTATTTCCCGCTCTCATTTGCGGTAATTCGGCGGTGTTCAAGGCGGCCGAAGACACACCGGGCACGGCGTGGCTCTTTGGCAAGCTCGCGAGTGATGCAGGTCTTCCAGATGGAGTCCTGAATATCGTTCAAGGGCTCGGAAAGGAAGCGGGCCAGGCCCTGGTCGAGCATCCTGACGTGGGGGTGGTGAGCTTCACGGGATCGACGGCGGTTGGGCGGGAAATCGCGGTTGCGGGGGGGAGGCGCCTCGCGAAGATTTCATTGGAGCTTGGGGGAAAGAATCCGTTCGTAGTTTGCGAAGACGCCGACCTCGATCAGGCGGTGAAATGGGCTCTGCTCTCGGCGTTTAGCAACGCCGGTCAGCGTTGCGCATCGGCAAGCCGAATCATCGTAATTGAATCGGCGTATTCCAAATTTAAAGATCTGTTCGTCGAACGAGCCAAAGCACTGCGCGTTGGAACCGCCGATAGCGACGATCTCGGCCCGGTCATCAACGAGCGGCAATTGTGCTCGATGCTGGCGGTGGTGAAAGCAGCAAAGGGAGACGGGGCTTCCGTGCTCTGTGGAGGCGAAAGAGTCGGACAAACAGGTTTTTTCATGGCGCCGACCGTGCTGGAGGGAGTGCCTCGAACCTCCGCTGCGGCCTGTACGGAGCTCTTCGGGCCGATCACTGCCTTACAATCGGCAAAGAATTACGAGGAAGCGCTGGCGATGGCCAACGATAGCGCCTATGGCCTGACCGCATGCATCCATACGGCGAATGTGGGTCGCTCTTTGGACTTCGTGAGGCGAGTACAGGCAGGAGTAGCTATCGTTAACGCGGGGACTTTCGGAAGCGAGCCCCATATGCCATTCGGGGGCCTGAAGCAATCGGGAAACGGCAGCCGCGAACCCGGAAGCGAAGCTTTGGATGTGTACTCAAACCTAAAGAGTGTGCTCTTGAACGGCTAAAGACTTCGCTCCTGCGAGGATTGGCTCGGTGAAAGCGTTAGAACTATTGGTCCAGATGAAGAAGAACGACAAGTCTAGAAGTCCGGCGGCTCCGCTTGTAGACATTCAAAATACGCGCGACGAGAGGAATATTCCAATCGACAGGGTTGGAGTTAGGAAAATCAAATACCCTATTTTGGTGCTCGATCGCGCTAACGGAACTCAGCATTCTATTGGCGATTTCACTCTAACCGTCGAACTGCCTCACCACTTTAAGGGTACCCATATGAGTCGCTTTCTTGAAGTACTCAATGAACATCGCATGCAAGTAAGCGTGCATGGTTTGCCAAAAATACTAGAAGGATTACGCGATCGGTTGAGCGCCGAAAGTGCTCACTTGGAAGTTAAATTTCCGTTTTTTATGGCTAAGTCGGCACCGGTTACAGGGCGCGTGGGGATGATGCAGTTCGACTGTGGTTTCATCGCATCTTCAGGCAGCACCGAAGACTTCCAGATGTTGGTGGAGGTGCCGGTGACTACGCTTTGCCCGTGCAGCAAAGAGATCAGCAGCTACGGAGCGCATAACCAGCGAGGAATCGTCACTGCTCTCGTCAGAACGAATGAGCATGTCTGGCTTGAAGAGCTCATCCAAACGATCGAAGGCTGCGCTTCTTGCGAGCTTTTCCCGGTTCTCAAGCGCCCGGATGAAAAGTGGGTTACGGAGCACGCCTACGAGAATCCTCGATTCGTCGAGGACTTAGCGCGTGAAGTAAGTATTGCGTTCGACAAAGACGCGCGGATCGACACCTACGAGATCGAAATCGAAAACCATGAATCGATCCATGCCCACAACGCTTACGCGTATCTGAAATGCGACAAACGACTTAGGTGACTTTGCTTAGCTCAGATTTGAGGATATTGATCGAGTCGATCGTTTCGGGGTCGACTCCATTCAACGCGGCAAGGTAGAGCGACACAAAATCGCCCATGTAAACGAGAGAAAGCATTTGCTCCAGCAAGGTTTCTCCGTAGGCGGTTGCATTATGGACTTCCGACACTGCACTGATGAGTTGGTCGGTTACTCTGGCGCGAGTTTTCATTTTCTCAGACTCGCGGCCAGAAGCGAGAATAATGGTTACCCAAGTGCGAACATTTTGTTCGTCAGCCTTCACCCAGCCTAGGATTTCGTTGTGGTTAAGCTCAGGAAAAGTATTTGCGAACGCCATATTCTTAGCGTTTTCATTTATTTGACCTTTCCATCGATTCGCAACTGCGCCTTGCCATGAGCCAAGGCCATAAAGGATCCCGACCGCTCCCGCCAGCTTGGCCGCGAGTTGTTTGGCGGGGTTATTCTCGAAAGCGGCTTCCGGCCCCCAAAGGGCGGAGCATGTTTCTAGAGTTTTGAACGCTTGCTCGAATGGCTGCTCAGGCAGCATTCCGAGACGAACGCAAGCGGACACGATAGGGATAAACATAAAGCCAAGCGCCGTGCGTGGTGGCTGTCCCGCCGGGATCTTGATCAGGCCGTTGCCGTCGCGCTGGAGTGCTTCTGCCAGCTTTCCACCGCTGGTTAGACCAATTAGGCGTGCTCCGCGCGCCTTGGCGCCCACATAGGCGCTCAAGGTTTCCTCCGTATTGCCAGAATAACTCGAGGCAAATACCAACCAATCCTTTCCCACGAACTTGGGCAAAAGATAATCCCGGTTAACGAGGAATGGAGTCACTGATTGGTCCTCGAAGAGGCAACGGACGAGGTCGCCTCCCGCCGCCGAACCACCAAGACCGGTCAGCATTGCGCACTTAGGCTCCAAGGCGTGATCGATGTGGCTTTCCTGAGCAATTCTCAGGGCTTCGCGGCACTGGCTGGGAAACGCTTCGGCCAGTCGCAGCATTCCTTTCGGATCGAGCCTCGTAAGGAATGCGCGATCGTCTAGCTGGTGCGCCATAAAGCCTATTCGTCGGCGAAGGGATCGTATTCTTCGGCGGACGGGACAGTAGATACTGCGGCGGTTGCAGCGGGTTGAGCACCGGCTCCGTCGTCCTTGGGTCGGTCCAAGCCCTGCACGTTCTCCGCTACGATCTCAAACGCCTCGCGGTTGCTACCATCTTGAGCGGTGTACTTACGAGACTGAATGCGTCCATCGATCGCGACGAGCCGGCCTTTAGTCAGGTAGTTCGAAACATAGTCAGCAGTCTGACTCCAAGCGACGATATTGAAAAAGTCGGCGTCAGGCGAGCCATCCTGTGGTTTGAGCCTTTTCGTAACGGCGATTCCAAAATTGCAAACGTTTTTTCCCGTGTTAGTTGTGCGCAATTCTGGATCGCGCGTCAATCGGCCAACGAGAACCACTCGGTTAATCATGGCGTTTAAGCCTCCCTGAGGAAAATACGATGCCGAACGACATCATCGCTAATTCGCATTTGGCGATTCAGCTCTTGAGGCGCTTTGGCATCGGCTTCAAAATACATGAGGACATAATTGCCCTCTTTGAGCCCATTGATTTCGTAGGCGAGCTTCCGCTTCTCCCATTTGGCGGCCTTCTCCACGGTGCCGCCCTGAGCTTCCACGACGCCCTTAAATCGGTCGGCGATGGTTTGCACGGCGTCATCTTCAAGGCTTGGATTGACGATATAGAATGCTTCGTATTTGCGCATGTTGTTCAGGCTTCCTCCCTTTGGTCTGGATCGGACCCGTTTTCGCGGGACAGAGAGGCATCGAATCCAGCCATGAAGGATACCCGATGCAATACTTAGAGGCTCTATGCCAGCCTTTCGTATTCTGCGGGATCGCGATCGAGAAAGTCCCGAATCGCGGCCGGAATGGTAATCGCCTTTCGAGCCTCGCCCATCAACACGTGCCAGGTGTAGCCTTCCGTGCAAAGCTTGCCGTTTTGCTCGTTGACGATCTCATACACGAATTGCATGGCGGAACGCCGGACTTCCTGCAGCCTGATATGAACCGCAATCAGATCGTCGTAACCGATTTCATCTTTATAGCGCACATGCACTTCGACCGCCGGCAACTTGAAGCCCATCCCTTCCAATTGCTTGTAGGTGAAGCCCCGATCCCGACACCAAGCTCCTCGTGCTTGTTCGAACCAGAGGAGATAATTGGCGTAATACGCATGGCCCATCTGATCGGTCTCGCCATAGCGCACGCGGATTCGCTCCACCGTCGTTCCAATGGGCATGGGACGAAGCATACTCCCGTGTAAGATAGGGCTGTTCATGAAGCAGCGCGTGGCCACCGCTTTTATCGCGATTCCCGTCGTGCTGGCGTCACTCCTTTTGACCACGACTTGGCCGTTGGCGGTTCTTTGCGTCGCGGCGGCGGCGATCGCGAGTACTGAGCTCAACCGGATTTACGCTCGCTCGCTGAAGGGATTTTCGCCCCCATCGCCGGCGCTGATCGCGGCAGCGGCTTTCCTCATCTTGGGCGATTCACGTGACGTGCGGCAGATTGCCCTGGCCATCTTGTGGCCGCTGTTTTTCGTCGGAGTCCGATCCGCGATCACGCTAGCTCAGGGCAAACGAGTCGCGTTCTTGCGGGTCTTTGCGACGGGATGGATTTACGCGCCGTTGCTCGCGGTAGTCTTGATTCACCGAAGCGGGGCAGGCCAGGAAGGATGGATATCCGCGAACTGGATCTTGCTCCTGTTTGTCCCCATTTGGGCAGGGGATACCGCCGCGATTTTTGTGGGAAGAACTTGGGGCAAGCGCCTGCTCGCGCCAAAAATTTCGCCCAATAAGACTTGGGAAGGAGCAGCTGCGAACTTGGCGTTCTGCATCTTGGCCGGGATTGCGTTGGCGCCGATCGTGCATGTAGCGATGCTCAAAGGCGTGGCTTGCGGGTTGGCATGCGGAGTCTTCGGGCAAGTAGGCGACCTGCTGGAAAGCGCGCTCAAGCGATCGGCAGATTTCAAGGACAGCGGCTCGCTCTTGCCTGGGCACGGAGGGATGCTGGACCGAATCGATTCCCTTCTTTTTGCCGCGTTGCCGGTGGCGACCATCTTGCTCCTGCTTTGAGCCGGTATCCTGAGGCGGCCCATGCCAGCCATCGAGACTCATGACCTGACCAAGAATTACATCTCAGTCAAGAAGGAGCCAGGCATCGTGGGTTCGATCAAGGGCCTGTTCACTCGCGAGAAAACCGTCATCGAGGCGGTCAAGGGCGTCACCCTCAGCATCGAGCATGGTGAGCTCGTCGGCTTTCTCGGGCCGAATGGAGCGGGGAAGACGACCACCCTCAAGATGCTCAGCGGCATTCTCTTTCCTACCTCGGGCGAGGCTCAGGTGCTCGGCTACAAGCCATTCGAGCGCCGCCAAGAAATGCTCCGACAAATCTCCCTGGTCATGGGTAACAAGATGCAGCTCTGGTGGGACTTGCCCGCGTGGGAGAGTTTCGTCGTCCTGCGCGAGCTGTACGACGTGGACCACGCCAAGTTCAAATCGCGCATCGACCATCTACTCGAAGCGCTCCAGCTCACCGACAAGGTCCATACTCAGGTGCGCAAGATGTCGCTCGGCGAGCGGATGAAATGCGAACTGGTGGCGGCCCTGCTTCATTCACCGCGGGTGGTGTTTCTCGATGAGCCGACGATCGGCCTCGATGTGGTCTCCCAAAAACGCATCCGAGAATTCTTGCGGGTGATGAACCGCGAGGACGGCTGCACGATCATCCTCACCAGCCATTACATGCAGGACGTGCAGGAGCTTTGCGAGCGCGTGATCGTCATCGACAAGGGCGCGCTCGTCTTCGAAGGCACGTTGGACACCCTCACCGCCCGCTACTCGGACACCCTGCGCTTGCGGCTCTCGTTCGGGGAGACGGTGCGCTCCGAGGACCTCGCAAAGTACGGCAAGGTGGTCGAGGTGACGGAGAACGGGGTGATTCTCGACATTCCGCGCGACAAGATCGCTTCGGTGACGGGAGCGATTTTGCAGGCCTTTCCCGTGAACGACATCGCGGTGGAGGAGGTCTCAATGGAGGAAGTAGTGGGCAGCTTGTTTGCGGGGGTGACGTAGCCGTGGACCAACGACTTAGAGCATTGGTGCTACCGTTTCTCGTGCTTGTTGGTGTCGCAGCTATCTTATTGGCTTTGCTCCTCCCCCGCAATAATTCCATTGTTGGTCGTTGGTTCATCATTAATCCCATTGGGCGCGACCGGACCACGATGGAGTTCACTAAGGATGGCCGGTTGCGGGTCTCCACGGTGCCGCCAGGCCCAATCCCCTTCATCGAGTATCGTTATCGGGAAGTGAAGCCCCGAGTATTGGAGGTGGACGGGGGGCATGGATGGATCGAGCGCTTTGAATACCGAATCGTTCGCGGAAAGTTATTTAGGGTGATGGCCGACGGCTCAACGCCCGGCGAAGGGATGCAACGCGAATGAGTGATGGAATTCCCGAGGGATCAAGGGATAAACGCCTTCAATCTTCCAACTGCATCCTACGGGTACTGCGGCCCGACCGGCGAAGCCTCCATGTGACTTGATATCCGCCTGCACCGTCCGAGCCGGACATCTCGACGATGAGAGTCTTCCCGTCACGAGACAAATGCTCAACGTCGGAGGCAATGCTTGGGTCAAGTAAGTTCTGCACTAGCGCTCTCGGAATGGATAGCGGCTTACCATCGATCGAAGCGCGAAGAGAAATCAGCTCCGTGAATCGCTTTTCCATGATTGCTTTTGGAGTCAATCCTTTGATGGGAGAGATGCCATCCTGTCCAAAAACTTTCTTACCGTTAATCCGGGGGAAAACCTCAGCGTCCGGGCCGGGCGGGCCCAACCGATAAAAGGTTAACCGTCGCTTGCCAACCTTGAACTTGGCCGCCTCAAATCGGATCAGGAATCTATGCTTCCCGCGATGCCCGCGCGAGATCTGCACAAGCGGGCCGTCGCCATGCGATTGGCGATTCATGTCGTTTGGCGCTGATCGCAAGGATGTCTGGAGCAACAAGATCAGGATTTGCATCTTCTCCATTCTATCCGCACTAAGTCGAACCATCGGCGGGTTGGCACGGTTGAAGGCAATCTAACTCGGATTGGAGCTGAGGCTTCCTGCCTTCAGCCGTATTTGTTGCAGCTTCAAGGATCGGCACGGCTGGCGGCGAGGCTATCAAAGAGAATAGAGACCCCACGCGCCGCCAACCGTGGCACCCCTCTCGGCGTTCCGCACCCAATTGTGCTTCAATATTTCAGGAGCACTAAATGAAGACCTTCTTCTCTCCGGTTACAGCGCTTTGCAGCCTGCTATGTATCCATGTAGTGGGCGCCGCCGACCCAAGCGCCCTCAGTGAGAGGCTCCAAAATTCGATGAACCAATTTGCGTCAGCAATGAAGAAGCAAGACCGTATTGGAATGAACAAATTCGTCCGTACAAACTATGCTTCCGATTACAGAGAAACCAGGGATCACGGAAGGACGACCGGTCCTCACATATGGCTCAGGGAGATGCGCGAGAAATTGGCGGATGCAAAAGCGATTAAGTCGGTTCAGTTTCGCGTTCTCGATGTAAAGGTTGCGGGCAATACGGCGACCGCCAGAGAGAGCTTCGAGCTCGTTAAGACAGTGGCAAACTTGAAAGACCCGAGCGTCACGAGGGACTTCATCTTTTCCATTGGTTGGGACATGACGTTCGTCAAGTCGAAAGACAAATGGCTGGCGAAGAGGGGAGTGAGGACGAAGGACCAAGTCCGTGCAACCCAACCGATCCGAACGATCAAATAATCAGCCGATCCGATGCCTAAGCGTTCGCCTGCCTCGGGATAACTCTTGCCGCCCCCAACCGTGACACCGTTTCCGGCCAGCAATTCTGACTTCGTGACTATGCCCTAAGGGTGTCTGCCGCATAATCAGATCGTGGAACGCAGCGAGGTCGAGCGAACCGAGCGAAAGAAGTCGGCATGGACGGCCCTGCTTAGCATCCTCTTTTCACCTGGGTTCCTTGCCGTCTGGGTGATCTTCGGAACAAGGCCGCTCACAACGAACGTCGTTGCATACGTCTTCTTGAGGTCGTGGCTCGCTTCGCCGAGCGGCATCTGGGTGTGGTCGGGCATGACTCTCGGCGGGATCGGCTTCTTAGCAGGTACCTACTGGCTCTTTCGAGGCATGATTCGGGTGAGAAGACACCAGGGAGATCGCAAAATGCTTCGCAACGCTACCTGGGGTGCTGCAATCTTT
>JBBREX010000039.1:0-18709 GCA_038225245.1 Fimbriimonadales bacterium | reverse complement strand
GATCGTAGTCGGCGATGACGCCGTCTTTGAGTGGCCGCGTGGCGACAATATTTGCGGGGGTCCGCCCGAGCATGCGCTTGGCTTCTTCACCCACGGCAAGCACGTCGCCGGTATCTTTATTGATCGCTACCACGCTGGGCTCGCGCAAGATAATCCCACGACCGCCGACATGGACCAGGGTATTTGCCGTTCCTAGATCGATGCCGATGTCTCGTCCGAACCGGCCCAGCAGCGACTTCCAAATGGAAGTGTGCCCGTTATTCCTCATCGCCGATCAGCTCGCCGGTGCTGAGACGCTTGGCAAGGGTCTCCTGAGAAATCGCGGAAAGCACAACTGCATCGCTGCTTGTAAAAATGACTGCTTTGGTTCTTCTACCCTGGGTAGCGTCGATCAAGTTGCCGGTTTTGCGGAGGCTTTGGATCAAACGTCTCATCGGAGCGGACTCGCTGCTGACCAACGCCACGATTTTCTCGGTCAAAACATAATTGTAAAACCCAACATTTAGTACGGGCGGCATCGGCATAAGCTAAATCCTCCGACCTTTGTTCATCAACTGTAGCCAAGCATGCGAAGGAGTCGAGGGCGCGAACAAACCCGCGCGTTCCAGCGGCAGCGCGATTACGCTCACGCACTCCCAAAAGGACGGTAGCCCTTCCTTAGCGACGTCCGCCCTTGCGAAATCCGGCACCCACGCTCGAGGAAGCCTCAGGACCTCCCGCGGAACCATTGTCTCCTCCCCCTTCCAGCGAGTTGCCCATCGAGACGGTTCCCGGTTCGAAGGCCGGTGTTGTGAGAGGTACTTTCTTAACTGAAGGCGCCTTGATCGGCTCTTTTGCGGTGAAGTAAAAGACCGCGCCAAATATCAAGGCCAAGGCAATTGCCGAAATCGAAAAGATCATATCGTTCTGATTCTTCATCGTGCCGCTCCGTTCAGTTGAAATTGTAGCAGACCTAAGGCTAGTTTTGCGAAAAATCGTAAGCGTCGATCAGGAGAATGCGCGTTTTTGATCCATTCCGACACTTGACCGGTATTCTGAGCCTCCGAAGAATCTTCGTTCCCATCGCACCGCTTTATGGCGGGGATCCTTCACTGCGTTCGGGACGACACGGCACAGTGTCATTTTGAGACTCAGGAAGACTTTGGTTTCGTCACCAAAGGTAACTTTGTAGAGAGATGTTATTGTTCCTGGGGCTGTTAGCGGCAAGCTCGGGGGTGCGCGTTTCGATCGCCAGCATCGACATCACCCCGCCCGAGTCGCTCCCGCTTGGAGGATATACAGAGCGGAAAGGGGCTCTTTCTGTGCCCGGAG
Organism: Fimbriimonadales bacterium; assembly: GCA_038225245.1. GTDB lineage: Bacteria > Armatimonadota > Fimbriimonadia > Fimbriimonadales > Fimbriimonadaceae > JBBREX01. Next base: position 17,398 of record JBBREX010000039.1, on the reverse strand, counting down.
ACCGCTTGCTCGCGAGAGCGATCATGCTGAGTTGGAGAGGCATGAGGATCGCGCTCGTAGGGGTCGAGACCTTAACGATTCCGCAAAGCTTGGTATCCGCCGTACAGGATCGCCTGGCTCGTGAAATTCACGTTTTTATGGCCGCCACCCACACTCATTGCGCCCCGGATAGTGCCCTCGTCAACAGTCAGATGGATTTTTCCGTGCCGGGAATAGCGAGCTTCAAGAGGAAGTGGCTGAAATGGTACGCCGATAAAATTGCGCAATGCATTCATGAAGCTTCGAGGGCTAGGCCTTTTTCTCGAACGCTCAGCCTATTCTCCAAGCGAATCGATGCCAATGTGAATCGCCGGGGTGGGAAGGAACCCGATAAGCAAGCCCATCGCCTCGTGCTGGAAACAGACCGCGCGAGCAAAGACCTATTCGTCCACTACGCGGCTCATCCAACTCTATATCCGGCCTCGGAACATCATTTGCGAGGGGATTGGCCAGGCAAGGTAATGGAGAAAACCGGCGGGTTGGTGCTTCTTGGCCCGATCGGCGATGTATCTCCAAAAGCCTCGGGAAACACTCCTGCGGAGCAGGTTTCAAATCTTGCCGACCTCCTGACGAAGAACTGGGTGAGGGCAACCCACGCCCCGGAGGTAAATGGCCGCTTAGCTTGGGCTGAGCAGGCAATCTCTTTACCTGTTCCAGAACCCCATCCTCAATTCGCCGATCAGTTCCATGTCGTCCCTGCGCTCGCATCGATAGCGGTTACCAAGTTCGCTCCAACTTCAGCCAAAGTCTGCGTTTGCCGTATAGGTCCTGCCACACTAATCGGCATTCCCGGCGAGCCATCGACAGAGGTTGCAAGCCAGATTGTCCACTATGCCCGCGCGCTTGGTATTGCGAATCCACTGGTTGTTAGCCACGTGAACGGCTGGATCGGCTATATTCTCAGCCGTGAGGACTACGCAAAGGGAGGCTATGAGGCGACCCTCAGCTTTTATGGCCCCGGTTTATCTTCCCGCGTCGTTCAAGCGGCCAAGGAAGCCTTAACTTCGCTCAATGATCGATCAGGCAGTTAGCTCGGGCCTTCCCAAACGCGATACGCCACATTGTAGGCCGCCTGCTTAATTGCGCTTAAAGCCTTGGCTGCCATTTGCGCGCTGGACAAGCCGAGCTTCCGGGCATCCTCTTCCGCGATATAAAACAGATTCTTTCCTCGACCCACGATAATGCGATCTTCTTGAAGCTGGACATCGTATAAGCGAGGCACCGAATCCATCAGATCGTTCACCATGTCCGCAGCGTCATCGGCACGTTTGAGAGCATCGGTACCGGCGAAGGTGTGCAGCCGAATCGTTCCGAACCAAAGCTCGACCCCCTTGTCGCCTGTCTTGATCTGAGAGCGAAAACTAGTGGTGACTTGGCTTCTCTTGATCGGAATATTCGCTTCCGTAAGCCGGCTGATAAACTTCTCAGCTCGCTCTCGCGAAGGTGGATGGGTGCGAAAGATACCAAGGTCCGCTCGTTCGCTGTGAGCGTCGTCATGGGCAAGACGTTCCATGAAGGTCAAGATGCCGACCGGATTGTATTTGCTCTCCTGCATATATTGAAATCCGCCATAGTCTGCCGCTTCTTCCGCTTTGACGCTCCATCCGCTGGCAATCGCCTGGCTTCCAAGCTGTCCAGCTAAACCGAGACCCTGCGCTCCGGTGAGGACAGATATCAGGATAAGGGGCAACGTGATCGCCTCGAGCTTGCCTTGCTCCCGGCGCAAGGTAGCGATATGACGAAAAGAAGCATGGGATATTTCGTGAGCGATTACGCCAGCGAGTTCGTCGTCGCTTTCCGCGTACTTTACGAGGCCCTCATAGATATAGACGGTTCCGCCTGGGAGAGAGAAAGCGTTCACGTCTGTCCCTTCGACAAGCTTAAATGTGTAATTGAAATGGTTTAACCGTGTATCTCCCCATGAAGCCTTCACCTTGTGAGTGTTGGCAATTTTCGCGATGTCGGCTCCGATCCGCTGGATTCGAGCCAAAGTCTCCGCGTTCTTACTGAGCTTCAGGTCCTTTTCGACTTCTACCGAGTATTTTTTGCCCAAGTCGACATCGGATCTCAGGTCGGCTTCGTGTTTTTTTTCGTCCGCGGTTTGGGTTTCTATGGCCGTAGAAACCAACTCCTGGCCGGGTCCGGTAGGAACATGGGAGTGGAACAATACGGCCCATAGCGCAAATCCGATCACCATCAAGTTAGTACGACGCCTGTACCGCCCCGCCGTTGCCTAATTTCACCGGCTTATCGCGTTCTCGGTCCACAATGCACAAGAATCCGAAAGGTTCGATGTAGGGATTGAGGAACTGATGGGGTAGATTCGAAGCTACCGCTACTGCATCGAACGTATCGATATCCTCGATTTTGTCGCCAAGTCGAACTTGCCCCCTTCCCCGAACTACGATCACGCTATGCTCGTGCCGATGTTTTTCCCACGAGGTATATCCTCCCGGCGCGACTTCAAAATACCGAGTTTGAAAGCCTGTCAAATCCGATTCGAATAAAACTTGGCGAGTCACTCCTTTCCACGATCCGGTCTCATCCTGATATAGTTTGATCGGCGCTTGTTGCCAACCGGTTTCCCCATGGCGATAAATCACAGAAAAAGCACCATCGCTTTGAGGATATCACCCTGCTTCATAGCCTGGTAGGCAGAGGGAAGCCCGCTCAAGGCGATAAAATCGCTGACCACGGATTCGGGTTTAATCAGACCCTTCCCCAAGCTTCTTATTGCGTCAAGGATGTCTTCCGGGCCACAGGAATAGGAGCTCAGCAAGTTCAAGTCCCGAAAGTATAGTTCATCAAAGGAGATCGCTGCGATCTCGCCCGGCGGCAGCGGAGCAAAAAGGATAATCCTCGCATCGGGAGCGGCCATCTGGATCGCAAATCGCAGGGCGTCCTGATTGCCCGGACACACGATAATGACATCGGCCTGTTTTGCTTCTTCATTATGGGATACCGAGAGGCCAAGATTTCGCGCCCACTGAACCCTCCGCCCGCTTATGTCGTATCCTCGGGAGCCTTCGGGAAGCATTAAGAGGTGCATCAAGCCCATGGAGCCTAAACCAATCACTGCGCATCGATCTCCGTCCCTCACCCTCGCTCTTCGCAAGGACTTTATGACACAGGCTAACGGCTCGATCAAGGCGGCGGTCTTCGGGCTCAAATCGTCGACAAGGTGGGTGTCGGTCAGATTCTCTTGAGCCACCGCGAAGTATTCAGCCATGCCGCCGGGATCGAGCTTCGTGCGCTTCCACTGTGAGCAATGCACGGGCCTCCCGCGTCTGCATTCCAAGCATTGCAGACAGGGCGCGTGGTGATGAGGAAACACTCGGGCGCCGACGGGGAAGCGATCATCATCCGACTCCACGACCACCCCCGCAACCTCATGGCCTAGAACGTGAGGAATTTTGAGTTCCATGTACCACTCCATAAGCTCACCGGAACAAAGCCCGCAAGCTTGCGTTTTGATGAGTAGGCCGCCTTTCGGCAAGCATGGCGCCGCTTCCTCAACGATTTCGATCGTGCCGCCGACTCGATAGCGAGCGAGCTTCATGCGCTTATTCGGCAGAGATAAGGCCAGGACGGAAAACGTACTTGATTCCAACTCCCGCCTTGAGGTCTTCGAACACGTCGCTCGCTTGTTCGAGGCTTCGCTGGCCGGATAATATCGGATCAAGATTCATTTGTTCACCAATCAGCCAGCCCCTAGCTTGGCGCACGTCTTTCGTCCCGAAGTGAAATGGACTCATGATCTCGATCTGGTCGTAGTGAAGGCGACTGGTATCTAATTGGACGCTCGTTCCGGGCGGACAGCCGCCGAACAAGACGACCTTGCCGCCCTTGCGGACGCATGAAACGCTACGCTCCCAAATCTGCTCGCGCCCCGTGCACTCGACTACGATGTCGAATCCCCGCCCGAGCCTTTCGGGGAGCTGATCGAGCATCAGGATGTCGGCTCCCAACGCCTCGCCGATGATGAGTCGTTTTTCATTGCGTCCGGCCAGCGTGACGCTATCGACTCCCAGATATTTCAAAGCGCTAACGAACATTAGCCCAATCGCTCCGGGCCCGATGATCAGCATTCTGCTGCTCTTGGAGGGTCGCGCGAGATCAAGCGCGTGGGCGATGCACGCGAGCGGCTCGAGCAGTGACGCTCGCTCGAATGAAACTGGCTCAGGCTTCTTGAACAAATTCACACGAGCAATGTGCGCGGGCACCAACAGGTACTCGGCATAGCTCCCGAGGACCTTGGTCTCCATGATCGCTTCACAAAGGTTCTCTTGGTTGTTCATGCACCAAAAGCAGGTCCCGCATGGGGCCGAGTGGACTCCCATGACGGCGTCGCCGACGTGAAATGCGGCGCCCTCACCGATGTCGGCAACGATCCCACTGTACTCATGGCCGAAAACCCCTGGCATGGGAATGTGCGGATGTCCTCGCAGATACGCTTTGAGATCGGTGCCACACGTTGTCGCCGCTTCCACCTTGATCAGGACATCGCCAGGCTTGCAATGCGGAATGGGCACCTGTTCGATGCTCAGGCATCCCGGCTCCGCTAATATCACGGCTCGCATGCTTTGGTGTTCCATCGCCAACTGTCTCCACCGCAAGGATACACCGCTGGTACAATCCTCGCGTCGATTGAAGCATGATGCCCACCGTCGAAACAACCGTCTTGATCAATGCTCCACTTGAGAAAGTCATGGCTATCGCCAAAGATAACCGATCCTTTCCTGAGTTCATGGACGACGTCAAGTCCCTTACCGTTATCGAGGACCGGGGATCGACGGTGGTCAGCGATTACGTGGGAGTCGTGCCTGCTTTTGGCCTGAAAATACGATGGCGGCAGCAGGACGAATGGGACGATGCGGCACATCTTTGCCGATTTCACCAAGTGCAAGGCGACTACGACAAGCTGGAAGGGATTTGGAGATTCTCCGAAGAGAACGAGGGCACACGCTTCGAGTCCACACTTGATTACGAGTACGTGGTGCCGGGGCTTGGCCCCCTTGTCAAGAAGGTTGTTCACAACATCGTCATCAAGAACATGGACGGCATTCTGAACGCGATCAAGCGGCGCGCCGAGGCCTAGCCGCCATGTTTACCGGCATTGTCCAAAGCGTCGAATCGGTCATCGAGCAAACCGGTAGCCAGCTCTCGGTAACAATCCCCAACCGTTTCGGCGATCCAATCGACCTCGGCGAGAGCATCGCCATCAACGGGTGCTGCCTCACCGCAACCGATCTCACGCCAGCCACGATGTCGTTCGCGGTCAGCCCTGAAACTTGTCGGCTAACTAACCTGGGAGCGTTGAAACGAGGTGGGCGAGTCAACTTCGAACGGGCGATGATGGGCTCGGACCGCTTCGGCGGGCATATCGTCCAAGGTCATGTCGATACTGTGGGCAAGTTTCTTTCTCGCCGTGCGGAGGGTAATTTCGAGGAGTTTCGGTTTGAAGCACCAGCCGAGTTCGATCGTTATTTGATCGACAAGGGCTCCATTGCCATCGATGGAGTAAGTCTTACGATCGTCCGCCCGGCAGCATCTGTTTTCGAGTGTTGGCTTGTACCCTTTACGCTCGAGGCCACCACGATGGGCGCTATGTCGCCGGGACAGTCGGTTAATTTAGAGTTTGATTATCTGGCAAAGATCGTAGAGCGCTTGCTTGCTAAGCAGGACAATCGCTCTTTGTGAACATCTTCGGTGAAATATCGTCTAACTGATCGGCGAACGGAGGAGAAATGCGATTCGAACTGATTTTTTTTGCAGCAGGGCTAGCTGCATCAACGATTGCCCAAACGGGGTTCATACCCCTTGATGATCTCGGAACCGGTACTTATCAGGGGCGTCAGGGAGGCTTATATCCTGGCGGCTCGAATGTTCGGCCGCAGGGCCACGAGTTGGGCGGGCTATTCCAGGCTTCCTTCGTAATCCCACGAGACGGCGAAGGCAATGCAAGCTCGACCGGCAAAATAGGGCTCCTCACCATAGGAATGAGCAATACCCGTTTCGAGTCGATTGCTTGGGGGTCGATGATCGCTACAGATAGCCAAGTAAATCCTCTCCTTGTGTTTGTAAATGGAGCCCAAAGCGGTCAAACCGCCGAGATCATTGCCGACGAAAATGGACAAGGACGCCAGTTTTGGGCAAACGTGGATCAGTATCTAACGACTGCAGGATTGACGCGAAAGCAAGTGCAGGTGATTTGGCTAAAAGAAGCGGACGCGAATCCGACCCAGGGGTGGCCGACCTATGCGATCAAGCTGAAGGACGAGCTTATTCAAATTTGCGGCATCCTTCGAAAGCGATTTCCCAACGCACGGCTTTGTTACAATGCGAGCCGAATTTATGGTGGTTACGCCAACACGACGCTTAACCCAGAGCCGTATGCGTACGAGTCCGGTTTCTCGGTCAAGGGATTGATCGAGGAGCAACTTCGTGGCAACTTGCTTTTGGCTTATGGGGGGCGGCAGCCTTCGGCAACGACTCCGCGAAGCCCGTGGTTGAGTTGGGGGCCTTACACTTGGGCAGACGGGACCAACCCCAGGTCGGACGGGTTGGTTTGGCTTCGCCAAGATTTCCGCTCGGATGGAACTCACCCATCGGACTTAGGATCGGCGAAAGTAGCCCAAATGCTGATGGATTTCTTTAAAACGGACACCACAACGAGAAGTTGGTTTGTGCGCCAGTAGGGGAGGGCGAATCTTCTTGACCGAATCTTGCGTCAGTAGCGATAACAGGTCAACCTTATGCTCGAAACCATCATTGTGATCCTCGTCGTTTTATGGCTGCTCGGTTTTCTCGCCATGCACGTGGCCAGCCCGCTGATCCACCTGTTGCTGGTAATCGCAGTTATCGTGGTACTGGTCCGAATCATTCAGGGCCGCAAGCCGCTATAATCGTCGGCCGCCGGCGATGCCGTGGCACGGGCATCCTGCCCGTGGTTTCCATGAGCATCCTGCTCATGACTCGATTGGAACCGGGTCATTCTGCGCCTGGCGAATAATCTCAATTTATCATTCCTCACTTCTGGCGAGATCCTTCGCTACGCTCAGGATGACAAGCCCTAGGCTCAGGAATGACCGTCTACCACGTTTAGAGTGGCAACTATTTTAACGACGAGTGATATTCTACTAAGGTAGGTCGCCTCTTCGCGCCCTCCAAAAACCGCGACCGAAGGTCGCCACGTTCACATATGTGGTGCCCGATGGTGCTTTAACGTCCATGCATATAGTCAAGGGAAGGCCAAGTGCTCGTCCCGTGCCATCCTTCCACGCCGTACCGCCATTCTTCGTATAGAAGAAGCCCATGTCGCTTGCGATATACCATTCGGTGGCGGGCGTCGCGGGGCTGAATGCGATGGCGTTGGCGTTGACGTCGGGCAAAACGGCCGTATGCTTGTTCGCCCAGGTACGCATGCCCGCGTCAGGCTCCACGTTATCGCAGATCCAAACTCGACCCGGATTTCCACCATCGGCGCCCGGAGCGCCACCCAAGCATACGAGCACTCGTTTTTCATTGGTTGGGTCTACTGCGATACCGAGGATTGGTCGAGTTGCAGGCAACGCGTTCGTTCCCGCATTGATTTGAGTCTGAGTGTCTAGAGTTCCGTCGGCTTTGAGCTTGGTCAACCACAATTGGCCGTCCCCAGAACCCGTATAAACATATCGCGGATTTCGATCCGAGATTGCGATATAGGTGAGGGCATTTCCCAGCTGAGTCGGCGAAAACTGCGCCCAAGCATTGGGATCGTCTCGCCTATACAGTCGGTTCGATCCCGCATAGAGGCGATCCGCATTGGAAGGATCGACGGCGATGGGGGGAAAGAAAAACGATGCTTCTCCTCCGTTGAAGCTTAAGTTTATATCCGCTTGCGCGCCCCATGAGTTCGCGGTTCGTACCATAAAGAACAAGTTGTTCATGCTGTCGTAGTAGCCGGCCGCATACTGGGTTGCCGGCCGCGACGGTGCGATCGCACAGAAGTTACCGTCTCCTAGATCTCCCGGGTTGGTCCAGGTTGCCAGATCGCCATTGCAATAAGAAGTGCAATTATCCTGACATCCTCCGAGCATAATATTAGGATCGGTTGGATGCCATGAGGCGTGATAGAACTGGGTGATTCCGAATCCGTTTGCCACCTGCGGACTGTTGTTGAAACCGAAATAGGTCACATTGCCGGCGGCATACCGAGTCAAATAGACACCGCCGTCGTTTCCTGCCAAGGTGGAATCGGGGGAGCCGGGCAAGATCGCCATCGTCTGCTGGTCGTTGTGGGTTTCTGCGTTTGCCAAATAACTTTTGCCAATCGTCTTCCAAGTAGCGCCGGCGTCGTCGGACATCGCCATGTCGAGAACGGACGCATAGATCACGTCGACAGGCTGTCCCCCGACCATCCGCGTGGAAACTTCGAGACTCCAGTTATAGGTTGTTTGGGACCACATCCCGGCCGCGTTTCCGGGAGGCCCTGGGAAGTTGTTTGTGATATCGGTCCAGGTGCGTCCACCGTTCGTGCTGCGCCTGATTTTTCGATCGTTTCCGGACATGACATAGACCGTGTCCGGGTCAATCGGAGAAGTAGCCACGTCCACGAAGTCGCGCCCGTTGACAGTCATTGCACCGTTCGTGGGATCGGTGACCGTAAAGAAAGTCCAAGAAGCGCCGTTGTTTGCGGAACGCCAGATTAGAGTGCTATTCAACGACACCGCGTAGATCAACCGGCGGCCCGTGGATTGGCTCAGCGCTCCGCAGGTAACCATACTCCAGTCGCCTGCCGATTCGAACGCATGAAACCAGTTCCTTCCGCCGTCCGGTGATCGCCACACAAAGCTCGTGCCCAAGGCGCTAGCACCTCGACCGGTCGAAGCGAGCACTACGTTAGGATTCTCGGGTACGACGCATATCCCGCTGACTGCGCTTCCCGCAAATTGGGCATTCCCTTGCTGTGTCCAGGTGGCGCCGCCATCTGCACTCTTCTCGATGCCCACTGCGCCAAGCGGCTTCTTGCCGTGGAAATCTCCCGTCCCAGCGTAAATGATGCTGGCGTTGGTCGGATCGACCGCGAGGGCGCTCCCAAGTAGCCGGTCGTGACTGGCGTTTGATTGGGAAACGCGAACGCATTAACCCGGCCGATCACATTGAAACGCCCATAGAATTGCTGCTTAACGGGCGGAAGATTGATGGGACCGAGGAAGGACCAAATGATGGCTTGGAGATTGGCCCCTCCTTGAGTTGGGTGGAATCGTTCGCGACGTTCCCTTTCCGCAATCGCCCTTTGGTATGAGTCCCAGTCTACATAGTCGTTTGGGTATGCGCGCATCTCGATAAAGTAGTTCAGGCCATCGTCGTACTCGCCTTCCGCGCTTGGCCTTTTGAGTCGCGTCTGCTTCTTTAATGAGAACGATTTCTGGGCATCCAGGTGCTTCCAGCCCGCATGTGCAAGTTGAGCATGAGAGCTACTCGACGCTACGAAAAATGCTAATACAATCGCACGCTTGATCATTTTTTTTCTCCCCGGCGGCGAGCCGCCAACCGCCAAGTGCTAAGAGTATCGCTGCCAGCGAGCTCGGCTCAGGAGCGGCGATGGCGCTAAACCCCTTACCCCCAATGCCGTTAAAGGCGCCAACTCGAGTCATCTCCGGAATGCGATCGAAGTCGATGGACCATAATTCATTCGATCCGGGGATTGCTCCCCCCGGGCCGCCGGTGGCGAAGTAAGCGAGGCCGTTTTGGAACGTCATGCCGCCGGTTTCTCCCAATGTTGGAATAGAGCGCCCCAAAATCCTCACGGCTCCGGTTGAAATGTTGATGGAGTCCAACGTGTTCTCTTCGCGATCGATCCCCACGAGGTCGCCGCTATCGAAGTCGAAAGTCCATCCATTGAAATCATATTCATTGGCCCCTAATCGTTGGCGGTTCCCAATGGCGCCGGTGGCGAGGTCGATGGTGAACATGGAAGGGTTGGTCGCATCTCGCAACGAGGAAGCGAAAGCGGTTCCATCGGGCGCGATGTAGAGCGATCCTTCGAAAACGAAATCTCCTTGGTTGATTCCTAAATTCGCGACGACGGTTGTGCGGGCGTTCGTCGGATCAATTTTGTAGAGCTTGGGAGCGCGGCCCGTATCGAACGCATACAGAAAGCCGTCGCTGCCCAACTGCATGTCCCCCATGAACGGAATTCCTGTATTGCCAATTAAGCCAACTTGAGCATTTGCGGTTGAAATACTGTACAAGTCGCCGTTATCCCAAGTGATGCCGAAAAGATCGGCGTGCGCGATCGCCGAGAACCCGCAAAGCAAGATTGCTCCGGCAAATTTCGGCGCAAAAGCAAAAGCCCGAATCGTCATGTCCCCATCTCCGTTTTATTAATTTAGTCCGCCCCAAGGTAGGGTAGAAACCTTAACTTCTCTAGTATAAACGAACTTTTAGCAAAAACCAAGCAAATTTTTCTGGAGGCGAGCCTCATACTGATCAACGGCCATGCTTTCGATGTTAATCTGTGTCAGCCTCCAAGCGCAAAACGGCAGCCGACCGCCCGTGATTTGCATCGATCCCGGCCATCCATCTGAGTCCGGAAGAGGCACCAGGGGTAAACAAAGTACCGAGATCGAGGTCGCGTGGGAAATCGGCCGGCTGCTCGAGAAGCGTTTGGTTCGCGAAGGCTTCAAAGTCGTGCTCACCAAGAGTTCCGGCAATCGGTACGTTACAAACAAGCAGCGCGCTGAGATCGCGAACAAGCACAGAACTGATCTCATGCTTCGCTTACACTGCGACGCCTCGTCCCGATCGGGAGCAAGCGTGTATTATCCAGGTCGCCAAGGGCGCAGTGGCAATTTCGTAGGGCCCCCGCTGGAGGTGCTGAGTCGAAGCAAAACCGTTGCGGAAGAGTTTCAAGCAGCCTTCCGAACTGCACTGAAAGGCAAGCTCGACGTTGCTCCACTGCAGACTGATCAAGCCACGCGAATCGGAGCTAAACAAGGCGCTCTCACGGGATCGATATTTGCGAAAGTGCCGGTCATTCTCGTCGAACTCTGCGTGCTCACGAATCGTAAAGACGAGCAGTTTATTTTGTCGAAGGCAGGACGCGAGGCGATGGTGAACGCGCTCCTGTCCGGTGTCAAAGCGGTCTTCCGCCAAGCAAGGTTCATGAGCAGGGCAATGAGATTCATGAGCAAGATACTCATGAAAACCACGGCAAGATGCCCGTGCCACGAGGGCTCAAAGGTTGAGAGCTCGGGAATCTCCTACCCGCGTCGTTAGGCGAATCGTATCGAAGTATTCGAGCAAGGGAATCGAATACTTGCGGGAACTGTGGGATCGGTCTCGAAACTCAGCGGCCGTGAACGGACCTTTATTGCCGAGTTCGCGGACAAGCGCTTTCAGTTGCTCGATCTGATCCGACGTGTAGTAAATTGATTCCGAGATGCGGATGATTTCTCCGGCTTGGATGCCGATGGCCAATATCTGGGAGACCGCCTGAGGAGGCACTCCTAATGATCGAGCCAGCTCCTCGGGGGGCTGAACGTTGATGCCTTCACGTTGAAGCTCCTGCTTCACCCGGTCCAGCAACTCCCGCTGCCTTCCGACAATTTCGACGAAGAAATCCGCCTTAGCGATCTCGTTGCCAAGAATCTTGATGCGACCGTCATCGGCAAGCTTGGCCAGAATCCGCTCGAGAGGCTTGCCGCTCCAGGCTAGCCCCGACGCCTGGACGACTTGATCTCTCGGAAGGCCGGCCCGCGTAGGCTTTTCCCGATGAAGCTTTTCCAAAACTCGGACCAATTCGCCGGCGGCTACGCCGTAGCGCTCGGGTGAAAGCCACAACCCGGCGAAACCCAACAACTGCCTTTTGTGCTTTAGCTTTTCCAAGTCCTCGCCTAGTTGCTGGGGAGATTTCCCGAGAAGGCGGCATAGTTCCTCCGTAAGCATTCCAGCTTCGGAGTCCGAAACCAGCGTCAACACCTGCCTTTCTAAAGAGACCCTGTCGTCCACCGCCACCGCTTTCTCGGTTTTGCGTCGAGGTTTCGCAACTGGAACTAAGACTCTTCCTCCTCCCAGGAGATCGGGTGGGCTATAACGACGAATGATGAGGGGCTGGCCTTGAGCTGCTGCAACCGGTCTTTCCAATCGAATTTGAGCAATCGCGAGGTCTTTGTCGTTGAGAAAGACTCTCCCGATCGCATCCGCCGATCCAAGGGCTACCCGAACCCTCAAGCCATGCTCCGCGGGTACTAGCCATCGGACTCGAGCATCGAGCAATTTGGTTTCGAAGAGCGAGCCCTCGGCCCCAACTGCTTGGCCACGTTGCACCGCTTCGAGCTTGACACCACCCAAGTTCAAGGCGGTACGACGTCCTTTTTCGCTGAAATCCTGCGGATCGTCGTGCCATTCGATCCCGCGCACCCGGCATTCCGCCATTCCCGGAACGATAATTGCACGATCCCCCACCGAAACCTTCCCTTGGCCGAGAGTGCCTGTTACGACGGCGCCATGGCCTTTTACGTTGAAGGCTCGGTCGATCGGTAAATACCAAGCTCCTTTCGCCAGCCGCTGATCTGCGTCTTCGAGAGCCTTCGCAAGCTCGGCACGGATCAGTTCGAGTCCTTCGCCGGTGATAGCGGAGACATCGACAATGGGAGAGCGTGCGAACCGGGTTTCTTCTAGCAAGCCTTCCGTTTCTTCCCTCGATATCGCACGCATCGTTTCATCGGCCAAGTCCGCTCGGGTAAGCGCCACGACAAGTTTCTCTACCGGCAGTAGGTCGAGAATTTGGAGATGCTCGCGTGTTTGCGGCTTAACCGACTCGTCGGCCGCCACACAGAGAAGGGCGACATCCATCCCCAGCGCGCCAACGAGCATATTGGTCAAGAATTTCTCGTGGCCGGGAACGTCGACGATAGATACTTTGCCAATTCCTGGAATTTCAATATGGGCAAATCCAATGTCGATGGTCATGCCTCGGCGGCGCTCCTCCGGCAGACGGTCGGCGTCGATGCCGGTGAGCGCAGCAATCAGGGAAGTCTTGCCGTGATCGACATGGCCGGCGGTTCCAATAAGCTTCGCCACTCAGATCTCCACGGGACGAAAGCGCTTCATCGTAAATACTCCCTCTTCGCAAACCCACAAGGGAAATTCACCTGTTGTCGTCGCCGCCCCATAGTCGCCGTTTATCGATATTGCAAAAACTACGCAGGGCATGTCTGTCGAGGCCGGTTGTCGCCTGAGCATGGCCCGAATGGTCTCGTCACAAGCTTCCTGCGCATTGAGTCCTCGGGACATTGCATCGACGGTTCTGAATGAGGCACACGCTTTCCACAGCTCCTCGCCGTTGCCGGTCGCCCCAGCCGCTCCTGTTTCGTCGTCGGCATAGATTCCCGCCCCGATGATGGGTGAATCTCCAACCCGGCCTGGACGCTTGAACGACAAACCACTGGTGGAGCTCGCTGCTACCACGTGAGGGCCTTCTTCAAGACCCAGGACGGTTACCGTGTCGCTCGGCTTGTCGCCGGCGGCATGAACGTAGTCCTTTTCTCGCTCTGGTTGTTCGAGCCACTCTTCGTAGCGCCGAATCGATTCCGCTGTCATCAGGTTTCGCGGCTTGAATCCTTGCTCGATGGCAAACCGTCGTGCCTGCTCGCCGGACAACATGATGTGCCGGGTTTTATCCATGACTCGGCGCGCAAGTGAAATGACGGGCAGAATTCCACGCACCGAACAAACCGCTCCCGCCGACAAGTCGCGTCCGTCCATAATCGAGGCATCAAGCTCGAGCTCACCGTCTGAGTTGGGGACCGATCCTAGACCAATAGCGATCAAGCTCGGATCTTCTTCCGCCGCTGCAAGCCCCTGCTCCAAGGCACTTATCAAAGACTCCCCTCGGGCATGAGCCTGCCACGCTGCCTCCATCGCAACTTTACCGGGCCGTTCCCAAGTGGCCAAAATCGTGGTGGACATTGCTGGAAAGGCTACCCGCGCGAGCTATTGGCGGCGCTTTGGGCTTTGCGGCCCAAACCACTTGGCATTTCCTTCTACACTCAGTCCCGTCGCGAATTCCGAGAGCATGGCTTGGGCGTCCGCTTCAAATTGATGCGTTCCATCGATCTCTCCTTCCCAAATGCTTTCCACGACCCACTTTGGTACTGGCATAAATACGATGCGCTGAGGAGAAGCGAGCTCTACCGTCAACACAATGGAACTGGAATCGGGCGATACAAATAGGAATTCAAGATAAATACGGCTCGAAGAATAACGGGTCGAACCCATCTGTGGGCGACCTTTGGACATGGCATCCAGAAACGCCGCTTGGTCGAATTCTCCTTCAATGGGTACGTTGCCTCCAAGCAATGTGTCGAGAATCGAGCGACGCTTCTTGGCTACGTACTCATTTAGCAGCATCAGGAAAGTTTACTGGCAATGCTCGCGAAATCCCCATGGAAAAGGATCACTAGCATCGGTAATGGTGCCGGTCTTTCCAGACCCTGGTAAGCCTAGCAGCATTCGATCAGCCCGCCAGCACCAATATGCTGAGGGAGAGTGGGTGACAAGGAAGAAAAGAGTCACGGCGTTCGCGCTCAAGCCTTGTCAACACTGACGAAGTCACGGAGGAAGAATGAGTTATCGTATCAACACTAATATATCGGCGATGAACGCCTTGCGGAATTTGAGTAACTCGAATCTAGAGTTTTCGAAGTCCATCACAAGACTGTCGACTGGCCTTAGAATTAACAGCGCTGCCGACGATCCCGCCGGATTGATCATTTCGGAAAAGTTCCGAACCCAGATCGGCGGCTTCGACGCGGCAATTCGCAATAGTCAAGATGCGAATAACTACGCGAAAACGGCGGAGGGCGCCCTCGACGAAGTGAATAAGCTTTTGGCGGACGCTCGCTCACTCGCCGTTGCATCGGGCAACTCGGGCGCTCTAAGCGACGCCCAGAAACAGGCCAATCAGAGCCAGCTCAACTCGATCGTGGCATCGATATCTCGCATTGCCACTCAAACTGCGTTCGGCTCGAAGAACCTTCTCGACGGTAGTTCCGGCACTTACGCGGCGAGCACGAGCGCCACTAACGTGAGCGGCATTTCGTTTAGCGGCAACTTTAACGGAAGCGCGATTACGACGAACTCGGTCATCACGGTAGCGGTTACTACGGCCGGCACTAGGGCTTCGGTCGTAGGCACTCGAACCTTCGCGTTTGGTACCACGACCATCGGTGCCAGCGCGGGCGCCTTCTCCATCAATGGCGTGTCCTTCACGGCGGCAACCACCGACACCATCCAGGACGTCGTCGCACGGATCAACAACGTTTCCACCCAAACCGGGGTCACCGCGACTTATGCGACGGGCGGTGCGGTTACTCTTACATCTAAGGGTTATGGCACGAATGCAACGTCCAATCTGATCGACTCTTCTGGCGTCCTTCTGAGTGCGGCAGGAACTTTGAGCAGCACCGGCGTAGACGCCATCGGTGACGTCATCATCGACACCAATGGAGTTACCGCGGGCGGTCTCGCCACCGTCACTTTCAACAAGGGCACGGGCCTTAACTTGAAAGACCAATACGGTAACACGATCTCCCTCACCGATAACGGCAACCTCGCGGCTGGCAACAACGCGTGGGGCCAAATCAACGTTGGTAATTCGATCTTCCAAATTGGAGGCAATGCTGGACAAACGGCCAGCCTTTCGCTTGGAAACTTTGCCTCCAGCAACCTCGGCTTGAACGCGGTCGCCGGCAAGAACTTGAGCAACCTGGACCTTACGACGCTCCAGGGCGCGACGGATGCGATTACGGTCATCGACAAGGCGGTCAGCGATGTTGCCTCCGCCCGAGGAGACGTCGGGTCGTTCCAGCGAAACGTCCTCGATTCGAACATTCGTTCGCTTGGCGTGTCGCGAGAAAATCTCGCCGCTGCCGAGTCGAGCATCCGAGATATCGATGTAGCCGAAGAGATGACGCGATTCACCAAGTTGCAGATTCTGCAGCAGAGCGGTCTCGCGGTCCTGGCGCAAGCCAACTCGGCCCCGCAGGGAGTGCTTTCCTTGCTGCGTTAAGCAAAGTTCGGATCGAAGTTCAGGACACTTGCCCTCCGGTCGATACCGGGGGGCAAATGTGCTTTCGAACTCATCCGCAATCCTAAATCCTTTCTTTGTGAGCCTTTACCGAAAGCGAAAGAAGGCCTGATAGCCGCTCCTCTCGCTCGATTTCTCCCTGAAGCGTATTTGCAACTTCAATGGCCAGCCCGTATGTACCCGGTTCAAACGGCCCTTCGACATTCCACTTCGCGAAATGCTCGATACGTGGACCGAGCGATTGGCCATTCAACAAAGCTTCCGCCGTCTCGAACTGCAGGCTGTCGATCTCTAGTCCATGAGCTTCGTATGGCAAATGAAACTCGGTCTCATAAAGGGCCAGACCTGAATAAAACGGATATCCAAGGACGCTCCAAGAAGCCAATTGACTCAGCTCGATCTGCTCGCCGCCAATCGACAACCGCCAATCGCCAATCGCAACCTGTAAACCGTTAACCGCCAACCGCCCACCGCCAACTGCCAATGGTGGCAATTCAAGAATCGATAAGAGGGCATCAAACGCCCCTTCTCCGGTTGGCTCGCCGGTGTACGGATTGAGAGCTAGACCCTTTATGAGCGCCTCGGACCTTAACGGCTGGGAGAACCGCATCGGACGGGATGTAAAGACGATGTGCTCCCCCGAGTCAAGCCGTCGGACGCATCGATTGACCGCTTCTGAAGCCGCATAACGAACGGCTCGGGAAGGATTGTGGGTTGATGGGCTTCGAATCTGAAGGAGGTCGGCCTTGTCGTCTTCTAACAACCCGCAGAGAGATCGCAAAGTTTTCACAAGAATCAAGGGAGCAGCTGGCACAATGATTCCCTTTCTGTCATGCGTTTCCGGTCCAAACCAAACGACGCTCCCTCCCGACTCGACGAACTGGTCCAGCTTGGCCAAAGAGCTTTGACTTAGGTATGGGCAATCGGGGATGACGATCGTGTGGACGGACACGTCGCCAACCGCCAACTGCGAACCGCCAACCGCCAGATTGGAGTTCTGAAGCAGCGTATGATCGATCAGATCGAAATCGAATCCTTCATCTTCTAGGAGCACGGCTAGCTCGATGAAGGACGCGTCCAATTTCACGGCAGGATGCCAGCGGTCGTGCAATTGCCAATGCTCGGTAGGGCCGGCTTGCGACGCGGCCGGCCACTCCGGGGTGATTTGGGCAGCAACGGATTCGATCGGATAGTACAAGAGGAAATCCTTCGCCGGCTTCCCTTGGGAAAGCGCGTAGCAGACCCTCCTTACGTAATCGGCGAATGGGCGGAAGTGCTTCCACC
>JBBREX010000038.1:0-18960 GCA_038225245.1 Fimbriimonadales bacterium | reverse complement strand
CGCTGGGGACTGGTCTGCTATGGTTCGGCTGGTATGGATTCAATGCAGGCAGCGAATTTCGCGTGGACGCGGTAACGGCGACGGCTTTCCTGAACACCGACATTGCCGCTTCGTTCGCGGCGATGGTGTGGCTCTTAATGGATTGGTTCTATGCGAAGAAGCCGAAATTCGTCGGGTTGCTGACGGGCGCGGTGGCAGGACTTGCCACGATTACCCCGGCCGCCGGTTTCGTGTCCCCAAGTACTGCGGTGATCATCGGCATCGTCTCGGGCGCGGTTTGCTATGGAGCGGTGGCCCTCAAGAATCGACTGAAACTCGACGACGCCCTTGACGTATGGGGAGTGCACGGTGTAGGCGGGATGCTCGGGATCATTTTGCTGGGGGTTTTTGCGTCCTTGGCTTATAATCCCGCCGGCACGAACGGTCTCGTGAATGGGAACAGCGGCTTTTTCGTCAAACAGCTCGCGGCGGTCGCCCTGTCATCGGTTTGGGCGTTCGTCTTCACCTACGTGATGCTGTGGTTGATCGACAAGGTCACTCCGGTTCGGGTGTCGGAAGCGGACGAGATCGGCTTGGACGAATCCTTGCACGGGGAGGTGGCGTATTTGGAGGCGGTGTAGTGGCAGTCGCATGGTGAGGCGCGCGTCATTCTGAGCCTGCGAAGAATCTCCGTTCCCATCGCGCGCTTGTGGCAGAGATCCTTCTCTACGCTCAGGGATGACCAGAATCGTCAAGTCCACTAAAGGTTAGGCGCAAAAGCCAAGGCATTTCATCTTTCCTCGGCTTGAATTCTTTCGTGCCTGCGATACCGTACGTTTCCCAGCGCCATGACTCGGGATGGCTGAAGGTGGCGAGCTTGGCGTGCCCAGTTGCGCCTGGCATAGCGTAGAACGATTCCTCCGGGGTTAGCCTGTACGTTCGATCTTTGATCCCTACTGATTCCTGCGGCAGGTTGAGAATGACTTGGAAGTCGCCATTAGCGAGCACTTTCGGGTGAACGGTGAAGCTGAGGTTCGTGTCGTCATCGGCATAAGTCCAGATGCAGTCGTTGCGGATTTGGACCGTCCCGCGGTAGTGGCAATCGCTCGCCACGCTCGTGAGGTCGTAGCGAACATTGATGGTAATAGGAGATATGTCGAACAAGCGCACGTTAAGCTTGAAGCCTTCGATGGCCTCCTTCGAACCTTCCACGAAGAACGCTCTCCTGTCGTCGTACGCAGTTATGACCAAGCCTTCACCCATAAAAACGTGTCCCTGCGGATCGGTCATCCGCTTCAGGAGGTTTGAGGGCCTTTGATGATGGATCGGTATTTCGGCGGTGTCGATCATCGTGCCAAATAAGGATAAGGCAAATATCATGAGCATACTGAGGGCATTCTATCCCGTCGGACTAGGTCCCAACCTAACGATTGGAGTTACGGTCTGATGTAGTTGCCGATTTGACCAGCTCCATCAATTTCGTGGCCGCCCGTTCTTCTTCGCCCCAGCTGTCGTCCACTGGACCAGAAAGATTCTCGTAGGCCGTCGCTATCGCGTGCTCATCCGGATGAGCGGTCCAAACGCTCCCTGAGTCGGAAATGAGAAACTTCGTGAGCAGATATCGGTACCTTTCATAGGACGGAAGTTCGGACGCGTCGGAAACGTCGGAAAGCCAAGCTAAGTAGAATTGGACGACTCTCATGTCATAGTGAACCGCGCCGAGCAGTGCTGCGGCGACAAGTTCTCTGAAAAGGCCGATCACATGCTCGTAGTCTTTAAGGGATAGAAAAAATCGCACATGCAAAGTGGTCCAATACTCGGCGATGTCCAAGACTTGGCGAAAGCGGTGTCTTCGTGCTTTAGGCGGGAGCCATAAACGGGCGCGCAAATATGCGGAGCAAGTAATAAACTTGGAAGAAAAGAGCCAAGGGCTAGGTTTCGGATTTGGAAACAGCACAGTCGCAAGCAAATAGAGCGTTTCCTCGCACTTCTTTAGAAATCGCCGGTTCGGAATCCTTCGCCTGAAAACGTCATCTATCAGCCGCCAGTATTCTTCGCCGGAGAGTTCGGCCTCAATGCTCACCAAATCCGCTCGATCGACCAGATAACGGCCATGCAGGCGATGCTGAGGGAGGCGGGGATGGCGACCATCTGCCGGTAGCGCGGATTCGACCTGAACCAGCCGACGAGCAGAAACGCACCCGCCACTACCGACAGCTGCCCAAGCTCCACGCCGGAGTTGAACCCGACGAGGGCGGTTAGAAAGTCGTTCTTTTGCAAGCCCGCGTCCTGAAGCGCGCTGGCAAATCCAAGCCCATGCACGAGGCCGAACAGGAACACAACATAAACGCGCCAAGCCTTCACTTCGGTGGTCAAGAGATTTTCGACCGCGACGAACACGATGGAAAGGGCGATGATCGGCTCCACGATCGACGAGGGCAGGCGCACGATTCCATAAAGCGATAGTGCGAGGGTAAGTGAATGGGCGACGGTAAAGGCGGTGATCTGCTTCAACAGATCCTTCATTCGTTTGCTGAGCAGAAAGAGACCCAGCACGAAAAGGATGTGGTCCAGCCCCTCAGGAAGAATGTGGAGAAAACCCATCTTTACGTATTGGGGAAAGACCTGGAACCAAGTCGGATGGTTGCTCTGCTCAGGCAAGGACAAGGTTGGCGGTTGGCGGATGGCGGTTAGCGGTTTCCTGATTAAGTATCTATCGGATGTGTCTGATCTGTCTGGCTTGTGGGACCTGTCGGATCCATGAGACCCATAAGACCTATCCGACCGAGTCACTTTCGGGGCCGGTGGCTTGGCTATGGGAGCGACAGCTGCCGCCGCATGCGACCTAGGGGCGAGCATGACTTTGGCCGTCTTCGCAACCTCTTGCGCGCTCGGAATCTCCATGCGGGTGCTCCAAGAACCAGGCTCGACCGGCTCGGAACTAGGCTCTCGATAAGGAAATTCGCTGGTCAGAACTACCGTCCCGAGCGAATCCGGGAACATCAAGGCAAATCGCTTAGTTCCATGGCGGACATGGGTCCTGATCACGGTTGTTGCCATGACCGGTAAGCGTTGCTTGGGGTGCGAATCTGCGATCTGCTTAATCTCGATTACGGTCGGAAAATCGATCGATTCGATAGGTGATATTCCGACATCGGTGAGGATGACGACGGCTCGCCGCAAACGCTCCTTCGACTCATCGACCTTGGCTTGCAGGCCCGACTTCGGCCCATCGAGAAGCGCGTTCATGGGGCCATCGGCAACCTCTGCCGGCGTCATTTCGAGGAGGTAGGCAAGGAGATCGAAGCGCATCCGAAGCTCCAGCACCCCATCGACTCCGAGCTTGGCTTTCACAGACGGAATATTGGCGGGATGGCCGGCATACGCAGCCTGTGCGACCAGGAGGACGACGACCAGACAAACCGACAGTTTCATCGGCTAGCCTTTCTGGCCCGCCTCCCAGAGTCTCTTCACGGCGGCCGAGGAGAGGTCCTGGTCCCAGATCGTGAGGTCGCGCACTTCACCGAGGAACTTTCGCTGCCGCTCCCAAGCGTCCAGCGGCATGACGCGCACTTGGGACTGATCGTTGGCGAGCTCAACTTGCTGCTCGGCGATACGTTCACCATTCTTATAGAGTCGCATCGTCTTTCCATCGTAGGTTGCGGTTAGCATTTGCCACTTGCCGAGGTCCAAAGGGACGTCGGTCGCAACGTCCTCATTAGCAACCCAGAAGTTGATGCCTCGCGCGAACTTGGTGAAATACCGTCCGGTTCCGGTTCGACCGTCGACGGATCTTCCAAAACCGGCGATGATGGTTCGATCTTCGGGCTGGCTATCGATCTTGCAGAAGAGATTCAGAGTCCAGGAATCGTGGGCCTTCACCGGCAATCCTTGCACGTTGAACGCCTTGGCCGTCTTGGGCTCGAGGGCTGGGCTGGTGAAAACCGCGCCTCGTTCGGCTACTTCCATCTTGGACGGCGGGATGGTATTTCCGGCCACAGAAAGATCCTTGATTCCGGTTACGGTGAGCGTTTCGACTTGGCCGGCAACGAGTGGACGGTCTAAGGTCATCTCTACCGAACGCAAATTAGGCGATAGGGTAGCCGTGGCAACGGTTGCCCCGGAACTGAACCTGTAGTTATCGAACTTTTCCGCCGACTCTCGATCCACGCGCTCGGAGAATTGCACCCTCACGAAGCCAAGCGTCTTGGGCGAGGACACGGAAACTATGCTCGGCGCAGTGGTGTCTCGAATGCTCAGAGATACCGACTTGATGGGACCCACCTTTCCATCGGCATCGACCTCGGCGGCGCGAATCGTCGATGCATCGTTTAGATCGATTGGGCCGGCATAAGCCGCCGAGGATGCGGTCGGATCTGTGCCGTCGACGGTATAGTGTACGCCGCCGCTACGCCAATAAAGGGGTGGCGTGATGGTTACCGTGGTGGCGTCTGCGAACGTACCTACGGACGGGGAAATCGATGGGGTCCCTCCGCGTGTGTGATCGGCCATCCGGTCATAGAGAGGTTGGGCCGCTCGAGCCGAGTCGTTTTCGTTTTTCGTCACGGAGACCGCAAAGACTTTGATCCGGGGATCGTTGGGCAGCGTTAGCGCCCCCGCGCCTCGGGGGATGTCGAAGCCGTACTTGTACAGATAAGTGTATTCGTAATAGGTATTACCGGTAGGAGCATGACGATGGGAGCAGAACCACGCTACTTCGCCATCCTTGACGAAGCCTGGCTCTAAGCCGCTCATCTCGCCGTAGTTGGTGAAATTCGGTCCGGGATCGGTGTTCCAAAGCCGATTGTCCCATTGGCCGATATATCCACTCCAGGCCTGCACGGTCGTGGGGCGTTCCTTTGTACCGATCTTGAATGAAGCCTGTGCATCCTCGGTGGCGGCGGCGAGTACGTACACACGCGAATATCCGGAAGGAAGCGGGATTTCCTGGCCCCTCGCAAGGAGGGCGTTCATTTTGCCATCACCGGTTGGCCCGAGCTTAAACTCTACGGTTCCAACTTTTAGGCGTGCGGGGAATTCTTCGGCGGCGATGGATCGGCCTTCCCGGTCGAACGCTCCGTCGGCGGGATTCTCGTCGGTGGACGCGACATCGGCGTCGTAAGCAAGCGGAAGGGCCTGGCTCACGGGCAACGCAGCCTTAGCGGGCGGTCCTGCCAATTTGAGAGCGAACGCCTTCAAGCCGAACGCAGGCACGCTCGTCAGGAGCTGTCCGTCTCTCACGACGGCTCCTGCGATTGGAAGCTCTTGGCCCGTGACTTCTCTTGCCGAGACGATCTTCGCGGTGCTGCGAATCCTCACGTTTTCCGCAGGATTGCCGTCCAGCTCTCTCAATCGGACGATGACTTCATTGCTGTCTTCCGCTTTCTTCAGGGCTTGCACTTCGACCTGCTTGCTGCTCGACGTCAGCAATGAGAAAGTCTTGCCAAGCTTGCCCGCATGCGGCGGCACTTCGAATGCGCGAAGAGGCTGGTTGAGGCGCTTTGCCATCCAGGGGACTTCGGCTTGTTGCCAAGTGCCGGTATGGGGAGCGAGGGCGTAGAGGATATCGTGCTTGCCAAAATCCTGGGTGGCCTGATCAGCGAAGCCTCCTCGAACCCCTGGCGTATAAATTAGGGTGAGCCTGACCAGGTCGTCGGTTGGTTTATCCGATCCGAACTTGCAGTCATTGAGAATGGCAACACCATAACTTCCGTCGGGCTTGGTCAGGTCGAGCCATTGATGTTGAGGCACTTCGTACTTCTTCTCATTGTTGTTCGCGCGCCGAATGGCCCCTAGCTGCAGATCGTAAGTCGCTTCCGGATTGCCGGTGGTAAGCGGGAACGACGCCTTGAGGGCGGTTTCCCGAGTCTGCCAATCGATTTTGTTTGCAATCTCAACTCGATCCCCGGCGCCTCCGGCTGAGAGCCGGATTTGTTGCACGAATCTCGAGCCATCGGCTTCACGCTCGACCTCGATGGCCACTCTGATGGGACCTGATTCCAGGATTCGAATTTTTGCCGGCCCACCCACATAAGCTCGGGGTGGACGTTTGGCGTCCTCCCAATCCATATTCCAGGCGGGAAATTGACGGGGGTTCTCGTATTGGAAATCGAGCCTTGCGGGAGCCTTCAGAACTTCACGATGGTTTGCCTTGTCGAAAACCGAGGCGATGTCTCCCGCCGAATTGACCTCGACTCGGAATCGCTCGTTTTCAATGGACGTGTCGCTTGCGTTGAGTTGTGAGCCTGACCGTGCCTTTTTCGTGGCAGGCTTGACATCGAAACTGGCGAAGCCGGTTGCTGGGACCTTCGCTACAAAGAGGATGCGCGCTTGGTCTCCGTCACGAGAAAGAATCTGAGCCGGTCTCGACGATCCATCTGGGCCGACCACCTGCAAATCGGCCGAAGTGTCGAAGCCGGCAACCGTTGCTTCGACAACGTCTTCTCGGTCGATGGAAAGCGGGTTGTAAACCACCAAAGCTCTGCCCGACGATCGGGTATCCATCACCGAAGTCACCGCCCCGACCGCATCCTGAGTAATGGCGGCGAGCTGGTTTTGCGCGAGCAATTCATCATTCCAACAAAATTCGTAGGCTTTGGGAATGCTTGTGCCGGGGAGCATGTCGTGCATTTGCGATCCGAGAACAAGGTCCCAGGCGTTATATATCCTCTGCGAGGGATAGCTCGCGCCGCCCAGCCACATGGCGGCGACGGATGCCCGTTCGGCAGCGTCTGCGAGGAGTTCGTTTTTACGATTCCATCTTTTCATATAGCCCTGCGAGCTGATCGATCCCGCCGAATGTTCGGTGAGAAGTAGTTCCCCTTTGTAGTGGGGCAGCTTGGCTATCTGGCCGGGCGTTAGGTTCGTGAACATCTCGTCCGAATGCGACGACACGACGGAGATAGGACCTTTTCCGGCGATGCTCTTTTCCACCCAATCCACCGAGTCTTGTCGGGGAGCGCCGCCTTGATCGCCCGTGCCGTAATAGTGGTAATCCACGTAGGCGCCGGACTGTTTTCCGGTGTTTTGGATGCGGGCGAGCCAGCTCGTGTTCTGACTGAGGTCTTCTTCCACGGAGGCTCCGTAAGAGCCGGGATCGAGAGCGGCGACGATGCTTCGCCCGTCCGGTCCTTCCCAAGTGCCGACCTTGAATGGAATGCCGACCGCAGAGCCCCAAGTGAGCTTTTGGGTGGAAAATCCCAGGATGCCGCAATGCGCAAGTATCGATGGAAGTGCGTAGGGGAACCCGAAGCAATCGGGGAGCATGAATTCTTGGCTGGCCGTTCCGAATTCTCGGCGGAAAAATCTGTTGCCATAGAGCACGTGGCGAATCAGCGATTCGCCGGACGGAACGTTAGCGTCGTTTTCATCGACGGATGAGCCGCAAGGAAACCACCGTCCCGCTTTGATGTAGTCCTTAAGCTTTGCGTAATCGGCCGGGTAATACTCCTTCATCATTTCGTATCGCCGCGAACCGCTGAAATTGAACACGTAATGCGGATAACGGTCGATCAAGGCGAAGTTCTGATGGAGGGTATTGGCGATGAATTCGCGGATCACTTGTGGATAGGCCCAACGCCATTGGGTGTCAAGGTGGGCGTAAGGCACCACATACATCGTGTTGCCCTGGCTTAGGTCGCGCTTCGTTGGAACGACCCGAGTTGTTTCCTTGCCTGGTGGAAATTTTGGAGAGTTAAAGCCTACTTGCTTAACCTGCTGAGAAGAGGTGACCGAGCATGCCACTGCTGCGCAAAGCAATCCGTACATGCCACCATTTTGACGCGAATCGCGCGATATCTGCGTTCTGGGTCATGATCTGCTATGGCCGCGATTCGGGTGGAGACGTTTGTGGCCGCCCCACCGGACGTCGTGTTCGACCTTGCTCGGGACGTGCGCGTGCATGAAAAGACGACTTCCGGTACCGGAGAGCGAGTCCTCGAAGGGCCGCCGTCAGGAATGCTCGAGCTTGGGGACGAAGTGGTGTTCGAGGCGGTGCACTTCGGTGTTCGTCAGCGCCTGCGCTCAAAGATCGTGGCTTATGAGCGCCCGCTGGAATTCGTCGACGAGATGCAGAAAGGGGCATTCAAGTCGCTTCGACACGTGCACCGATTCGAGCCGGTCGAAGGCGGGACTCTGATGGTCGACCTAGTGGATTTTCAGTCTCCCGGCTGGGTCTTCGGCCGGCTCGTCGATAGCTTGGTTCTTGCTCGATATATGGGAAAGTTTATCGAGGCTCGGGGTTTGGAATTGAAGAGGATTGCAGAGGCGAGTGATCCAGCACCATGACCGGACTCACCATGATGACGGATCATCGAGTGCGAGGTGGGCTGGCATTCGCTGGACTAGCAATCGCTGCCATAGGCCTTGGAGGTGGCAAACAGGCAAACGTGAGGCCAACATCCGCCCAGCGCATCGTGCAGGGAGCGAAAGACCAGCTCACGTGGGGAACGAAATATGATCCATCCTACGAGCGAATTGCTTATCCAAATGGGGATGTTCCTCGCAATAAGGGTGTCTGCACCGATGTTGTGATCCGAGCTTTGCGGCATGCGGGTTGTGATCTTCAAGTTTTGGTCCATAAAGACATCCAGAAGGCTTGGCGAGCCTATCCTCGTTACCCAGGCACGAAGGGCCCTGACTCCAACATCGATCACCGCCGCGTTCCGAATCAAGTCGTTTTCTTTAAGCGGCACGGCCGTTCGTTGCCCATTCACCTAGGTGCAAAATTCGCTCGATATTGGAAGCCCGGCGATCTCGTGTTTTGGAAGCTCGACAATGGCCTCAATCATGTCGGAATTTTGAGCGATCGAATCAACGAATTTGGCTACCCGTACGCGATTCACAACCTGCGAACGACGGCAGAAGAAGATGTGCTGGCAAAATGGAAAATCGTAGGTCATTATCGATTTCCATAAGCGGAGTCACTTGATGCGCTTAAAAGTGTGGGTTATTCCCTTCGAATCGACCAAGGAATACGAATCGGCGCCGTCCCACTTGATCGTGTCTGTCGGTTCGGCATTGGCTTGTTCGATAATCTTTGCCTTATTCGCGGCGAATCTCTCCTTCGCCCGTGCCACCGCGGGACCAGAACCACTAAATTTCCACTGGACATCGTCCACATGAACCGTCAGGCGATCCCCCTCTAACTTCCAGGTGCCGGTATCGACTGCCGTCAATGCGTTCCCCTTTTGCCCCTGCATTAGAGTGGTATCGGTATAAGACCCATTGTCGGCAAAGTTCAGACGGGATTCCGCTTGAGTTCCGAGAACAGTATCGGTCGTTGTCCACTCTCCAACGATCGGCGAAGTCTTTCGGCAACCCGCCAGCAAGAGGATTACGAGCGCGAAACCAAGAAACTTCATCCTCCGATTGTACTTTCCCTTCCCGGAATGCTCCTATAGTTTCTTAAGGCGGTTTATCCGCGTTTTTTGCTTTCAAGCATAAGCACCAGACCAGCTTCGCCTCGTCGATCAAATCTCCATATCCTTTTGGGGCGGCGGAGAGCAACTCGCAGCCCATTGCCGAGTAAAAACGGCAAGCGGCCACATTGGTATCTTGCGTTTCCACGTGGAGGCCCTTGCAATGCCGTTCGCGAGCCCAAGAAACTGCCGCGTCGAATAACTTCCTACCGACGCCCATTCCCCTCCAATCGGGGTGTACTCTAAGATCGGCGACGACCGCTAGGTCGTCCCGGCCTTGAAGCATATCGAACTCTCGGGACTTCCATGCGATAATCGCGCCCCCGACTCGGCGTCCATTATGAAATGCAGCAAGTACGCCCCAAGATTGGGAATCGAATCTGCTCAAGAGAACGGAAGGACGGTCCTCTTCGCATTGATCGTAATCCTTCCACCATGGATCAACCGCATGCTCTAGAAAACCTTGTCCGCGAGACGCTACGAGTTCATCTAGGTCTAGTCGCGATCTTACTTCGAATACAATCGGGATCGATTCATAGGCTTCGAGGTTGCAGTCCTCGAAGATCGTGATGTCTACCAGCTTGGCGTTTCGCCGCAGTATTTTCTCCAAAGATCAGCTTCCCCGGGCGGTGGGGAGAGGCTTGGAGCCAAGATCGACCTAAGCATTTGGGTTTGACCTGCATGGTAGCCGTCGTGATCGGTCACCGTCCAGATGATTTTCCAGCTAGGCCACTGGTTTCCGTCGAACCTGGTCACCAGCCGCTCGATATCGTCTTCCTTAGCCCAAAAGGATAGCCAATAGTCTTGCGCTTCATAGAGATACTCTTTCGTTTTGTCCCAGCTTGGCCAGAAGCTCTCAAAACGCCCGACTACGTCGCGCCATCGCACTTCCAGGTCTCGATAAGCGGCGCTCCCATAGATGAATTTTCCTCCGGCGACGTGGAGCACGTTGCTGAGGATCGAGCCCTCGGTATGCATGTACTCGCCCGGTTGACAGTCGACCTTCGCCCACGCCTGATTTTCGGTAACGCCATCGATCGAATCGAGAAGCTCTTGGAAAGCCTCTCGTGCATTGAGCTTCAAAACTTCAATGTCGCGCATGATTAATTGGGCAATTCGTGCGACGACGAGCTTACGATATTCAGGCTATTTCCTACTTCTTCCAGAAAGCCAGTTTGGACTTTGGCTTTTCCAGGAACGCGGCCTGAATCGCCTCCGGGCTGAATCCGCTCGGCACCGAACCGGTTCGTGCGTAGGAGAAAACGGCTACCGAGTAGATACCGGACATGGACGAACCTACCGCCCCAAGCATGCACCAGTAAATCAACATTACGGCCAGAGATCCGACAATCAGCACCGCGTTGGCAGTAAAGCAAACCGCAATGAACGGTACGATCGGCCACAGTGCGAGGAGCATGAGGGCTAACCCAACACCGGCGTTGCCGATAAGTGTTTCGCCCCAGGTTTTCTTGATCGTCTCCCAGGAGCCTCTTACGGCCTGAAGCGGGCCCACGCCGTCTAGGACCAGAATAGGCACCGCGAAGAACGTGACGATGTTCCAAGCTCCACCCAGAAGGGCAACGACGATCTGGCCGATAAAGCCAAGTCTCTCGGAGAGTAGTCGCAAGATCATTCCGATGGTTGCCGCAACAAGGGCCCAGCCGAGGATCGCTCCCAATCTTCGCAGCGATGCATTCACGCCATCGCCGAAACTTGTGGGGCGGCCGTGAAGCGACTCGTTCGCACAGTAAACCAAACCCGCATTAAAGAATACGATCACGCAGTAGCTAACCAGATAGTAGAGGAAAATTACCGGATAGGCATAGGTGGGAGGATGCTCGACATTCTTCAGGCCAATCGCTGCATATAGCGGAAGAAAAAACGTGGCCGACAGAAGAATTGCGGAAACCGACGAAACGATTGGAAACCAAATAAGGGAAGGATTATCCCGCAACACCTTCCAGCTTTGCTTCGTGAGTTCCCAACTTCTTTGAAAGCTACCCATTGCGCCATTATACGACACGAGAACCATCATTCCAAATCGAGCTGGGCCGATAGGCCAAGATTCCTTGACGAATTTCCGGCCTCGAACTTGTACTCGCCCGGCTCGATGACCCAGGCATGACGCTTCACGTCATATACCTTAAGGTCGACGACATGCATGGTCACGGTCACTTCTCTCGATTCGCCTGCTCGCAGGAAAGTCCTCGCAAACCCTTTGAGCTCGCGGATTGGTCCAACGTATCGACTCTTATGTTTTGAGACAAAGAGTTCGACCACCTCGGCCCCTGCCACGCGGCCGACGTTCTTAACGACTAGCCGCGCTTCGATGGTATTTCCGGATCGATGCATTCTCAGATTTGAAATTTGAAAATCTGTGTAGCTTAAGCCAAAGCCGAAAGGAAAGAGCGGCTTCCGGCCATTTGCATCGAACCAGCGATAGCCCATAAACAGGCCTTCGGAATACTTCAGATGCCCCCTCTTGGGCGGATAGGCTTTTTCGTAATAGGTGCCCTTTAGGGTGGCCGGCCAGGTTACAGGCAGCTTCCCACTGGGGTTGATCTTGCCAAAAATCGCCTCCGCCAAAGCTTGGTTCCCGTTCTGGCCCGGATACCAGCTTTGGAAAATGGCAACGGCCTTTTTAGCCCACTGTGAGATATCGACTGCCGCCCCGGAGTTGATCACGATGATCACCGGCTTCCCGCTGGAAAAGAGATGATTGAGCAAGAGCCGCTGCTCATAGGGCAGCTCGAAGGGGCGGTCGAGTCCTTCTCCTTCCAAGTCCGGGTTAAAGCCGACGCAGGCAATTAGCGCGTCCGCGGTAGCCATGATGCTTTGGGGAAGGTCCCTTTCGAGCGCCGAGCCCAAAGGCAATAGACCGAATTGGGCGATCGCCGCACCTGCCCGCTCGTAATATTCGACCACAAGATTTCGAGGCACGCCGGCTTCAAGGCGAACCTTAGCCATGGCGTTACGCACGCCATGATCGCTCCAATCGTTTATCACGAGTTTTCCGTCGAGAAACACCCTGATTCCGTCGTCTGCCCGCGCTACGAATACGGTTTCTCCAGATCGGTTCACCTTGAGCTTTGCCGTCCAACGCGCGGAAAAGTTATCGCTTGGCAATCGCGGATCGGGAGCGCCCTGGCCCCAATCATGATTAATTGCCTGTTCGGACCGAACCAGCGCCGGAGTTCCCGAGAGTGTCGCATTCGGCCAGTATGTTGCCTGCAGGTTTTCGTAGCCGGAGAACGCAAACGCTTCTTCCAACCGAGTTACTCCCGCTCGGTTGATGACGCGCACATTCTTGTCGGCCTCTCGTGTTAAGGCTTGAAGGATGCTGACAGAGGAAAAAGGGGTGGTAAAAGAGCTCCCTCCGCCACCAGTAACCGC
Source organism: Fimbriimonadales bacterium (assembly GCA_038225245.1). GTDB lineage: Bacteria > Armatimonadota > Fimbriimonadia > Fimbriimonadales > Fimbriimonadaceae > JBBREX01. The sequence continues at coordinate 6,169 of JBBREX010000038.1, read as the reverse complement.
AGCGTGCGCGTTTGGTCCGGCAACTAGAATCGTCTTCATGCGCTTCCCGTTTAGGGGAAGGAAATGGCGGTCGTTTTTCAATAGGACGATGCCTTCTCGCGCGATTCTCAAGGCGAGGGCTGAGCTCTCGGGATTGTCCTTCGGGATCTCCGAGATCTCTTGCTTGCGCTTATCGAAACCCATGGCAAAGGTCATTCTCAGAATTCTTCGAACCTTATCATCGACGACGCTTTTTGCAAGCTGTCCTACCTTTACAAGCGGCATGAGATTCTTTGGGCTCATGAATACGCCAGAAGGCATCTCGAGGTCGAGGCCATTTAGGGCGGCCTTGTCCGCGCTGTGGGTGGCTCCCCAGTCGGACATATATACACCTTGGAAACCCCATTCATTTTTGAGCACCTGTTGCACGAGCCAAGAATTCTCCGAGCAGTAAACGTCGTTTAGCTTGTTGTAGCCGGACATCACGGCCCAAGCGCCGCCTTTCCGAACCGCCGCCTCGAATGGCCGCAAGTTGATTTCGCGCAACGTCCGCTCATCCACATCGGAGCTATCGGTATTTCGGTCATTCTCATGGTCGTTTGCCACAAAATGCTTCACCGTGCAGACCACTCCTTGGGCCTGAACCGACTTGATGATTTCGGTCGCAAGATGGCCGGTAAGGATAGGGTCTTCACCGAAGTACTCGAAGTTCCGGCCGTTCTGCGTTACACGCGCCATATCCACTCCCGGCCCCAGCCAGATGTGGACTCCTCGTGCCCGAGCGTCGCTCCCAATCTGCTTACCGAAATCGGCGGCAAGGCCCGCATCGAACGTTGCGGCAAGGCAGATGGCCGCCGGATAGGCAGTGGTCGGCCCCCAACTTCGAACTCCCACCGGCCCGTCCGACATCTTGATCTGTGGCAGTCCGAGGCGCGGAATCGCTCGGATGAACATCGGGTCTTCACCCCCGATAAGCTCGAACTCTTCCCGCAGAGTCATCTTGGCTAGCGTTTGCTCCACGCGAGTCTCGACGTCTTGTGGCGCTTGCGCCTGCGTCATTGCAGTCAGAAGGAGTGTCGAAAGCATCATCGAGAGATACGACGTGTTGCGTTTGCTCTCCTTGTTTAGGCGAAGCCTGTGCCAGAACGCCAAACGTAAACCGCTAACCGCCCACGTATGATAAGCTCTGACATGGGCTTATGACGAAACGAAATCCATTGGCTGAAGACATCGAGACGTACGCCCAGGACATCGTGGATACGGTGCGTGAGCCGCTTTTGATGCTTGACACTACGTTGCGGGTACGAAGCGCCAACCGAGCCTTCTATCGGACTTTTCAGGTGTCTCCCGAAGAAACCGAGAACCGCCTCATCTACGAGTTGGGCAACGGCCAGTGGGACATCCCCGACCTCCGAACCCTCCTCGAGGACGTTGTCCCCAAGAGCTCGGTCTTCAACGACTTTGAGCTGGAGCACACCTTCCCGATCATCGGGCGCCGCGTAATGTTGCTCAACGCGCGCAAGCTGCGTCCCGGCAGCCACGCCGAGTTGCTGGTGCTGGCGATGGAAGACGTGACGGAGCGCAAGCGGGCTGAAGAAGCGCTGCTCAAAGCCGGGGCGTTGCAGAGCGCGATCTTCAACAGCGCCAACTTCTCGAGTATCGCCACTGACGCCAAAGGGGTGATTCAAATCTTCAATGTCGGCGCTGAGCGCATGCTGGGCTACGCGGCAGCCGAGGTGATGAATAAGATCACGCCGGCCGACATCTCCGATCCGCAGGAGTTAATCGCGCGCGCCGAGACGCTGAGCGTCGAGCTCGGAACCCCAATTACGCCAGGCTTTGAGGCACTGGTCTTCAAGGCCTCGCGCGGGATCGAGGACATCTACGAGCTGACTTACATCCGCAAAGACGGCAGTCGCTTTCCGGCAGTAGTCTCAGTTACGGCGCTGCGCGATGATCAAAACGCAATCATCGGCTATCTGTTAATCGGCACCGACAACACGGCGCGCAAGCAGGCGGAAGAGGCGCTGCTCAAGGCAGGGGCATTGCAGAGCGCGATCTTCAACAGTGCCAACTTCTCGAGTATCGCCACCGACGCGAAGGGCGTCATACAGATCTTCAACGTCGGCGCCGAGCGTATGCTCGGGTACACGGCAGCCGAAGTGATGAACAAGATCACCCCGGCTGACATTTCTGATCCGCAGGAAGTGATTACGCGGGCCAAGGCCTTGAGCACTGAGCTTGGAACCACAATCATGCCGGGATTCGAGGCATTGGTCTTCAAAGCCTCGCGCGGGATAGAGGACATCTACGAATTAACCTACATCCGCAAGGATGACAGCCGCTTTCCCGCCATCGTCTCGGTCACGGCGCTGCGCGACGCGCAGGACGCGAGCATCGGTTATCTGCTGATCGGCACGGACAACACCGCTCGTAAGCAAGTAGAAGCCGAGCGAATGCTGCTCGATCAGCGCGTGCGCGATCAACAATTCTACACTCGCTCGCTGATCGAATCAAACGTCGATGCCCTCATAACCACCGATCCTCGCGGCATTATTACCGACGTTAACAAGCAAATGGAGGCGCTCACCGGATGCACGCGCGACGAGCTGATCGGCGCCCCCTTCAAAAACTACTTCACCGACCCTGAGCGGGCCGAGGCGGGTATCAAGCTGGTGCTGAGCGAAGGCAAAGTCACCGACTACGAGCTCACCGCATGCGCGAGGGACGGCAAGGAGACCGTAGTGTCCTACAACGCGACGACCTTCCACGACCGGGACCGGAAGTTGCAGGGAGTGTTCGCGGCGGCCCGCGATGTTACTGAACGAAAACGCTACGAGGAATCGCTGCAGCAAGCCAACCGTGCCAAAAGCCTGTTTCTCGCCAACATGAGCCACGAGCTACGCACGCCGCTCAATGCCATTCTGGGCTACTCCGAGATGCTGCACGAGGAGGCCGTCGAGCGGCAACTGGATGACTTCGGCGCCGATCTCGAACGAATCAATGCGGCGGGCAAACACCTGCTGGCGCTGATCAACGACATTCTCGATTTATCCAAAATCGAAGCGGGAAAGATGGAGTTGTTTTTGGAGAGCTTCGACCTGGCCGCGATGATTGATGAGGTCGCTTCCACGATCCAGCCCATGGTTGAGAACAACGCCAATACGCTGCATATCGAGCGGGCGGCGAATTTGGGGGTGATGCACGCGGACCAGATCAAGGTGCGCCAGGCCCTTTACAATCTCTTGTCCAACGCTGCCAAGTTCACCCATGACGGCAATATCACGCTGGACGCCGAACGCCAGCTCATGGATGGTCGCGAGTGGATCGAGTTTCGCGTGACGGACACGGGCATCGGGCTGAGTGCCGAACAGATCGTTAAACTCTTCCAGGACTTCACTCAAGCCGATGCCTCGACCACCCGCAAGTTCGGCGGCACCGGCCTCGGGCTCGCCCTCACGCGCCGCTTCTGCCAGATGATGAGTGGCGATGTGACGGTCCACAGCATTCCAGGCGAAGGCAGCATCTTCACCATCAAGTTGCCCGCAGTCGTCGGCGAAACGAAGCCCGAAATCTCGGCCGAGACGACCCTTACGGGGGCCGTCATGGTTTCACCAGATATCGGGGAAGGGGAAGTGGACGGCGGCGGCGGAGCGCCGCCCTCCGCGAACTGCGTGTTGGTGATTGACGACGATCCGGCGCAGCGCGACTTGCTGCAACGTTATCTGGGCAAGGAAGGCTTTTGCGTGCGCACCGCCGGCGGGGGCGAGGAAGGGCTGCGTCTGGCGGGGCAATTACAACCTGTCGCCATCACGTTGGATGTGATGATGCCCGACATGGATGGCTGGACCGTGCTTTCGGCTCTCAAAGCGGATCCCGCGTTGCGCGACATCCCGGTCATCATGCTGACGATGGTGGACGATCCCGAGCGAGGCTTCACGCTGGGCGCCGCCGATTACGCCACCAAGCCGGTGGATCGCCAGCACCTCTCGCAGATTCTCAAGAAATACACCTGCCCGAACCCGCCGTGCCCGGTCCTCCTGGTCGAGGACGACCACGCGACGCGTACCATAACTCGCAAAATCCTTGAAAAGGAAGGCTGGAAGGTGAGCGAGGCGGAAAATGGCCTCGTCGCGCTTGAATGCATGGAACGGGAGCGCCCCAGCCTGATCTTGCTCGACCTGATGATGCCCGAGATGGACGGCTTAGAATTCGCCGACAGGTTGCGTCTGCACCCCGAATGGCGCTCGATTCCGATCGTGGTGGTGACCGCCAAAGACCTCAGCGCCGAGGATCGGCGGCGGCTCAGCGGCTGCGTGGAAACGATTCTCCAGAAGGCAGGCGCCTCGCGGGAGGCGTTGCTGCATCAGGTTCGCGACTTGCTGGAAGACTGCGCCGCGCCCCGCGCCGATGCGAGCATGCTCCCGACTTCCCCGTCTGATACCTCGGAGCCATAATTGAAGCGAAGGAGGCCCCGTGAAAATAAGTGACTTGATTGGCAAGCCAGTCGTGAGTATGGCGGATGGAGAAAAGGTGGGGGTTGTGAAAGACTTGGTCATCGATCCGGAGAAACTACACGCTACAGCGTTTTTGCTTGGAGGAGCGCCTGGCCAAGGATTCTTGCCCCTCGAAGCGGTCAAGAGCGTGGGGGCCGACGCCATCACGATCGAGAGCGCTCACCTCATCAAATGGGCTACCGGACAACTCTCAACCGCAACCGGCCGCGAAGCATGCGATCTGAAGAACCTGACGGTGGTCGACGGCTCGGGAACCGCGCTCGGAAAGCTGCTGGAAATTTATATCGACTTGCCGAGCGGGAGAATCGTCTCACTGCATGTGAGCGGAGGCGGAGTGTTCGGTATCGGAGGGCACAGCACGGATATTCCTGCTGCAAACGTCAGAACGATCGGCGCCTCGTTGATTACCGCCGAACCGCCTCCTGCCGAGCCGGTATAGCGAGGCGTATTCTCTGGTCCGCATGAGACGCTTATCGCCTGCGTCCTCGATAATACCAGCCACCTCCGCCGAAGAGAAGGATGAGAACGACGATGACAAGGATGAGTTCTGTAGACATGTGATTTCCTTGGCGTATGCGATGCCAACTTAAGTGACGGATATAATCGTTATCACTCACCACTTTACACGAGGCCATGCCCAAAATTCTACTGGTCGAAGACAACGAGATGAACCGCGATATGCTGTCGCGCCGGTTGCAGCGCAAAGGCTACGAGGTCGTGCTGGCGGTGGACGGCCAGAGCGGTGTGGAGATGGCCCAAACGCAAGCACCGGACTTGGTTTTGATGGACATGAGCCTGCCCGTGCTCGACGGCTGGGAAGCGACGCGCCGTCTCAAGGCCGATGCCGCAACCCAACGCATTCCCGTCATCGCCCTCACGGCGCACGCCATGTCCAGCGACCGCGACAAAGCCCTCGAAGCCGGTTGCGACGACTATGACACCAAGCCCGTAGACCTGCCGCGTCTGCTCGGCAAGATCGAGGCTCTGCTGATCGGGGACGAACCGCCATCGTGAGCGAACTCCCAAACCCGAATTCCGAAACCCGTTACGCCCTGCCATCAGGCCTGATCCACGACCTGCGCACGCCGCTCAATCTCATCATCGGCTACTCCGAGATGCTGATGGAGCATGCCCAGGAGGCAGGGCACGACGCCTTCGTGCCGGATTTGCAGAAAGTCCGCGCCGCAGGGCAACACTTGGTAGTGCTCATCAACGACAACTTTCAGGCGATCCATGCGCTTGCCGCGCCAGCAGCTCTCGCCGCGCCGACGGCAGAACATGCAACGCTGGTAGAGCAAGAACCGGCCTCCAGCACAGCGCAGGGGTTTTTGCTCGTCGTGGACGATAACGAGGGCAACCGCGACGTGCTTTCGCGCCGGCTTGAGCGCCAGGGCTACACCGTAGCCACCGCCGAGAACGGGCGACAAGCGCTGGAAATGCTGAGCGCGGACACCTTCGACCTGGTGCTGCTCGACATCATGATGCCGGAAATGGATGGCTACGAAGTGCTGCACCGCCTCAAGGCCGACGACCGCCTCCAGCACGTCCCGGTCATCATGATTTCGGCCCTAAGCGAGTTGGACTCGGTGGCGCGCTGCATCGAAATGGGAGCCGAGGATTACCTGCCCAAACCGTTCAATCCGACGTTGCTCAAAGCGCGCATCGGCGCCTGC
>JBBREX010000037.1:0-19085 GCA_038225245.1 Fimbriimonadales bacterium | reverse complement strand
GTCGATGTGTCACGAGCAAAACCGTCGAACCCTCTCGCGCCAATTGATTGAGGCTCTGGAAAAGCATATCGGAGTCGGCGGGGGATAGCATCGCGGTCGGCTCGTCGAGGATCAGTATTCTGGAGTTCCTCCATAGGAGCTTGAGGATTTCCAGCTTTTGTGCGCCCGCCGGACTCAGAGCAGATGCTTCGCGGTGCCAATCGAATTGGAAGCCCATCTTTTCGGCCAGCCCCTGGGCTCTGTCGCGAGCCGCTCTTTTGGAAATGCACCAACCCGGCTCCGCTCCGAGAATGAGATTTTGGAGGCAGGACAATTGGGGAATGATGCTGTAATGCTGGCTTACCATGCCGATTCCGGCCCGTATGCCTTCGGCGGCGGAGCGGAAGGTCACCGGCGAACCGTGTAAGTATACGGACCCCTCATCCGGGGTGAGTGCGCCGTAAAGAATACGCATCAAAGTCGTCTTGCCCGCTCCATTCTCTCCCACGATGGCGTGGATGGATCCGGCGGGCACTTTGATGCTGACATGCTCGATAGCCACGGTTGCCCCAAAGCGTTTCGAGATCGAAGTCATCGCTAGGGCAGGAGCTTCGGCTATCTGGGTCAATTGTCGTCAAACCCCCGTCGGACCAACTCTTCGTAGAGGGCGGCAGTCGTCCAGTCGGCGTGTCCTCTTTGCTCAAGCTCCTCCAGCAGCCTATCTGCCAGAAGAGTGCCGGGGATGGCCGCGTCGATTTCTCGGGCGGCCTCTTCGCAATAGCCGAAATCTTTGCGCTGATTCTTCACCGTGAACCCGGGCGACCAATCGGCGGCGAGGATTTTTGGTCCATAGTTGTCGAATGCCCAGCTGCCTGCCGCTCCGCCGGAAAGCATGTCACGGGCTTGCGCGAGATCGAGGCCAGCTTTCTGGGCAAAGCTCAGAGATTCACAGAGGGCGAGCAGAGCGCCGCCGACGGCAATTTGATTGGCCAGCTTCATCATCTGTCCAGCACCCGGCCCTCCAACTCGTTCCGCTCGCTTGGCATACGCATTCAAGGCTGGCATCGCCGCCTCGATGTGGGCCACCGAACCTCCGCAAAAGATCGTGAGTTGGCCCTTCTGCGCTCCCATGCTGCCGCCCGTGATGGGGGCGTCTATGAAGGCGAAACCGCGCGATTCCATTTCGCTATGAAAGTCTCGGGCCGCCTTTGCGGAGATGGTTGAATGATCCACGAAAAGAGTGCCGGGCCGGGCGCTTGATGTCAGCTTTGAGAGGCATTCCCGCACATCCTCGGTGCGGTTCACGCAGGTGAATACGATTGAACTTTCCGCGCCGAGCGCTTCGATCGAAGGGGCCACGGAAGCGCCCTTTTCTGCCAATGGCTCGGCTTTTGATGGCGTCCTGTTCCAAACCACGGTGCGAAATCCTGCTTGTACGAGATGGCCCGCCATTGGAGCTCCCATCACTCCAAGGCCGACGAATCCGATGCGGTCCATTTGGTGATTGATCGTACCCGTCGAAGTCATTGCTCGAATCTCGGGCGTGCATTTGAAGCCTCCTCATTTCACCAACCGCCTCGCCGGAGGCGACCAGGGAAGGAGATCAAGCTTTGAAAGGCGAGCAAATCTCTTCAGCTTTACGAAATCGAGAAAGTTTAACGGGGAAGCTGAATCGCAGCGATTCTCGCCATCTGATCGTTTGCAAGCGTCGTGTATCCCGCCACTCGACTATGTTGGTTCGAGTTGGATGCTCACGGCTTTGCCTTGACCAGTTTCAAGGCTCTCTGTAGGCGCTTCGTCATTCGCGGCGGACCCAGTACGCTCATGAGCTCAAAGAGACCCGGGCCGATCGTTTTGCCGGTCAGCGCAACCCTCGTCGGATGCACGACCGACCCCAGCTTTTCAATTCCCAACTTGACCGCAAAGGCGCGGACCAGGTCCTCGCATTCCGCCACCGAAATCTCTGCGAAAGAGGCTAGTTGTCCGATAAGATGCTCGAAGAGCTCGGATACATGCGGCTCTCCAAACCATTTCTCTACCGCCTTTTCGTCGAATGGCGGCTCTTCCTGAAAGAAAAACGCGCAAGCCGGCCCAAACTCCGCCAAAGTGTGGACCCGCTCTTGCTCGAGAACCAAAGTCCTCGCCGCATATTCGTGATCTTGCTTGGCCAAGTGGTCCAGCGCCTCGGTGGTGCCTTCGGAAGCACGATCGGCCTGACTCCAATAGGCAAGAGTTTCCGGGGAGGAAGCAAATGCGAAGACTTGGGCGGAGAGCTGATTCGGGGACAGTTGCCGCAGATAATGCCCGTTCATCCAGCGAAGCTTGTCGAGATCGAAGATCCCCGGCGATGGTTGAAGGCCGCCGAGATCGAATGCTTCCGCCAGCTCCTCGGGATTCAGCAACTCCCGATCCCCGCCTGGAGACCAACCGATGAGAGCGATGAAGTTGGCCATGGCTTCTGGCAGAAACCCGGCTGGACGAAAATCAAGAAGCGCGGTGTCGCCATGGCGCTTGCTCAGCTTTGAACCGTCCTTGCCCTTGATAACCGGTACATGCACAAACTTGGGTGGTGTCCAGCCCAGGGCTTCGAATAGCGAAACATGTTTGGGTGCGCTGCTAATCCATTCTTCGCCTCGGATAATGTGGCTGATTTCCATCAGATGGTCGTCGACCATAGCGGCAAAATGATAAGTGGGCATTCCGTCCGCCTTGATCAAAACGGGGTCGTCCACCGTATCGGAGTCGAATTCGATGCGCCCGCGAATGGCATCCTCGCAGACAAGGGTCTTGCCGCGTGGAATTTTGAGACGAATCACGGGCGGTTTGCCCACTCGCTCCGCTTGCTCTGCCTGGGCTGGGGTCGCATCGCGCCAAGTTCCGCCGTAGTAGCCGACCGGCTGCTTATTGATCTGCTGGTACTCACGCATCTCGGCGAGCTCTTCAGGGGTTTCAAAAGATTTGTAAGCACTCCCTGATTCAAGCAAGGAATGGCTGGGGGCGTCGTAAATTCCCGCCGCCTTGCGCTCGCTCTGCCGGTAGGGCGCGAAAGGGCCACCTTTGTCAGGACCTTCATGCCATTCGATTCCCATCCAGCGCAAGCTATCTTCAATCTCTTCTTCGCAACCGGGGACGTATCGCGCCCGATCGGTGTCCTCGATGCGCAAAATATTCGCGCCGCCAAAATGCTTCGCCATCAAATGGTCGAACAGGGCGGTTCGGATATTGCCTACGTGGGGACTTCCCGTCGGACTTGGCGCATAGCGCACGCGCACAGACATGGGCTTGAAGATACCTGTCCGGGCACGAGGCGGTCGATCCGCGGTACAACGGGCCAATGAAGGCCAAGTTTCTCGTTCTATGCTGCTTGATCTCGGGTGCTGTCCAAGCCGATGTTCGGTTCTCAGTGAAATATCCTGCGACGAGTTACGCCGGCGCATTCTCCGGTCGAGTGGTGGTGTATTTGTCAAAGCGAACGGCCGAACCCCGCTTCGGGCCAAACTGGTTCGCTCCCGAGCCTATATTCTCCGCGAAGTTCATGAATGTACATCCAGGGGAGGCGATGATCCTTGGGGATTCCAATACGGTCGCGTTTCCCGGAAAGCCCAGCAGCGTGCCGGCCGGAGAGTATCACGTTCAAGCGGTGATCGACCGCAACTTGGGAGGCCGTGCTATCGGCGGGAGTCCAGGCAACCTTTTCTCAAAGTCAGTGACTCTCGTAATCGATCCAGGGCTCAACAAGACCATCGAACTCGATTGCACGGAGGTTGTTGTGGAGCAAGCCTTCAAAGACACCGACCTGGTCAAAGAAGTACGTTTCCAGTCGCCCTTGCTGACCAAATGGTACGGCCGGCCGACCCTCATGAAGGCGGCAGTCGCTTTGCCTGAGGAATGGAAGGGAGGCAGCCGAAAACTTCCCGTGCTCTATGTGGTTCCAGGATTTGGAGGTACCCACGAGGATTTTAGCGGGATGAGCGACACGGCTAGAATCACCCACAAAGAGGGAGAGCCTTTGATCGTGGTATTGCTCAACCCGGATTGCCCGACCGGCCATTGCGCCTTTGCCGATAGCGCTAACAACGGTCCGTGGGGGACGGCTCTCACCACCGAGTTGATCCCATTTATCGAGACCAAGTATTCGGCGATGAATCAACCGGCAGCGCGGTTCGTCAATGGCCATTCGAGCGGGGGGTGGTCGAGTCTTTGGCTGCAGGTAAGGTATCCGAAAGTTTTCGGGGGTTGGCTGGTCCACCTCGCCCGACCCCGTGGACTTCACCCGATTTCAACTCGTCGACATCTATGCCCCGAAGTCCAACCTTTTCCTCGACGCCGAACACAGACTAATTCCTCTGGCCAGGTTCGGGGAAAAGCCCGTCCTGTTCACCAAGCCTTTCAGTGACATGGAGCGCCCGATCCGGGGCGAGCAGTTAGGTTCGTTCGAAGCCGTCTTCTCTCCAAAGGGGCCTGACGGCGAGCCGCTCAAGCTTTGGAACCGCGACACCGGAGAGATCGATCCGAAAGTAGCGGAGGCCTGGAAAGCATACGATATCGGTCTTTTGCTTAGAGGGCATTGGAAGGAGCTTGCCCCCGATCTTGCCGGGAAAGTGCATATCTATATGGGCGAGACCGATACTTTCTATTTGGACGGAGCGGTCCGGAAGCTCCAGCAAGAAATGAAGGCGGCGGGAGCAGCCATGACTATTGAGATGGTTCCCGGCGATCATGGCTCGATGATGAGCGTGGCGTTGCGCAAGCGCATCGAAGGTGAGATGGCGAGCGCGATTCGAAAGCTAGCCGGCGAAAAGCGTGCGCTCGTGCTCCACCGATCGCATAGCCTGGGCAAGCCCCTGCGGATGCGATAACGGGATAGACCCCATCGCAATTAGGGCCTGAGCGGCCAAGTCGCCTGGGACATCTTGGACGATCAGCTTGGACAGGCGGCTTCGCAACGCGTTTGACGCACCGATCCAAGTTCCCCCCTCGCGGAATCTGGCGCGGATGATCACAGTGGCCGCTGCCGATGCGTAGATCAGGGCGTTGCGCTCCATCGCTTGGCTCGCCGAGAATTCCGCCAAGGGCTCGCAGGTGCTCAGGGTGTTGCGGCTCCGAAGGGGACCCCGATCGATCCCGCGGGGCCATATCTCGAGCGCCCGACGTGGGTCTACGGAGGCAGCTCCCGCGATCGCGCTTCGATCCGCTCCCTCCGCGCCGCCACTGACTACGGTATAGCCAAGCAAGACCGCTTGCCTCCCCACCTCGGACGCAAAACGCCAATCCGATGAACTGAGTTTCCGGCTTCCCACCACTGCAAGATAAGGGGCGGGCGGCATGTTGCCTCGAATCCACAAAGCGGGTGGCGCGGAAGCACCGAGCACCTCGATCCATCTGCTGGGGTAATCCGGGCATGCCACGGTCAAGGCTCGTCCCGCATCGAGCAAGGCAACTCCTTCATCGATCCGATCGCTGGACTCGAGGGCAAACGCCTCCGCCCAAAGTCCATTACGACGCAGGGCTTCCATGCTGCCCGCCGAGGACCCGGGGGACCTACGCAACGCGTGCAGAACGGCGGGCCAGCGAGATCGGGGACTGGGGCAAACTCGGGCAAATCCACATAGATACAAAGCACAAAGGCACGCCGATATTTCTCGTTGCTCCATCTTATCTGTTATTATACTGGTATTGATGTACGACATGAGCGTTCGGAGTAAACTTCGAGATTCGTACCGCTCATGCTGAAGCACACCCAGCTCACTCTCTCCAGAATCGGCCAATTCATCGAGCATGAATTGAAAGAACGGCTGACCGGAGAGCGGGTGGCCCTCGACATCGAATTTTGTCCAACTTCCCACCGCACCGAGTCGGCCGCCCGGAAGAAAGGTCCGTGGGAAAAAGTGGCGCCTGGTTTTCGATATGGCCCGGCTTATCGAATGGTCTGGTTTAGAGTCAAAGGGGCGGTTCCCAAAAGCTGGGCCGGCAAACAGATGGGCGTCATGGCCGAGCTAGGCGGTGAAAGAACGGCCTGGAAGGATGATTCGCCCTGGATTGGCATCGACGAGCCTCATAGCATTCTGCGGCTTTGGCCCCCAGCGGCCCAGGGGCGGAAAGTCGATCTTTGCATTCAAGCCTATACCCGAAATCCCCAGTGCCGCGTCCATCGCCGCGAATTACCGCGTGAAGACCTTGTGGAGGAAGTGCGTGGAGCTGAGCTGGTGCTCCTGAATGAAGAGATCGCCTCGTTTTTTTACGACTGTGATTTCTGTAAAAACTTACTCGATTCAATAGAAGAAACCGACCCTTCTCATGCCACCATCCTGGTGGCCCTCAACTCCGTATGCAACTTGTTCCGCCCTGCTCATCCGGACAGCATCCTGCGTTGCAAGAAGATATTAAGGGAAGCCTTGAACAGCATCAACGCGGAGCTGCGACATTCGATTACCCCCGTCGGACACGCGCATTTGGATACAGCTTGGCTTTGGCCGCTCGAGATCACTCATTTAAAAATGGCTCATACGACGGCCACTCAGCTCGATCTATTGGAACGCTATCCCGAATATGTTTTCGTTCACTCACAAGCGTCTCAATATGAATGGATCGAGCTGGAATATCCCGCTCTTTTCGAGCGAATCAAGGGCGCTGTGGACCGAGGCCAATGGGAACCGGTCGGGTCGATGTGGGTGGAAGCAGATTGCAATCTCACGGGCGGAGAGTCGCTGGTGCGCCAATTTTTATATGGACGGCGTTATTTCAAGCGTCATTTCGGAGCGCCGACCGACGATATGTGGCTGCCTGATGTGTTCGGTTATTCGGCTGCTCTCCCCCAGATCCTCGAAAAGTTCGGTATTCGCTATTTTCTAACGCAAAAAATTAGTTGGAATCAGTTCAATAAATTTCCCCATCACACATTTTGGTGGCAGGGAATCGACGGAACGAAAGTGTGGACGCATTTTCCTCCCGCTGATACTTACTGCGCTGACTGCACCCCAAAGGAAATACTAACTAGTGTAAAGAATTACCGCGACCATGCACGAAGCGATCAGTCTCTGTACGTATTCGGTTTCGGAGATGGAGGGGGCGGGCCTACCGAGCGACACCTGGAGTTTCTCCAACGCGCTCGCAACTCGCCGAATCTTCCCACGGTGGAGTCCGGCCGCAGAGCGGTGGAATTCTTCCACGACGCACGTCAAAAGAGCCGCGATTTGCAGACCTGGGTTGGCGAGCTTTACTTTGAACTCCACCGGGGAACGTACACCAGTCAAGCCGCCAATAAGCAGCTCAATCGCGAGTGCGAGTTTTTACTCCGGGACGCCGAATTGCTGGCCTGCTTCGAGGGAGACTTATCGCGCAACTATCCGGCCGCAAAGCTAGAGGAAGCGTGGAAACTGGTTTTGCTGAATCAATTTCACGACATTATTCCGGGATCTTCGGTCAGAGAGGTGTACATCGACAGTTCTCGTGATTACGCGGTCGTTCAACAAATAGGGTCAGACCTTATCGAGCGCTCCCTCAAGGCAATCGCGTCCAACTTCTCTACCGAAGGCACAAGTCGGCCCATCGCCCTCTTTCACAACAGCACATTGCCATCTCTGGCAACTATCCCTTGGGACGAAAATGCTGCCGGTCCAGCCTCGCTTATCGTCGGTGAAGATGCTCACCCCGTTCAATGCGTCCATGAATTTGGTGAAACAAAGCTTTTATTCAACTCCCCGCACGAATCTTTGGGGGCGGTCTGTGTCGCCGACTTGAGTGATAGAGCGCCGAGTATCCGAACACGTCTCAAAGTGGGACCGCGCAGGCTCGAGAACGCGGAATTTTGTGTCCGGTTCGACCAGCATGGGAATATCAGCAGCGTCCAAAGCCTGGACGATTCGGCGTTGGAGTTTATTGTTCCGGGCAAACTTGCTAATCTATTCCAGCTTTTCGAGGATAAGCCCTTGTTTTGGTCCGCTTGGGATTTGGATGCTTACGCATATGAGACAGGCAGAGACCTTATCAAAAGCGAGAGCTTCGAAGTGGTGGAACGGGGACCAGTCCGAGCCGCCGTGGAGGTGGTCAAGCGAATCGGCAAATCGCTGATTCGACAGCGAATCAGCGTGGGATCCTTTCCCGGGATTAGGTTCGATACCGAAATCGACTGGCATGAAGAGGATAAACTCCTTAAAGTTGCCTTTCCGATAAACGTGAACGCGCAACGAGCAACCTATGAAATTCAGTTCGGGAGCGTTGAGAGGCCCACTCATTACAACACGAGCTGGGACATGGCCAGGTTTGAAGTGTGTGCGCAAAAATGGGCCGATTTAAGTGAAGGCGGCTATGGAGTGGCCCTGCTCAATACAGGCAAGTATGGGCACGATATTCACGGCAACCTGATGCGCCTCAGCCTGCTCCGCTCTCCAAAAGCACCCGATCCCGAATGCGACATGGGATTACACCGGTTTACCTATGTGCTTTTGCCTCATTTCGACTCTCACCACAATGCCGACGTGGTCGCCGCCGCTTATGCTCTGAATGCGCCCCTGCGGACGGTACCTCTTGAGCCGAACTGTAAGGGATCGACGGTCGAGATGCCGCGGTTCGTTGCTTGCGACAATCGAAATCTGGTGATCGAAGCAGTGAAAAAGGCGGAGGACGCCGACCGGCTAGTGGTCAGGCTCTATGAGTGCCACAATACACGAGGGACAGCTGAGCTCTCTTGCGCTAAAAATGTTTATGCTGCTTGGCTTGCAGACCTTAACGAAAATCCGATCCAGCAGCTCGACATTCACGATGGAGTCGTTGTTTTCGACTTCAAGCCCTTCGGAATTATCACGATTCTCCTTGAAGTCTGATCGATGCGGCTTTTTCGGAAATCCCCCAATCCCGGACAACGACGCAGGAAAACATGTGTCCAATTTTTCTTCCCGATTTACAGGGAAAAGATCACTTTGAAAAGTTATACTTGGGAATCGTAATCCACAGTCTTTTCCACAACGCGGTCCCGGCCTCTATAGCCTTTGCTTGGTTCCTATTAGTCTGCAGTTGCGGTCGAATCTTAGACTTCGCTCCTTGTTTTCCACAAAATAACCGTCGGTAATAACAACAATAAAGAAATCTAAAAGTACTTCTCTTCTTGATAATGCTTCGGGGACAAATATCTCGGCCGTCGAGCGACTAGCCTTATCTGATTTTCGCAACTATCAATCGGCGCGCATTGAATTCGGGCCGGGTTTGAATGTGCTCTTAGGCAATAACGGCCAAGGGAAAACTAGCGTACTCGAGGCAATCTACCTGGCTTCCACATCGAGAATATTGAGGGGACTCAAGGATTCCGACGTCATTAGCGAGGGCAAATCAACGTCCTGGGTGGAGGTACACGAGGCCAGCACGGGAGCCGATCTCAGGGTGGAGTTGGGGTCCGGTCAAAAGAAGCGTGTGTATATAAATGGATCAATGCTTCCCCGAGCATCCGATCTGCTTGGAAGACTGCCATGCGTTTGCATCAGCTCGATCGATTTGCCGATCGTGAGCGGCGAACCTGCATGCCGCAGAACATTCCTCGACACAGAGCTATCTCAGGCGTATCCGGCCTACCTGAGGCATCTTGCAATCTTCAAAAGGGCTATGGAACAGCGCAATGCCCTTCTGAGAGACTCCAAGGAGTTTGCTCGCCCAGCAGACCTCTTCGAGCCATGGGAGTCCGAGATAGCGCTTCACGGGGCCGCAATTAGGCAATATCGAATGGGATGGATACGAGAAGTTGGAGACTATGCGGTCCGAATTCACGCCGAACTGGGTGATGGAGAGAAAGTCGGCGTTTCCTACGAAATTCGATCCGATGAAAATATCCTAGGCCAACTTCAGGAACGGCGGTCCGAGGATATTGCAAGAGGGTCCACTTCCGCAGGTCCGCACCGAGACGACCTAATTATTCTCGTCGACGGCAAATCCGCTCGGATATATGCTTCGCAAGGACAGCAGCGGAGCGCCATGATCAGTATAAAACTCGCAGTATTCAATATGCTGAGGACCTATCGTGGTTCTCAGCCCATCCTGTTGCTCGACGACGTGTTTTCAGAGCTCGATCAAGAGCGTGGCCGACGGCTCATCAAGATGGTCCTTCGGGACGAAGGGCAGATCATCGTTACATGCACTGATACGAGCGTTCTCGGTCCAATTCTTGACCTATCTCAAAGGGATCGGCCGCTGGATTACGCATTATTTCGTGTCGAAGCAGGTACCGTATCACGCACGTGAAACGGATCGGAGAATTGCTCGACCAGGGGTTTGAACGAGCGGAAATCTTGCGTTTGGCAAGGGCGCAAAAAGCAATGCGAAAATGGCCGGAGGCGGTCGGGACACTTCTTGCCGCCAAGGGAACACCGGATCAATACGAAAAAGGAACTCTCTGGATCGCTGCCGAAGGCTCCGCTTGGGCCCAAGAATTTCAGTTAAGGAAGCACCAAATCCTTGATCGCCTCAACGAGATAGCGGGTGAAAAGGCTCTCTTTTCGGACCTTAGGGCTCGTGTCCGGCCACCTCGCTCTCTCGATCCAAAAACCTAACGGCCCCCCATGCGCAAGCAATTTTCGAAGAGGCCGGCCCTTATTTTGACCTCCGGACTTCTAATTGGCGCGAGCACCGCATTTAGCTCCTGGAACGCTTTTTTCATCATTTTGCCTGCATGCTTACTAGGGCTGGATAAGACTCTGGCTCCACTCACGCTGTCGTTCGCTCTAGGTCTGGTGATCGGGCCGAAACAGGAGGCTCCTCCTTTCAATGGCACGACCGTCAATGGATTCATCCGCTGCGATGCGGTAGTGCTCGATATGGGCAGTTCCGGAGCTGAAAAGCAGCGGTTCCTCATCAAGGCAATGGGGCAGATATTCATTCTCGAGACTCCAGCCTCAGCCGAAGTGGCATTTGGCGATACGCTAGCGATCCAGGGCATCGTGCGGCCTCTAGGTGAATTCGCGGCTAAGAGATTGCAAGGAAGAGGCGTCTCCGGAATCGTTCAGTCCGTCGACAGGCCCAAGGTACAACATCGCGGACCCTTTATTTGGCGATTGGCGGCGGCAGCAAAACGCTCCTTCACTTTATTCTCAACTCAAGTATTGGATGCACAGACCGCGAGCTTCGTAAGCGCGATTTGCTTCGGTGTTGGAAGCGATCTGCGGCCCGAGGTTGTCCAAGCCCTGCCGCGACACGGGAGCGATCCACATCATCGTTGCGGCGGGTTTGCACGTGTGGATCATTGCGGCAAGCGTACTGGTATTGCTTTCGAAGCTACCGATTCCCCGTTGGTCCCAACTCGTCATATTCGAAATATTTCTCCTGCTATACTCGGCGGCGGCAGGGCTGCATCCCCCGATCGTTCGAGCAGCAGCAGTGATCACCATCCTCTTGTGGGCGTATGTATTCGAGCGACCACCGGATCGGCTGTCCGCTCTAGCCGCAGTGGCAATCTTCGAAATTCTCTGGCGCCCAAGATCTCTCCTCGATCCAGGTTTCAACTAAGTTACGTTGTCGTTGCGGCGTTGATGCTGTGGTGGCGACCCCCCTCACCCGGGGCCTCGGTAACTAGCTCTGCCCTTGTGCATGTGAAGGCCTTATTTACGACCGGCTTGATTGCTTGGATCGCCGCGCTGCCTCTCACCGCATACCACTACGGAGCGATAGGTATTTATTCGCCGCTGGTAAACCCTTTAATCGTTCCCGTTTTGCCGGCCATCATTTTGAGCTCGATGCTCGGCTGGCTATCCTATGGGTGGCTCCCAAATGCGGCGGTATTCTTGATGAGGTTGATTGCCCGGCCCTTATGCGGATGGATACTCTTTGTGGTCGAGCAGATATCAAAATGGCCACTTTCGATGATCTCGATTCCGGAATTCTCCGCTTATTGGATTCCCGCATACTACGGAGTGTGGATTCTGGTTTGGAGGCCCAGTGTTAAGCAGGCTCGCTAAACTCGCGATTGCCGGAGCGACTTCGATAGCTATTGGGGCGGCCGGGCAGCGGCTGACCGTTCGAGATGCGACTCGCCTAAGCTTTCTCTCCGTTGGACAAGGTGATTGCGCGGTATTTACCCATGCCGGAGCAACGATCCTCATCGATGCCGGGCCGCGCACCGAGCACTCCGACGCAGGAGATCGAATTGTCATACCCGAGCTTCGCCGGCTCGGAGCACGGCGCATCGATCTGTTGCTCATTTCTCATCCCGACGCTGACCATATCGGCGGCATGCCCGCGCTCGCCAAGAGATTTGGAGTCCGAAAGGTGGCCGCTCCCACCCATTTTCGACAAAGCCCGGCCATGCTTCATTGGCTGGAGATGGCGGACGTGCGGCCGGGGGACGTGCTTTGGATCGGACCCTGCGCGGTTCTGCACCTTGCCAAGTTTTCGGTAAGACTCGAGTCTCCCGAATACTCAAAATGGATGAAAGATAACGAGGGGTCGATGTTCGTGCGGATCGACGATGGGAAGGCCAGCGCGGTGTTCTCCGGCGACGCGGGAAGCGACACCGAAGTGCAAATGGAAAGTCGCAATGAGTCCTGGCACTCCCAAATCCTCAAGGCAGGTCATCATGGAAGCCGAGGATCGTCATGCGAGTCCTGGATTCGCAGCGTCTCTCCGAAATGGGCGATTGTCAGCTGCGGGCGTAACAACGTGTACGGCCACCCCAGCCCGCAAGTCCTCGAAAGGCTGCGCGTGGCCAATGCGACAACCCTAAGAACCGACCAACAGGGCATCATCGAATTCACCGAGGATGCGTCTGGTTTTCACCTAGATCACCCTTACTGATTAAATAGACTCTTGCGCTCGGCCAGTTTATCCAGCTGATCGCGAAGGCTCAGCACTAGTTCCTGCTCTTTGGCAACTACTTCCATCTTTGCGCGTTCGATAAACTGAGGATTGCCCAGTCTGGCTTCCACTTTTGCGAGATCGGCGCGCACCTTCTCTTCCATTAGTCGAAGTCGCTCGCGCTCTTTTTCGAAGTCTACGAGCCCTTCGATGGGAAGATGGAGATCGACTCCTTCCACCGTCGAGGAGATAAATTTGCCTGATTGCGGACGACCTTCCCTCAATGTCCTTACCCATGCCTGGGAGCTGATGAGGTCTTGACCTCCCATCAGATCACCAGTGAAAAACGCCTCCTCGATGGGAGCAAGCGCGGCAACCCCAACCGCTGCTCTCAAGGCCCTCAATCCGCGAGTGATCTGAAACCATCGCTCGACGGATGTCTCTAGTTTTTGATTCACGTAAGCTTCCGGTAGCTCTGGCCACTCGCCCGACATGACGAAGGCAGGCCTCTCCGCCAAAGGCAAGTGGCTAAATATCTCCTCGGTAAGATGCGGCATGATCGGATGCAGCATCAAGCAAAAACAGCGGATGCACTCGATTAATACCGCTAGGGGGGCTGCCGAACTCTGCACGAGCCTTTCCTTGCTCGCCTCGACATACCAATCGCAAAGCTCCCACCAGAAGAAGGCTTGCAGCGCCTGCGCGGCTGCCTGCATATTGTAGGAATCGTACGCGACTCGAGCTACCCTTTCGCAATGGGCCAAGCGAGACAGTATCCACAAATCGAGAGGCTCCAGCTTTGTCGTACCCACTCCCTCATGGCGGTAACCCTCGGGGGTGTTCATAAGAACGAAACGAGTTGCATTCCAGATCTTATTGCAAAAATTGCGCGCTTCGTCGGTCCTACGCTCGCCGTATCGTATTTCCTGGTTAAATCCAGATTGTCCAAGCAAGGTAAACCGCAAAGCGTCAGCCCCGATTCGCTCGATAACGTCGGCGGGGTCAACCCCCGTGCCAAGGCTCTTGCTCATTCTTCGCCCATCTTCCGTCATGACGGTGGCGTGGATGTAAACCTCGTGAAAAGGCACGTCCCCTATGAAGTAGATGCCCATCATTGCCATCCGGGCTACCCAGAGATTGATGATGTTGCGGTCGGTAACGAGGACATTGGTTGGATATCGCTCCCCAAGATCTCGAGTTTGGTCGGGCCATCCAAGGGTGGCGAATGGCCACAGGCCACTGCTGAACCAGGTATCGAGAACCTCTTCGTCTTGGGCGAGAATGGTCTTGCCAGACTTGCGTTCCGCGTCTTCCCAGCTAAGGGCGGCTACCGGTGATCCATCCTCCGCATAGTAGACGGGAATCCGGTGCCCCCACCAAAGCTTTCGGCTAATGTTCCAGTCGCGTATGTTCTCGAGCCAATCGATGAAAATAGGCTCATAACGTTCTGGAACAAACCTGATCTTGCCCTCCCGCACCGCTTCGATTACCGGCTTGGCAAGTTCCATCTGCCTCACAAACCACTGCTCTTTGAGAAGCGGCTCCACGACTTCGCCGCTCCGCTCGCTTACGATCAGCGCGATTTCATGGTCCTCCACTTTTTCCAACAGTCCGAGGGCTTCGAGGTCGCCCACGATTTGCTTGCGCGCCTCCATCCGGTCCAGGCCCTCGTATTTGCCGCCGAGACTGGTGATTTTCCCGCGCTCATCGAGAATGACGGGCATGGACAGGTGATGGCGAACGCCGACTTCGAAGTCGTTCGGATCGTGAGCGGGAGTGATCTTCACAACGCCCGTTCCGAATTGGGGGTCGGCATAGACGTCGGCAACGACTGGGATGGGTCTATCCAGCAACGGAAGGAGTACGGTCTTGCCAACCAATGCTTTATATCGCTGGTCGCTGGGGTGAACGGCGAGGGCAACGTCGCCTAGCATCGTTTCCGGCCGAGTGGTGGCGATCGTCATAGACCCTGGTCCGTCGGAAAGGGGATAGCGGATATGATACAGCTTGCCTCGAACCGTCTTGCGCTCGGTTTCGATATCGCTGACGCTGGTTTGGAGGCTGCAGTCCCAATTAACCACCCGCTCACCCCGATAGATGAGGCCTTTGTCGAACCAGTCGATGAACACTTTGAGCACGGCGTCGGCATATTGCGGGTCCAAGGTGAATCTGGAGCGGCTCCAATCGAAAGCGCACCCGAGCTGCCTGAATTGACGTATGATCGTGTCCCCGCTTTCTTTTCGCCACTCCCACACACGCTCGACGAATTTCTCGCGTCCTAGCTGGAGCGAAGATACGCCTTCTTTCTTGAGTTGCTTGCTGACTACGCTCTGGGTGGCGATGCCGGCATGATCTTGCCCGGGCAAAACGAGCACGTTCTTTCCCCGAAGCCTTTGGTAGCGGCCCACCAAGTCCTGGATTGGATAGCAAAGGGAATGGCCCATGTGAAGGCTTCCCGTAATGTTGGGGGGAGGAATCGTAATCGTGAAGGGCGGCTTCTTGGAATCTGGATCAGGCTGAAAAAGGCCGGCCGCTTCCCAGCGCTCGTACCACTTTGCTTCGACGCTCGAGGCGTCGTATCGAGGCGAAAGCTCGGTATTCAAAAGTCCTCCTTTCCTGTCGTGAAAGTTCTGCCAGTTTACCGTTCGGATGTTTCACGTGAAACGTTGCCCTCGGCGACCTGAGAAGCGGCTAAACTGGATTCAAATGCCCGTCGGCCGTTTTCTCCTCTGCCTTCACTCCCACATGCCGTACGTCCTCGCGCACGGGAAATCTCCCCACGGTACGGATTGGCTTAACGAGTCGGCTGCCGAGTGCTATCTGCCCATCTTGGATGCGCTGGATAGGCTGAAAAATCAAGGCATCCGCCCACGCTGGACTATCAACCTCTCTCCTATTCTTGCCGAACAACTGGACGACCCGAGCTTCAAATCCGGCTTCGAAGACTACTGCCAGGAAAAAATCGACGCGGCCCAAAGCGATCAAGAGCGATTTGAGCGAGAGGGGCCAATGTGGATGCAAGGATTGGCCGCGATGTGGCAGCGCGTATATACCCGGGCCCTCGTCCAGTTCAAGCATCAATGGGGCCGCTCGATCTGCGAAGCATTCCGCTTTTTCCAGGAAGAAGGAAGCGTGGAAATAATTACCTGCGGAGCCACCCACGGATATTTCCCGCTTCTGGGAACGGATGAATCGGTTCAGGCCCAAGTTAAGCTCGGAGTGCAATCCTATCGAGATCGTTTCGGGCGCGAGCCTCGAGGGATATGGCTCCCCGAGTGCGCCTACCGGCCGGCTTATGAGTGGAAGTCGCCGGTTAAGGAAGATGAAGTTCCTTGGCCGAGGAAATCGGTGGACGAGGTTCTCGCCGAATCCGGCATCGAGTACTTCTTTGTCGACTCCCATATGATCCGTGGCGGCGAGCCGCTAGGAACCTATGCGGCGAACTTTCCGCAACTCGCCGAAATGTTCGCCCGAGGCAAAAAAATGTTCACCCCTCCCGCCGAGATGCGAAGCGAGTATGAGCACTACGCGCTACCTACCGGCGAGGTTTGTTTCGCTCGAGATCCCCATACGACCGTTCGCGTTTGGTCTGGCGACGTGGGCTACCCGGGCAACGAACACTACTTGGAATTCCACAAGCAGCTTTATCCGGGGAGGCTTCGGTATTGGCGAATCAGCCAAAACAAGGCCGATCTCGGCGCGAAACAACCCTATGATCCATGGGAAGCATATGACCGCATTCAAGATCATGCCGAGGACTTCACGCGGCTCGTCAAGAGCACGATGGCGCAGTACCGGGGCGAGGCGGACCGCGTGGGAACGTTGGTTGCGATGTATGATACCGAGCTCTTCGGCCACTGGTGGTGGGAGGGCCCAGAATTTCTGTTCGAAGTAGCGCGAGCGATGCATGCCGATCCCGACTTACAGTGCGTAAGCGGAGGCGATCTGCTGGATCAAGAGCCACCGCGCCATACCATAACCCTGCCCGAAGGCTCTTGGGGAGAGGGTGGCTATCACTATATTTGGCTCAACGATCAAAACCTCTGGACCTGGGAGAAGCTCTATCCCGTGGAACGCAAAATGCGCCAAATGGCAAGGGAGTACGCCGATGGCCCAGCGCTTCGCATCGTGATTCAATGCGCGCGGGAGATGCTGCTCGCCGAGTCCTCCGACTGGCAGTTTCTGATCTCCACTTTTTCCGCTCGCGACTACGCGGAAACCAGATTCGCAGACCACATCGACCGGTTCGAGCGGCTCGCGGCTCTAGCGGACCGAGTTCACACTGGCGGAGCAATGAATGCGAAGGACAAAGAGTTCCTCGCCGATTGCGAAAACAAAGATGCCCCCTTTGCATCGCTCGATCTGAGCTATTGGGCCCAGTTGGAACAAACGCCGGTGGCCGCCAATCGTCTGCCATCATGAAACTATGATTGTCCGATGCCTTGTTCTCTTCCTGTGTGCGGCCTTGGCGGGCTGCGCAAAGCCCCCACCCCTCGTCGTTGCGAAAAACACCAGTTCAGAGGCCCCAACTCCATCCGTGTCAACGGACAAAACCAATGCGCCCCCACCCTCCGACACAAAGGCAGAGAATCCACCCCCAGATAAACCTTCCGATAAGAAATCGCCAAAGAAAGGCGCAAAATCGGTGAAAGCTCCCAAGTCAAGCTCTAACAAAGCGTTCGCGATCGAAGATTCAGATAAGGATGGATGGAAGCCAAATCGCCTTAGTCCGGCAGAAATCGGCTCTAAAGTCGATGAGGCTATACGAAACCTTGTGAAAGTAAGCGGAGAGACGATTCTTTACGTCGATAAAGGTGGCTCCGAAGGTGGGCACGGGGCCCTGCGTTCGTATGTCCGAGTACGAGACCGAAACGCTTACAATATCGAATATGTTTCGCCCAACGACCCGGCGACCGTCAACCAGCTTATTGCCGACGGGCAGCGCGCCATGAGATATCAAGCGGGAAAGTGGTCTCCCGTAATCCAGAACCATCGTAGAGCGGGGGTCGCCGAGTGGATCGAGAATTTCCCTAGAGAGACATTCGGCAGCCTGGTTGAAAACCGAGCGGTCTGGACGTCGGTGCTTAGCGCCTTGTCCAAGGGGGAGGGAGGCTTCCACACAAAATCGCAAGAGCGAATGGTCCTGAGAGGGGGTAACCATGTTCCCTACTGGCGAGTCGTTGCTCATCGCAATGGCCCAAGTCCCGCTGACATCGAAGCCATTTTCGAAGCAAAGAGAGCGCTCCCGGTCACTATTCGGGTGAACACGAAGAATGCCAAGGGAGAAGAAACGAAGCTGCAGTGGCAAGCGGGCTTCAACTTCCATAAACCCCTGGATGACAAGTACTTCCAAGTCCCCGTAAAAGGCAACTGAATGATCAACCTGCTCGGCCTGGCCCTCGCCCAGCCGTCGGTACAGTTTAGCTTCGATGCTCCGGCTGCGAGGATCGTGCGCTACGCGGGCGATCTGACCGGCTGGAAGCCCGAAGGGGTCATGACAAAAAAGGGTAAGAAATGGGTCTACACAGCCAAGCTCCCCGCCGATGCCAGAGTCGAGTATCAATTCGTGGTCGATGGAAAATGGGCGCTCGACCCCCTTGCCCCAAGCTTTGATAATGGGCTAGGAGGTCGCAACAGTGTTTACGAGGGACCGCGCTATTATCGGGACGTTCATGACTTGCCGCCCGATCATCCGATGCGGAAGCTCGATTTTGTCGAGGGCCCTCGCAAGTGCACCCTTTATCTTCCTGGCGAGGCAACGGCGAGCAAGTCCCTGGCCCTGTTGGTTTTGGCCGACGGAAGCGAGTATGAAAAAAGGGTCAGACCTCAAAATATCGTGGCCAACTTGATCCAGAGAAATATGATAAAACCCATTTCGATTCTGTTCATTACGCCTTTAGATCGCATGCAGGATTATTGGAAAAATTCGCTGCCCTACGAGCGCCTCGTGGTTGACAAGATTCTTCCTCATGCGCGACGGATTGGGGCAGAAATCTCAGGTCAGGCATCACAAATATTTGTGGGTGGGGCTAGTTTGGGAGGCTTGATTTCTCTTCGGATACTCGCCGACTTTCCGGGATCGGTTGCGGGAGGAGCGCTATCTCAGTCAGGAGCCTTCTCCGTAGCCCCGGAACAATTGAGCACGAACCGGCTCACAAAAATGAACAGCGGGGCGAAGATTTGGCTTGACTGGGGCCAGTACGAACCTGAAATAGCAAAATCGAATCAATCGCTGCTAACGCGCCTCAAGTTATTGCATATTCACCAATCCTCCCGCATAACCCCTGAGGGCCATTGCTGGACGGCCTGGCGAAATCGATTTGAGTCAGGTCTAA
>JBBREX010000036.1:0-19115 GCA_038225245.1 Fimbriimonadales bacterium | reverse complement strand
GTAGCTGATGCCGGCGAATTTAGGCCGTTGAGCAGCCCCACCCAGTAAGACCATACCACGAGTGAGGTTCGGGTCCATTTCGCCGGGCCGAAGATTGTTCGGGGCGCCAGTTGGAACAAACAGTCTTGGTTGCTCGTGGGGCGCCCGATTGGCCGAGAATGATTCGCTTATCTGTGGAAAAACGTTGTAAGTGGATTCGATTACTGGTGGATCGACGACAAATCGCTTAGCGACTGGGAGCGACCGTGTGTCGGCAAGCGCAAACACTCCCAGAGCAATGACGGCTGTGGTCAAGACGATTCGGCCTAGCCGCAATGAAATAGTACGAAAGAGCATGTGAATCTCCTGAGAATAATGCATGAAACCTTAGGGCTAGTATATCGCAGCATTGATTGACAATTCGCGCATTATGGTTTTCTAACGTTTGAATTTCCCCTGGAGTTTCATCGCGAAGAGGTAAAATACGACCCATGCTGACTCAAGAACAGCAAGAAGCGCTGTCTAATTCTCGGTCGAGACTGGACGCTATTCGAGGTCATCTTTGACTTACCTCGCTTTGCCCGAGAGATTTCCGAGCTAGAAGCTCGAAGTGAGCGGCCGGATTTTTGGGACGACCCGGCAAGCGCTAACCGAGACTTTCAAAAGCTCTCCAGACTGAAGGAAATGACGCAGCCTTTCGACGCTCTCTACAAACGAGAGCGTGAAATTCGAGAGTTTTACGAAGTTCTCCAAGAAGACCCCAACGAAGAGCTCCGAACTGAAGCAGACCAACTTGCCGCCGAGTTCCTCCGAGATCTCGATCAATACGAGCTTCAGGCTCTCTTAAGCGGCGAGCATGATGCCCGTAACGCTATTCTCGACATCAATGCGGGGGCGGGAGGATCGGAGGCGTGCGACTGGGCGAGCATGCTCTTTCGAATGTACTCGCGCTGGTGCCAAGAGCGCGGGTTTAACCTTGAGATCCTGAGCGAAACTCCCGGGGACGTAACCGGATATCGGAGCGTCCAAGCCCTCGTCTCAGGAAAAAATGCCTATGGATACTTGAAGGCCGAAAACGGGGTGCATCGTCTGGTGCGCATCTCCCCGTTCGATGCCGCGGCGAGAAGGCATACCTCCTTTGCCCGAGTCGAGATTCTTCCGGAAATCGAGCCAACCGAAGTCAACATCGACCCGGACGATCTCAAAGTAGAGACCCTGAGGGCCGGGGGTGCCGGCGGCCAGCATGTAAATAAGACGGAAAGCGCGATTAGAATCACCCACCTCCCCTCGGGTATCGCCGTACAATGCCAGAACGAGCGAAGCCAGCACAAGAATCGAGCAAGCGCCATGACCGTTCTGGCATCGAGGCTCACTGAGCTGGAGAGGCTCGATAGCGAACAAAAAATTCGCGTCTTAAAGGGCGAAGGAGGACCCGCCGCTTGGGGTCGTCAAATCAGGAGCTACGTGATGCAGCCCTATACTTTGGTCAAAGACCATCGCACCGGGTTTGAGACAGGAAACGTAACCGGCGTACTCGATGGCGGCATCGACGGGTTCATCGAGGCATACCTAAGACGACCTCCTGCTCCGGACGCCTTTGTGGAGTAGCGGCCGCTTCGCTCATACGTTTGCAGATTGGCGTAGGTACCTTTAAGTAAATATGTTGATCCTGACTTTGTTAACCGTCTTCCAAGGGCCCGTTGTCGGACCTGCATTTCCAGCGGGGTCGAGCGGACATTTCCAACGCGCCTGTCTGGCCGTCGAAGACGATCTCGAGGCGGGTCGTTTTTCTGCCGCAGAGGCTAAGTTAGCGAGGTACCCCACTCCCGCTTTAACCATCGAATGGGACGATCGCAAGGTACCTGTCTCGCGTAAGAACGAATTCGCAAAAGCTCGAGATAAAGCAATCGCGGCTTGGAAAGATGCTATCGACGGACTCAATGTGCAGATCGTCAAAGGGGGCCGAGCGAAGATAACGTTTGCCGACGCTCTTCCAGAAAACGCGGACAGCATTGGGCCCGCGGGAGCGGTATTTATTCAATCGGCGGATCAGGGCGACCCCTGGATCGAAGCAGTCATCTCTTTGCATCGGGGAACGCAGCGGACGACCTCCGAATCGGCAGACGTTTACAACGAAGTTGGGTACATGATCGGCGCCTATTTTGGCCTTGAACGAGGCCCCCACACCGGTAGCTTCATGGGACGCCACGACGAAGTGAGCCGTTGGACCCTTGCTCCCTTAGAAATCGATATCCACGTCATTCGCGATAATCTCAAAATCTTAAACACCTTGCGAACAGCGGCCAAGAAACACCTGCGAATGATCCCAGGGCGGCCGCATTTGGTGATCAACCCCTCGGAACTCAAGCTGGATCCCGTCGTGCAAGGTCAGCCTGTGCGGGTCAGCATGAGCGTTTCGAACCAGGGCACCGGCATTTTGAATTACCGAATCGTGCCCGATTGTGGATGCTTCAACTTGCAGTATGAGTCATCGATCAAGCCAGGAGATTCCAAGCTTGTGGTGGTCCAGATCAATACGCTCGACTTTCCTGGAGACCTTCACAAGGTGCTCACAGTGCAAAGCAATGATCTTGAGTCGTCGCGCCGAGCTATACCGGTTAGCCTCTTGGTCGAGCCAAAATACAGATTCCTCAGGACCTCTTCCGGGCCCGTCTATTTAGTGCCAAAACAAGGCGGCCAATTCGATTTGTTGCTCGATATCGAGCAACGTCGTCCCTTTTCGGTGAAGGCCGCTCAGATCGATGGGCTACACGCAACCTTAACGTACGAACCTTGGAGTGGACTGGCGCCAGACTATGAAATGGGGACACCGGCAAAGGCGAGAACTGGCTACAAGTTTCACATCGCTTTAACCGAGGAGATTAGTACCGGACGGTTGCCCCTCACGCTGGTGGTAGACACTGATGACCCGATCTTTTCTCACATTCGCCAGAGCTTTTACATTCAGCGTGGGATAGTTGCCCTACCTTCGAGCGTGTACTTCGGCGAAGTTGGAAAAGAACCCGCTCGCGCCACTGCATATCTCAGCAGGCCTGACCAACCATTCAATATTCTAAGAGCCGTTTCCGATACGAAGTTCTTTAAGGCGGCTATCGAACCGATGCCAGGCAAAGGAGAGTACAAACTCATCATCTCCTATCTTGGTAACGGCGACTTTGGCGACCTGGAAGGAACGATTAAGGTGATGACCGATGATCCCGAGCAACCCGAAATCGCCGTTCCTGTTCGTGCCGTGGTTCATTAAAGGGCGTACCGGGAGAGTGCTCCTACCTGTATGCGCTGTTGCCACCTGCTGCTTCAGCTTCACGAACATTGATTCAAGCGAGCTTGTTTTTTTTATTAGTGGAGACACGCATGGCTATCTGTCACCGTGCGGTTGTTCGGATCCCATGTCAGGTGGCATTCGGCGTCGAGCCGCCGCGATCAAAGCACTCGCTGGAGTCGGAAAGGCCATCGTAATCGATAACGGCGGATGGATCGCCGGCACGTCGCGTCAAGACGAACTGAAGGCAGAGGCAATCGCCGAGAGCCTTCGACAAATGGGGGTCTCTGCAATAGCGCTGAATTTCAGCGAGCTTCGCCTGGGCAAACCGGAAGTTGAATCGCTAAGTAGGCTTAGCGGCGAGCATTTCGTAGCAACTTCGGTCCATTCAGAGTCAGACATAGCCCACGACTTAATCCGGAAAGGCAAACTCACTATCGGTTCGATTTGGGCGAATGGTAATGCGCCAGCCGCGTTACTCGAGCAAAAACCCCGGTCCGTCGATGATTCGATGCGCTCCCTGCTCGGAGCAGATCCGGAGGCAGTGCCCATCGTGCTTTACGACGGCTTCGAAAGCGATGCCAAGAAGCTCGCTCGCCAGTATCCGGCAATTCGCTTGGTTGTGTATCGATCTGAGGGCAACGCACCCGAGAAGCCGCTGCGTATTGGAAGGACGCTACTGGTCACTCCTGGCTCGAAGGGGCGACAGATTCTTCGGATCGCATTGCGAAATGGCCAATTTCAAAATTATCGATCAATCGACCTTGGCCCTCAATTCGCCGACGACCCGCAAATATCTCGAATTTATGCGTCCTACCTCAGGCGAGTCTCTAGGGAGGGCCTGCTGGAGAAAATCCCCCGAGAAAGGAGCGAAACCTATGCTGGTTCAGTTCTCTGCGGAAGCTGCCACGCAACCGCTCTTTCCAAGTGGCGGGGATCAAAGCACGCCCAAGCTCTCAAGACTCTCTCCAAGCTTGGCCATGAGAAAGATCCGGATTGCGTCCCATGCCATGTCGTAGGACTTTTCCACAGCGGGGGCTTTCGCTCGGTGGAAAAAACTCCGGGCCTTGCCGCCGTCGGCTGTGAGAGTTGCCATGGACCGGGTATGCGACACTCCTTAGATCCGACCAACCAACGTTTGGCAAAGCTTGACGTTTCGAGTTGCTCTTCGTGCCATAACCCTGAAAACAGTCCGAGGTTTAACTTCGGTCAATACTGGAAAAAGATCTCCCATTGACGCGGCTCGAAATGCTACGAAAATCGTTTGCTTGGTGGAAAACCTGGGGAAATCTGGGAAAACTCCAAACTTCCCCAAAATCGGATAGCCTTAGAATTCGCGAGATAAAACGAGTATTCAGCCTTAACGCCTTCTTAATGATGCTCATTTTTGCCATATTGACGCTCTTGACGGCTCTCCACGCCCAGAACGACAATACTCGTTAGCGGAAACAGCGTTGTTTCCGCTCTTATCCGAATCGGGGGAAGGGATGTATATGTTGCAGGAAGCGGGCACGATGGCACAATGGCGCGCTCTAGAAGGGGAAGTACCACGGCATAAATTGTCGGCCGCTCTATTCGGTCGCGAACGCGGAGGATTTACATCGATTGCCGCGTTGCCATCGAATCATAAAGCGATCGAGGCGTGCCTCAGATTTTCCGCGGGAGCGGATCCTTTCGTGGTTCTGGTCGGGCCCTGTGGCTGGGGGAAAACGCATTTACTATCCGCAGTCTCAGCGACGATGAAGCGAGAATCGGGAATTGCCACTCCGGTTGATTCGGCTATTCAATGGATATCCACCCCGCCTTCACGATTCGATGGGCAGGCGCCTTTGATCTTGGACGATGTTCAGGACGTGCACGAGAAATCTCGCCCACGGCAGCAGCTTCGTTCGGTTCTGGAGCGCCGAGTGCGCGGTGGCAAGCCGACTCTGTTGAGCATTACTTCACCGAGATGGAGCCGCGCCTATAAATCATTGATTCCCTTTGCACGCGAGTGGATCGTCGCGCCTGTGCTCCAACCTGAATCGAAAGAAAAGGAGCTCATCGTTCGACAGATGGCGCTTGCCGAAGGCTTGATCCTTGCTCCCGCAATTCTTCATTTGCTCGCATACAAAACCGTCGGAAACGGCCGGACTTTGGGCTGCGCTTTGCGACGGCTCCACTTGATCCAAACCGGATGGACCTCCCCCAAGCAAATCTTACGCGCATTGGGTATCTTGTATCCTCATTTGCACGACGAACGCGGCTGGGACCTCAGAGATCACGTGTTCGAAGTAATTTTTCGTTGTATGGGTACGGACT
The DNA here is from genome assembly GCA_038225245.1 of Fimbriimonadales bacterium. Taxonomy (GTDB): domain Bacteria; phylum Armatimonadota; class Fimbriimonadia; order Fimbriimonadales; family Fimbriimonadaceae; genus JBBREX01. The sequence continues at coordinate 13,552 of JBBREX010000036.1, read as the reverse complement.
TTTGGCCTTGCCAAGGCATTTCCAATCAAGATTTATGCGTCTATATCATGATAGAGGCTATTGGATTAGGGGAGAAGGAAGTCGCCTCGTTCTTCCGGATCGAGCCAGGAGCCGTATATGGAATTGCGGGCCGGATGAAGCGGGAACACATTGCAGGCCATCTTGATGTACCATTTAACTACTGTTCATCCGCACTGTTGGCTTCCCTCGCGCGGCTTTCATGATCTTGACCGCTGCTTCGAAAACAAGCAATTTTGTGAGTGTACATTGCACAGACTCTCAGCTACACTCGTGCTTTGAGGCGACCGGGGAGATAATGCGAACCGTTAAAGACCTTAAGCTGCTCCCCGTATGGGTGAATTCTGGACATCTCGTTTCCAGCGCTCTCCATATCATGCGGGGCCATCGGCTGAAAAGCCTGGCAGTGGTCGATAATGGTGGCCTTGTGGGGATGCTGAGCCTCGACCGATTGACGAGTTCCAGTGAGAACTTGCCGGTGTCGGCTGTTCTTGATCCGGCGCCTGAAGCAATCTCAGCCTCGACTCACGTTCGTCGGGCCGCTGAGATTTTTGTGGAACATGATCTCGTTCTGGCTCCTGTCATCGAAGATGAGCGCTTCTTGGGCATAGTGACCGCCAATATGCTTCTGCAAGAATTGGGCCGCTCATGGGACCCTCTTACCAATCTTTCATGGAGCGATCGGCTGCGTGATTGGGGCGTCGAGAACCTTAAGGCGGGCCGTGAAGTCACTATTATCTTTATCGACCTCGACGACTTCGGCAACTACAATAAGAAATATGGCCACATTGTGGGCGACCGAGTGCTTCGGCGCGTGGCCGGGATGCTAGCCGACAGCATTCATGACGACGATGTTCTCGTTCGTTATGGCGGAGACGAGTTTGCCATCTCGACCCTTCGGGGCAGAGAGGCGGCCGAATCCACGGTTCGTGAAATCATCGACTCGACTAAAGAATTATTCATGGAAGATTTCGAGGAGCCTGTCTCCTTTTGCACCGGAATCAGCGGCGGAAAGAGGACGAAAGAACGAGACAACACACATTACGCAGCTACCCTCGACGCCCTGATCAACATGGCGAGCCGAGAGTGTCTTTCGCGTAAGCGACTCAAAGCGGTAAGCGAGCGCGCAACGGCGGAACCTGCAAAAGATCGTTCCGAACAATGCGCGCAACCAGATTGTTCGGGGCCAACCCTGGTCATGGTGTCGGCAAGCGACGCAACTCCATCTGCGCCAACAACGGTATGGATCAATCTAGCGGGAAGCGTGGTTCACGGTAATCACCTACGATCCGGACGGTCCCTTACCGAGTCCGTTGCAATCGCCACAGCGAAAGCCTTGGAAAGGGCGTTCCCAGGGGTTGAGATTGTCATTGACGACATCTTCCTAACCGAGCCTCCAGGTTCTGCCAAGCTGGTCGGAATCTCAGGCCGCACGATCGATGATCGTGGCGAGCATCCGTTGGGCACGGCAAAGCCAGTGGGAGACGATCTCTACCAAAGCGTGGCCCAGGCAACGATCGAAGCTTTCCTGGAAAGTATCGCATAACTTGGCCTACGTGCCGATCTTTAAGGACACCCTGAGACGTACGATTAGTTATGGATTCGAACGAGCGGTCAAGAACCGAGCAGATCCTCGAAAAAATTGCCGAACAAGCGCCTAAGGAAGACCATCGGCTACAAACCTACCTTTCTGCCTTGCGTCATGAGATCGAAAATGAAAGCCGGGATCATGCCGACCGTGAAAAGCTGCTCGCGGAATACGAAGAGGCTTATCAAAAGCTAACGGCACCGGCCAATCGAGTTGGGGTGTTTTTGCAGTGGCTAGAAGAGGACAATGTTCTAATCGCCCTCGGCGATACCGAGTATGTTGCTGCGTTCGATCCCAAGGTGGCAAGACCGGACCTTACTCCAGGATCGCGAGTGATGCTCAACGACGCGTATGCAGTCGTGGGAGCTATGGCTCCCCATCCAGGAGGCAGCGTCGTGAAAGTGGCGGAGTCCCTTGATGACGGACGGCTCCGTGTTAGCGCTGATCCTCAAAACAGTCAGGGCCGAATTGTCCTTCGAGGACAACTCTTAACGGAAGGAAAGATCGATAAGGGCGACGAGGTTCGTGTCGACCCAAGCGGTCGCGTGGCCCTTGAGCACTTTCCTCATCAAGAGGCAAGGGATTACTTTGTTGAAGATGTGCCAGAAATACCGTGGGAGAAGATCGGGGGTCAAGAAGAGGCTATTCAACTCATTCGGGACACCATCGAACAGCCCTTGCTCTATCCTGAATTGTATGTAAAGTATGACAAGAAACCAGTAAAGGGCATCTTGCTGTATGGACCGCCTGGATGTGGAAAAACCTTGATCGGTAAGGCCACCGCTTACAATTTAGCGAAAGAGTATTCAGAGAGAATCGGCCATGAGGTGAAAGAATATTTCATGCACATCAGCGGTCCCAAGATACTGAATATGTGGTTAGGGGAAACCGAGCGCATGGTTCGAGAGATCTTCGAAACCGCTCGAGCACGGGCCAAAGAGGGCAAGTTAGTCGTTATCTTTATGGACGAAGCGGAGTCGGTGCTTAGGACGCGTTCGAGCGGGCGCTGGCTAAATATCAGTAACACCGTCGTCCCTCAATTTTGTGCAGAGCTCGACGGAATGGTAGCTCTCGAAAATGTTGTCCTGATCTTAACTTCGAATCGGCCCGATTACATCGATCCAGCAGTTCTTCGGCCGGAGCGAATCGATCGTAAAGTCAAGGTTCGGCGTCCCAACAAGGACGCATGCCGCGAGATTTTAGGAATCTATTTGCACGAACGTCTTCCCTTCGATCCGGAACTCGTTAAGGAATATGACGGGGAACCTTCCTGCGCGCGACAAGCACTTGTCGAATCAACTTGCGCCGCGCTTTGGAAGGAGAGCAACGCCACCGCATTCCTAAAGATGTACATGAGAAACGGCTCCAACGAAACGCTTTATTGGCACGATCTCGTAAGCGGCGCGCTCTTAAAATCTGTGGTGGACCGGGCAAAGGACATCTCGATGAGGCGAGCCATCACCGACCCTGCCATCGAGCAAGGCATCAAGATGTCGGACATGCAGGAAGCACTTGAGGCAGAATATCGCGAGAACGAAATCTTCCCCAAGAGCGATGTCCAAGAAGATTGGTTGAAGCTTATCGATCTCGATCCGGAAAGCGTTGCGAGCGTGAAGCCGGTACGAGAAGGCAAAGGCGAGTCGTTTGTTCGAAAAAACGTAATTTAGCGAGTTAGCTATTCATTGCCTTTGCTTTTTCTACATCGAGTTGAATGGGAATTCGGAACCAGAAAGTTGAGCCTTTCCCAAGTTCTGACTCAGCCCAAATCTTACCGAGATGCACGTCTTCGACTAAGTGTTTAACAAGAAATAAACCGAGGCCCGTTCCATAAATTTTACGGTTGTCCTCGTTATTCACGCGGTGGAACCTTTCGAAAACCTTGTTCACTTGGTCTGCCGGTATCCCAAGCCCTTGGTCTTCAATGCCGGTTAATATGGAATCACCGTCAATCTTCGCATGAATGATGATGTGTCCTCCATTGGGCGCATACTTGATCGAGTTGTTTACCAAGTTAGTAAGGATCTGGTCGAGCTTATCTTCATCGGCGATGATTTCGGGAAGGTGATCGGGTGAGTCCAGAAATAGCTGGTGTCTATTCGTGGCTTGCTTTTGTATAATCAGAACCTTATCGAGCAGCGCCCGATAATTCACTCGGCCATAGCTCGGGGTGAGGCTTTGACCCGCTTCGATTCTTGCCGTATTCAATAAGTCATCGATCAGCCGCCGAAGCCGGTCACATTCTTGGTCGATGATCATCAAGAATTCTCTGCGCTCATCGGGGGTAAAGGTGTCATCCATGAGCAAGGTGCTCGTGAACCCCTTGACCGCGGTAAGTGGCGTTCTCAGCTCATGAGAAGCCATCGCTACAAATGAACTCTTCATCTTATCGATGTTCTTCATCTCGGTAACGTCGTTGAAAATCGCCACCACCCCAAGTTCCTTGCCCTCCTCGTTTCGAACGAGAGCGGACTGGACCTGATAGATACGATCTGATCCGTGAATGGAAACTTCTACTTCGATCAGGCCGGTTTCTTCGCCTTTGAGGCCGGTCTCGAACATCGAAATCAGCTCTTTTTGGGGCATTGCGCTTTGAAAAGGTCGTCCGATCGCTTCTGCCCCCATCGCAAATATTCCGCGGGCGGAGCTGTTCATCTGGCTAACCCGGCCGTCCATTGAGACGAGGACCAAGCCCGCAGTTAAAGATTCGAATGTTTGGAGAAGCTCTTCGCGCTCTTCGACGACCTCGCGATAAAGCTGCAGGTTCGCGATGATGGATCCCACGTTGCGTGCCATCCGCTCAAGCAGCCGGACGTCCTCATCGTTGAAATCTTCGCCATGGCGTTTGTTAAAGGCGTGAAGTACGCCGATGACGGTCCGCTCGATAACTCGATTTTCTTCGTCCCGCTTTTCGATGACGAGTGGCACGGAGACGCCATTTTGCACATGCAGAAGTCCAAAGGGATCTTTTTGAGTCCTTGGGTCGCTCGCCGCATCATGGAAGATGGCCGGCTCAGAGTCTCGAAATACTTGGCCCGATATACCCTGCGTGGCGCGAACTCGGAAAATATTGAGCTGCGCTTCGTCAACCCCATAAGCGGGCGGAATGCCGATGAGCTCGCCCTTTTCCCGATCGTAAAACATAATTACGATCTTCTCCGCCTGCAAAATCATGGCGATACGCTGGACGAGCCGGCGCAAGGTTGCGTCCGATTCGCTGATCGGCGTGACGTCAACTCCAGATTCCACCGAAGGACGCGGGGCGGACGGGATTGCGGATTGCTTGTTAAGGGCCTGTTCTTCTAGCTGCTTGATTCGAGCGAGCGCTTCCTCAAGCTGCTTTTGTAGGTCTTTTTCTTCCTCTGACAAGCTGTCTCCTTGGCTTTCTTTCGATGAATATTGAAATGACACGGGATATCCCATTAGAGTACCTTCGGGGAGCGTGAGAACGCGCCCACATCGTTAGGATCGTTTATCCTTCATTAAGGAAGCCAACTTGAACGGGGCGATATAATTACTTTGGATGGCGCACGATCTCGAAGAACTGCCATTGTTTCCGCTTCACGCCGTATTGTTCCCCTACGCATACATCCAGCTCCATATGTTTGAAGACCGATATTGCAAAATGGTTCAGAAATGCGTCGAGTTCGATCAAGCGTTTGGCGTAGTTCTCCTTCGGGCTGGCGAAGTTTGTACGCCAATGGAAAGCTATATGGTGGGCACCGCCGTTCGAATTTTGGAGGTTCACAACCTTGCGAATGGTCGGATGGATATACGTGTGCGTGGAGAGCGGAGATTTCGAGTGCGGCGGATGGACGAGTCGGGACCTTATCCGGTCGGGAGCGTCGAGCCGGTGGTCGAGCTAGAGATCGAACATCCTGCCAAGGTCGAGGCCCTCGTCATGGAAACGACGGCCAGTTTCAAAATGTTGATCATGGGTAAATTCGCGAGACCGGAATTCAATATCCAGATCCAGCTCCCGCCCGACCCAACTGCGCTCTCGTTTGTAATGGCCAACTTTCTGGAGCTTCAAAACATCGAAAAGCAGCGACTCCTGGAAATGACTGACACCCTGGAAAGACTGGAGGAGCTACGCCCCCTGATTGAAAAGCAGATCGTGGAGTCTCCCACTCAAGCGGCCTACCGAGTAACTAGCGCACATCTTCGTGAATGGATTTTCCCCAACTGAGCTTACGTACGAAGCGACAGGTCCCAAACTCGAAGCACTTTATCAAGCCCGCCTGCGGCCAGCAGCCGTCCATCCGGGCTGAAGGCGATTGTGGCAAGCGGTAAGTGGCTCGCTTCGATTTTTCCGTGGCCAAGACCGCTCGCCACATCGAAAATGCCCACACAGCCATCCCGCCCCGCACTCGCCAGAAGCCAACTTGCAGGATGGAAGGCGAGCGCTTCGATCGGCTTTTCGTGTCCGAAGAATGTTTTGACGAGATGATAATCGCTGAGGCGGAAAATGCGAATGGAAAGATCAACTGCAGCAACCGCAAGATATTTCGAGTCAGGACTAAAGCATAGGGCGCTCACGGTAGAGCGAACGTTTGTAAACGTGTGGAGATGCACTCCATCGGCGGCCCTCCACAACTTTGCCGTCGCATCAGCCGAGCCCGTCACGAAAAGCCGCCCATCGGACGACCAAGCAACTGATGTGACCGACTCCCCATGCTCGGTCGTTGCCACCTCTTCCAATCCCGTTTCCAAATTCGAGACCCGGACCAAGCGATTCACCGAGCCCGTCAATACCCGTTTCCCGGAGGGAGCCAGCCGGACGCAGCATGCCCAATCGAGAGGCTGAGAACTGACTTGCGGAGAGTCGCCCTCAATACGCCAAACCGAAAGCACGCTTTCCGAGCACCCTGCCACGACCGCCTCGTCAGGCCCCAAGGGCTGAACTGTGCTCACCACGCCCCCCTCGAGCTTTAGCCGACGCTGAACCAAGCCAGTCCACGGGTCCCACCAAATGAGCTCGTTGTCGAACGAAGAGCTAAGCATCGATCCCGAGCGCCGTTCAAAAGCAATGCTGTAAATCGGCGTCCGGTGGTTGCGCAAGCGATGTTTGATCCGAACTCGCACTGCGTCTGGATTTCGCGATTGACGGGCATCAGGAGTGGGATCGAGAACCACGCCCCCGTTCAAAGAGCTGTCGTACTCCATGCGGCGCACGGGATCGATCAAGGTCTCGAATGCCGAGTTGATTTGCGCCATCAACTCATGAGCGAGAGGGTCAGGGCAAACGTCGGGGTGGTGAGTCCGCGCAAGACGTCGGTAAGCGTTCCTCAAAATATGAGGCTTCGCCAACGAATCGACGCCAAGGATCTCGTAAAGTGATGCAGTCGGAGCTTTCAAGGCACACCGGGATTCTCCCACAATCTCTTACGTTCCAAACAGCTAGGTTATTGCGGGCGAGCCAGCCGCCGTCGTGGCATAATTCCAACGTTGTCTGATTACACCACCCACGAATACGACGTGCTCGTTATTGGCGCCGGAGGAGCCGGCCTACGCGCCGCCATCGAAGCATCCGCGGCGGGCGTAAGCGTAGGTGTGGTCTGCAAGTCTCTGCTCGGGAAAGCCCATACCGTCATGGCGGAAGGTGGAGTCGCAGCCGCCATCGGCAACGTGGACGATCGGGATAGCTGGCGTGTCCATTTCGCCGACACAATGCGCGGAGGCCAGTATCTGAACAATCCACGGATGGCCGAAATTCACGCAAAAGAAGCTCCTGCCCGTGTGCTCGAACTCGAGGCGTGGGGGGCCCTCTTTGATCGAACCAAAGACGGCCGCATCCTTCAACGCAACTTCGGGGGTCATAAATATCCGCGACTTGCCCATGTCGGCGATCGAACCGGCCTGGAAATGATCCGGACCCTGCAAGATCACGGAGTCCATCGCGGCATCGACTTTCACATGGAGTGCACGATTACCGACCTTATCGTGTCCGACGGTCGGTGCACGGGCGCGTTTGGGTATTTTCGGGAGCGAGGGCAGTTCGTTCTATTTCGAGCGAAAGCGGTTATCCTCGCCACCGGAGGCATCGGTAAAGCGTTCGCCATCACCAGCAACTCCTGGGAATACACGGCCGACGGGCACGCCTTGGCCTACCGAGCAGGCGCCGATCTCATCGACATGGAATTCGTGCAGTTCCATCCTACCGGAATGGTGTGGCCCCCCAGCGTAAAAGGCATCCTAGTGACCGAAGGCGTGCGGGGCGAGGGCGGAGTGCTGAAAAATAGCGAAGGCAAGCGCTTCATGTTCGATGACATTCCGGAGAACTATCGCAACCAAACCGCTAAGGATCCTGAAGAGGGCTGGCGATATGTCACCGGAGATAAAAACGCCAATCGCCCGCCTGAGTTGCTCACTCGAGACCACGTCGCGCGATGCATCGTTCGCGAGGTCAAAGAGGGACGCGGCTCGCCACATGGGGGCGTCTACCTCGACATTTCCTGGATTAAGGAAAAGCTACCAAACGCGGAAGAGCATATCAAGAAGAAACTTCCAAGCATGTACCATCAGTTTAAAGAGCTTGCCGGGGTCGATATTACGAAGGAACCGATGGAAGTAGGACCGACTTGTCATTACATCATGGGAGGCATTCGCGTGGACGCAGAGACTCAGATGTCCACGGTTGCCGGACTATTCGCGGCGGGAGAATGCGGCGCTGGGCTTCATGGGGCTAATCGGCTAGGAGGCAACTCGCTGAGCGATCTCCTCGTGTTCGGCAAGCTTGCCGGCGAACACGCGGCCGCCTATGCGGTCAAAAATGGTGCCGTTACCGTGGATGGCGCTCAATGCGATGGCTATGCCCAGTGGGCCGTGTCCTTCTTCGAGCGTGAAGGCGGGGATGACAACGCTTTCAAGGTCCAATACGACCTACAGAGCATGATGCAAGTCCATGTTGGTATCGTACGAGAACAAACTGAGATGCAGGAGGCGCTTCCCGCCCTTGAAGAACTTAGCCGAAGAGCGGACAAAGTAGCCGTTACCGGTAACCGCGAGTACAACCCCGGCTGGCACACGGCATTTGACTTACGCAACCTCCTCACCATTTCAGAGGCGATAGCTCGTTCCGCCATCGAACGTAAAGAGAGTCGTGGCGGCCACTTCCGCACCGACTTTCCAGATAAGGATCCCGAATTCGGCAAGGTAAACATCGTGGTGCGCCGGAAGGACACCACGATGCAAACCGAGCAGCTACCGCTCACGCCCCTCTCGGAAGAGCACAAAGCGATCATCGAAGAGATGAAGTGAGGACTCCTAGACGAGCTTTACTTTATCACTGTCATGTCGCCCACTTCCCGATGATCCATGCTCTTCATAGCCGACCCTATCATCTTAATCGCTCGCACGTAATCGAGAGGCAAGAAGAACCGACCCTGAAAGATTTTGCCGTCGTACTTTCCTGAGGCGGTGGCGGCGACATGCTCGCTGCCGAAAAGCTCCATCAAGTCGTCCGCCTTCACAGGCGCGTCCTTCATGTTCTTTTCCATCATCGGCCGGAGCGATTCCATGACCCGGTGTAAGTTCACCACCATCGTACCTTGGGATCCCTCGATGAGAGTCTTGGCGGAGGCCAATATCGCGGGGTCTGTGCTCAACGGTGATTCTCCCGTCGAAGCGCCGATGCACCTGGCTAACATCGGCTTGGACGATGCGATCACTACGGATTCGCCGACTTGAGCGTAGCAAATTGTTTTCTCGCGCATTGCCGGCGGTGTGTCGGCGCCCATGCCCTTCACCATCGAGCCCTGCGATTGATCGTCTAGAGACCACATAGTCGTGTTGCCGAGTGGTTGCTGGACAAACCTTACCGGCTTGCCGCCGTTCTCGCTTGATTTGCGCTCCACGAGCTGACGAACTTTTTCGATCAGAGCGGCCGGGTGGGCGGTCGCATTCCCGGTTACCATGAGCACGATATCCATATTGAAATCCGTTCCGCCCGGCTTCGGATAGGCAGCTAAAATTAGGTCGCCTTCTAGCGCGGGAACGATATCACGCTCGATACTTAGGCCAGTTTCCGATTCAAACTTCCCGATGCCTTTCTGATAATCCAGGCTTTTCGAGTCCATCGACTCCTTGACCATAGGCCAATAATGTCCCGGTTGAGAGATCGCATAAAAACCATATGCTCCCGCCGGAAGGTTCTTCAGAGCCTCTATTCGGAATGGCTCGATCTCGGCTACTTTCCTATAGGCGGTGGCCTTGCTGTCGTCGAGCGGCCCGCGATAGTCGAACGTGAGACCTTCCGGTTCGACCGTCGCCCCAATCGCCATCCACTCCATTTGAGCGGCCTGGTTGTTTTTGGTCAAACCGGGGCTTAATTTTGCCAGCGACTTGAGTGCTTTTGGTGATACGAACACCATGAGATTTGCGTCTGCGGGCAGAGACGCTCGCGCCGCTTGATACCCAGCAAGGTGGTCCATCGTGGGGCCTTTCGAATCGAGACGCGCCAAGGCTTGCTCTGATTCGCCGATCGCCAAATAACCCTCATGCATCGCGGCCATCGTCTTCGCGCCTTTGATCGTGGTGTAAAGTCCATGCGCCGGACCCTCTTTGGCGAGCGCGTCCTTAACCGCTGCCTCGTCGTCCACCGCAAGCAGCGCGACCGTTTCCGTCGATTTTCCATCGGCCGTCCACATGGCCACGGCGAAGCTCTTAGCCAGGTGGCGACGTATTTTCGCGGCGAACGGAGATCCGGACAAACCTTCGCTCAGCATTTTGTCTACCTTGTCCCCGAGTCCTTGCGCTTTCAGCTCATCGGTAATTGCTTTGAAAGTCAACGTCTGCCGTTCTGACGGATTCGTGTCGAGGGTTATCACGACGTCGGCGTCGGCCGGTATCAGAGCAATCGCCGCTTCTCCGGGGCGATTGAAGACCAGCTTGAAGACGGCAAAAGCGGCAACTGCCAAAACCGTCATCGTGCCGATGGTAACTAGTAGTGCCTTGCCCGCTCGTCTATTTCGAGTTTTAATCGTCATCTAAGTAACTCCCGCGTCTATGGTTTCTACTTTTCTGCTCAAACTCATATATTAGGATGTTTTGCCGGGAAAGACAAGGGCGCTCTTCAAAAGTGGGACTTTGGACTTGGATTCGCGTTCCAAGATCTTTACCTTCCTCAATGATCAAGCATAAGAATTAGAGTAGAGTAGGACGATTAGGAGGAGTTTTTATGAAAAGGAATCTGATACTATTGTTTACCGGGGCGACAATTGCTGCCAATGCCGTTGTCTTTCCGTTTCCCAATTTCCCTACGACGCCAAATTGGAAGGAGAAGTACGACTCACTTGCACCGGGAGCGTACGCAAATTTCCCCATTTTTTCCGGTAACGGAATCGCCAACCGGATCGGAATCGGGGGCGCCCTAAATGTCGGCCCCCCGCTGAATCCGTTCACCCCGCCTAATGGCATGTTCGGGCGCAATGTGGATGTCGAGATTCGCGTTAACGCGTCTCTGCGGTTTTTCGGCGGTCGGTTCGTGCAGGCGCCCTTCGGATTCACCGTGACCCAAGCCACGTTCAAGTTCTATGATGTAAACAACATCTTCATCGGCAGTGGCGTCGCTCCCATCACGCCGAACTGGACATTTATTGGCTGGATCACATTTCCTAAATGGACTCGCGTGGAGATCATCGGTAACGCAAGCCAGCCCGGCTATGTAGGCTTCGATAATACGAAAGCACGCCCGTAACGGGCACTTCAATTATTGCTTGGCCCCTAACCAAGATTGGGGCCAAGGCAACTGCACCCAACAGAATTTATTTTCAAGGACTGAAGTCCGTACTCGGTTACAGCTTCTTCGCGAATTCCCGATCAACTCGCTTTGCGGCCTTCGACAGCGCAACCTGAACATCCTCGCCGTTCTGCAACATCGAGTCCATCGCGTTCTGGCCCATTTGCTCCACCACCTCGTAGCCCTCGATGCGGGACCCGTAGGGCGGCCTACAGGACGGAATGATCGGGATAAATTGCGCCTCGACCGGGACCTTCGGGTTCCGAGCTCGTTGCTCGGCCACATCGATACGCCCGCAAACCGCAATACCACTATCTTGATACAGCTTTTGAACTCGATAGCTGGTCATATATTTGATGAACTCCCAGGCAAGCTCTTTGTGTTTGCAGTTTTTGCCGATCGCGTAGCCCGATTCATACATGACGGTGTTTGGGCGAGACGTCTGGTGAGGCATTTCCACTACCCCTAGATCATCCCACGTGATTTTCGGCTTGCCCGCCGCGTCCTTGGGCGCGTTGGCGTAGCCGATCATCGACCAGTGCCCGCTCACCGCCATCGCCGCTTGCCCGTTAGCAAAGGGATCGACCCCCATCGCGGCGGTTTGGCTGATGCTCGGCGAGATTCGATATTTTTGGACCAAGTCGCGCAAAAAGGCAACGGTTTCCACGTTCTTCGGGCTGTCCAGATAGCCGCTCGCGTGCTTGCCATCGGGCGATACCACATCGCCTGCGTTGTTCCAAAGCCACATCACCCATCCTGCCATCCAATTCGTAAAGCTGAAGCCGGCAATGTCTGGCGGATCGGCCGTGCTGGCGCCCGGACCGCGCACCGTGAGCTTCTTCGCCGTTTGCAGGAACTCGTCGAAGTTCCATCCCGCCTTTGGAAACGGAACGCCCGCCCGTTCGAAGAGCCGCTTGTTATAATAAACAACCACCGGCGTGAAGTCTTGCGGTATGGCGTACAGAGCTTTTCCTCTACGAGCGATATCGACCACGTTCTGGTAGTAGTCCGAGAGACGAAAGTGGTCACTTTCTATGAGAGGCGTTAAGTCGCTCAATACCCCGTTGTCGATAAAGATGGCGGCGCTCGAAGCATCGAGCATCATAATGTCCGGCTCCGCCTTCGCGATGAAGCTGAGGATCATTTTTTGCACATAGCCGTCCGGGTTGTTTTCGATGCGGATGCGCACGCCGGGATGCTGTGATTCGAAATCTCGGTAGATTTTCTGAAGGACTTTGTCGAAATCGCTGTCTTCGCCCGCACCTCCCCAGTTGGCGATACGAAGTACCGTCTCTCTCCGTGGGGAAACGGGATCACAACCTTGAACGATAATGCATAAGGCAGGAAGACAAGCAAGAAGTCGCCAGCGCATGGGGATAGTTTAACCCTGGCTCTAGGGCCCGCGCAGAGCGACTTCACAACGCCCGCGCGTTTCACGATCGAAGGTCATGTCGTCTTCCTCCGCCCGGAAGGGATTAAGCCAAGGCCATTTTGGACCCGGCCGATTGCTGCGGCGAGTATCGCGAATATCGTATTCGATGATCCAGCGGGCATGAGTGTCCGCCAGCACGTGGTTGCCTCCTTTGCTGTGGCGATTTGGAGCGAGGTCCTGAGCGAAGTGAGGCACAAAGCAACCATCGTTAAGCCCGACCCCGCCCGCGCTCCTCTCCGATTCTTCCATGAGCAAGATCGTGTAGCTGGGAAAATTGAGACGACTTTCGGATTCGCGGTGTAAGCAAGAGTTCATCGAATAGGAAAGCTTGTTGCGTTCCTTGAGCGGGTCCATTTGGCATATGTAGGCGGCCCGGTTCTTGACATACGTATAAACATCGCCCTTGCTCGCATCGGTGTAATGCTGGCCGTCGACCCAGCCGCCCGCGATCCCCAGGCAACCTGCTCCTGGTTCCGGCCATCCCAGTCATCGATGTACATCCGGAAAGCCATGCCGAGTTGGCGCACGTTGCTCAAGCAGGTCGTCTGATAAGCCTTTTTCTTGGCTGCGGAAAACACGGGGAACAATATGGCGGCAAGGGTGGCGATAATCGCGATCACCACCAACAGCTCGATTAGGGTAAATCCCGCGGCTGAACGACGAGGCATCAACTCATTGTAGCAATGTAGCCCAAACTTCTCGGCCTTCAATAAACGTCTGGGTTGCGAAGGAAACACTTGTGGCCGCCCTGGCAACGAATATCGACCCCCTCCATCTC
>JBBREX010000035.1:0-19426 GCA_038225245.1 Fimbriimonadales bacterium | reverse complement strand
ATGCCTCGAGCAAATGCTGTCCGAATACGATGCTGCGCTGCTCATCGGCGACAATGGCCTGATTGCCGATGGCAAAGGGCTCCACGTGCTCGACCTTGGGTCTGCCTGGCAAGAATTGACCGGCTTACCCTTTGTGTGGGCGTTGTGGATCGGGAATGACAACCTTTCGGAGTCCGTTGTCGAACTTTTGCAGGGAGCCAAGGAATTTGGTAATCGGAACCTGGACGAGGTGATCGAGAGTGCTTCCACAGAAGCAAAATGGCCATTGCCTGTAACTCACGACTACCTTTCGCGGGTCATGGATTATGGTTTCACGGACGAGCACGAACGAGGCATTCGACTTTTTCGCGAATATTTGATCACGCATGGACTCGTATCCGATCATCCGTTTCCCGCCATCGTGAGGGCGGAGCCACAGTCGGTCAGCCAGGTTTAGTTGAAGCAAGAGTAGAGTGTCATCCTGAACGCAGTGAAGGATCTCTTCAATACCCTCAAGACCATGCAGGAGATTCTTCGCAGGCTCAGGATGAAAAGTCACAACGATGATCCTTCGCGAACTGGAGTATTTAGTTCTCACTTGCCCGGCACGCGGGCAAAAAGCTGAACCTATCACCCTTCCTCGTGTTCGAATTGGCTTTGCGCTTTCTTTTCGTAAGCCAGGATGGTGTCTACGTTTGCCTTTTCGATAGGGGACAAAGATTTCTCCGAAAAGGACGGATCGGGCTGATACCAGGCAAAGCTCGCAAAATAACTCTGCAACCACTTCTGTTTGAACACCTTCCCATGCCGCGCGTACACTTCGTTGCGAAGCTTGCGTGCGTCCTCCACGAATAGCCCGTTCAACAATTGCCGAGGAATCAACGAGTCCCCTAGTTGCTCGTGAATTGCGTTCTCCCGCTTCAGGATAAGAGCGACATTCCGGATTTCGATCGGTGACAAGACCACCTTCTTATTGTTGTGCAGATTGTGATACCAAGGCTGGCTTTCGAAGTGTTCGCTCAGCCATCCCCCGGAAAAGGTCCAGCCTCGAAGGGCATACACCTCGTTTCGAAGAAGTCTAAGCTCAAAAAGACCTGCATTCTTCAGCGTCTCCGGCTTGAGAGGCTGATTTTGCCAAGCGAGCATATCGCCGGGCGCAATTTTTAGGTCACGCTTCGCTTTCTCCGCTTTCCAAATGCGCTCGATGTTTTGTCTTTCGATCCCCGTCAGCACTTTTGGGTCATATTTGGCAGCCGGTTTGTACCAATACCGGTCTTCAAAATAAGCTTGCAATGGAGGCTCGTCGGCGAAAGTCTTTCCATGAATTGCCTCGATTTCCGCCCTCATGATATGCAAAGCCGATAGATTATGTTTGCGGATTTTCGATGGTTCGATAAGCCGTGCGCGCCAGAAACGCAGATCGCCTGGCTGCACGGTCGGATGTTTGGCGGATTCTGCTCCGCGGATCAAATCGAGATTCTTGCGTTCGGTATCGTCTAGCTCTTCGTTCTTGAAGTCGTCGCGCCGGTGATACCAGTCCTGCGCCTCCAAGAAGTCCTGGATGTCGGCTTCCTTGAACACCCGGCCGTGCTTTCCAAAAACGATGCCGCGGAGGAGCTGGAGTTTGGCCAGCTTAAGCGGTTTAATTTCGAGAGAGTTGACCAGTTTGTGGGAATAGTCGAAGTTCGACCACTTTTTGAGATCGAATGACGGGTCTTGGCCAGCGGAAATCTGGATCAAGGCGAAGAGGAGGAGGAAGAGAGCGCGTTTCATGGCTGTAGGTCCATTGTATTCTAGGATTGGTTCGCGATGCGGGTACAACGACGTTCATGCTCGACCGTGCCCTTGTGCGCTCCCAACCCGACCAGGTGAAGCAAGCCATCGCTCGCAAAGGTCTGGCGTCTCCGGTCGATGACATCCTGAGCTTGGATGGTCAGCGTAGGGAGATCCTCGTCAAGCTGGAGGCTCTCAAGGCGGATCGAAACAAGCAAAGCGAGACTATTAAAACATTCCTGTCGCAAGGCAAACAAGAGGAAGCGGAAGAAGCCAAAGCGGCAGTGCGAGCGCACAAGCAAAATATCGAAGAGATGGAGGAGCAAGAGCGAGCGATCGAAACCTTGTTGCGCCAAGCCGAGCTCGAGATGCCCAATATGCCTCACGTCAGCGTTCCTGATGGATTGTCCGAGGACAAAAACGTTATCCAACGTGAATGGGGCAACCGGCCATCCTTCGAGCACAAACCAAAACCTCATTGGGAAATCGCAGAGTCGTTGCAGATGATCGACTTCACGCGGGGTGCGAAGATTAGCGGCAGCGGGTTCGCTGTGTACACCGGGTGGGGGGCCAAGCTTCAACGGGCGCTGATCAACTTCATGATCGATCATCAAACGCGAGTGAACGGGTACACCGAAATCTTTCCGCCCTACTTGGTCAACGCCACGAGCCTGCAGGGAACCGGCCAGCTCCCTAAATTCGAGGAAGACTTGTACAAGGCGGGCGACGACCTCTATTTGATCCCTACTGCCGAGGTGCCGGTCACCAATCTCTACCGGGATGAAATACTAGACGCTGATCGTCTACCCATGAAGATGGCCGCCTACAGCGCTTGCTTTCGCAAGGAAGCTGGAGCCGCCGGTAAGGACACGCGTGGCCTCCTACGCATGCACCAATTCGACAAAGTGGAGCTCGTGAAGTACTCGCTACCCGAGAACAGTTACGACGAGCTGGAATCCTTGGTCGTAGATGCAGAAAGCATCTTGCAAGAACTGGGCCTCCATTATCGGGTAACCCTCCTTTGCGCGGGGGAGATGAGCTTCAGCAACACTAAGTGCTATGACCTCGAGTTATGGTCTCCCGGAGTCGAAAAATATCTCGAGATTTCAAGTTGTAGTAATTTTGAGGCCTTCCAGGCTCGGCGAGCAAATATCCGGTTTCGCCGTGCTCAAGGTGAGAAACCCGAGTTCATCCATATTCTCAATGGCAGCGGCCTCGCCACACCGAGGCTTTTTGCGGCCCTGCTCGAAACATATTGGCGACCCGACGGCACGGTTCAAGTGCCGGAACCGCTTCGGCCATATCTCGGGACCGACCTTATTTGCCCATCACCAGCCGCTCGATGAAGAACTCCATCATGCGGAACCAATTCACCCCGGAATGGCCCTGATCTGGCCCGACCTGGACCTCTAACCCTTTTCCCGCCCGTTGGAGGGCGCGCACGAGTTGCAAGGTGTTCGATGGATGCACATTGTTGTCCGCGGTGCCGTAATAAAGCAACAGGCGGCCTTGCATTTTCTCCGCATAAGTCATGCATGCGCCCGCATCGTAACCCTCCTTGTTGACTTCCGGCGTTCTCATGTAGCGCTCAGTGTAAATCGTGTCGTAGTTTCTCCAATCGGTGACGCTGGAGCTGGCGGACGCCGCCGCGAAGACTTCCGGATAGCGTAGTAGGCACATAGCCGAGGAATAGCCTCCGTAGGAAACGCCGTTGATTCCAACCTTAGGAGCATCGACGTAAGGTTTCTGCGCTAGCGCTCGAACTCCCGCAGCCTCGTCGTCGATCTCGGTGCGGCCGAGCTTCAAATACATTTCGTCTTTGAAGGCTCTGCCCCGCCCCGAAGTTCCGCGTCCTTCGAACGTGGCGACAATAAACCCAAACTCGGTGACTGGGTTGGGAGTTGAAAATCGCTCTCGGCCCATGCCCGATTCGGGCCCGCCATAGATGTCCACGATCACGGGATATTTTCGGCTTGGATCGAAATTCGAAGGTTTTTGGATGTAACCATACAGATCTGTCTTTCCATCGGCCGCCTTGAAAACCAGCCGCTCGGTGCGTTCAAGGGCAAGCTCTTGGAATTTGCTCATGTCGCTACGGGCCATTTCCAAAAGAATCTTGCCATTGCGATCGAGCAAGCGGGTGACGGGAGGCATATCAGCGGCATCGGCGATATCGATCAAATGCTCGTTGTCGGGGGAGATATCTACGTTGTGGGAAAGAGCTGTATCGGTTAGTCGCGCTTCCCCAGTCCCGTCCAGATTCACGCGGTGAAGCTGTAGTTTGTACGGGTTATCGCCATCGTGGGCCATGTAAAAGAGTAAGTTCTTACTGAGATCGACCTTTGCGATCGACGACACTTCGAACCGGTGCTGGGTGATCGGCTTAACGGACGATCCGTCAAGATTTGCAAGGTAGATATTCCGAAAACCGTTTCGCTCGCTGATCCACAGCATCTTTCCGCGAAAATTCGGCGCTTTCGAGATATCGGCGTGCTCGTCCAGATAGTGCCGCTCGGGAGTGTTGTCCGTCCAGCCGTTGGGGTTGCTTTCCCGGATGACTACTCTGACCTTGCCGGTGGTCGCATTTGCCGCACAAAACTCCATCACGTTTTGCCATCGATTCGTGCGATGAAAGAAAAGCTCTTTTCCATCATTCGACCAACGTAGTCCGTAGACATAATGTCCAAGTCCTTCGTCGAACGGGCGCCCGTCGCGAGCATCGATGGCAACCGTGTGGCGAGATGCCAAATCGTAAACCATGACGTCCGCTTGTGGATTCGGCGCTCCCGCCTTCGGATAGGCCTCGACGTCGAGTGTATTCTGCACCGCAGTTTCGCTCAGAGTAACGTAGTAATCGGGCACCTTACTTTCATCGAATCGGTAAAACCAAAGTTTGGTGGAGTCGGGCGACCAGCCCATTGCCTCAACCTGATTGAGCTCCTCGCCGTAAACCCAGCTGGCCGTCGCATACTTGATTCGTGTGGAAAGACTCCCGTCCTTAGTGACTTGAATTTCGCCCTTGCCGTCGGCCGCGCTGATCCATGCGTTTCGATCCTTCGTGAACGCTTTCCACTTGCCGTCGTCGCTGAATACCTCCGCGAACTGTCGTCCTCGATCTGGGCGACGGCGCCTCACGTTTCGGTTTTGACCGGTCAGAGGTCTATCCTTCGAATCGGCGTCCGAAGCCGCTCGAATCTTCAGAGTCGCCACATCGAGCACTTTCTCTCCGTCTGCAGTGTAAAGAAACGCCTTGCCGCCCTGGATCCAGCGACCTCGCAGCTCGCCTCGCTTCACGGAACCTGCAATGAGCGTGCGCATCTTCGTATACTGGTCGTATCCCGGCATCGTTGGTAAACGATCTTGTCCGAGAATGAGGCGAAAGTTCGTGAATACGAAGCATAAGCCGACAATGAAACGAAGTGTGCGACAAATTGGCATATCGAAAGCATACGGCATATTGTGCGTGCCGCGTTTCTTGGGGGGCAGGTATCTTCGTTTTAGTGCGCTCGATCTTGATTCTCGCGCTTCTTGGCGCCGTCGCCGTTGCCCAGGCCGAAAGGCTTATCCTGATTCCCACGGGTAAGAAATACGCAAAAGGTATGTTACGTACGGAGTGGCTGCTAGCGGGAAAACATCCCGACGATGTGCAATGGTTTCTCGGAACCGGAATCGGTGATTCCTTCGACGCAGAAATTCTTTACGAGCGCCTGGGTCCAAATCCGCATGTCTCGAGCGTCAACTTCGCCTACAACTATTTGGTGCCAGTGGTGAATCTCACCCCGGGAATTAGCTTCGGAGTGAGGGACCTGATGAATAAGACCGCCGATCGAAGATCGCTCTACTTAGCGACAACATTTCGAATCGGCCTAGACGGAGATTACAACAGCGATGTCCCTATGGAGTTGACCATTGGGGTTGGGACTGAAAGTATCAAAGGCTTGTTCGTGGGAGTGATGATTCCGGCGAGCGAAAATTTCCGATTGCTTGCCGAGCATGATAGCCTACGCATCACGGCGGGCTTTGAGATTCGGCCCGTGAAAGGATTTGGTTTTCGGGCGTTATTCCGCGAGAATCGAACCCTTTGGGGTTTGAATTATGAGATGCGGTTTTGATCGGTAGCCCGGCAAGGGCGCATTGCTCAGCAATCCGATCGCCCAGCACCCGAACGAAGCGCTCTCTGTTCTCTCTTTCGGGGCCCGACCCGGCAACCTCGTTATAAGTGAACGGCTTCCCAAACGCGACGATCATCCGTACTCTCCGCAGCTTCCCTCCACGCGGCCACGCCAAGTGGGTGCCTGCTATTCCGACCGGCAGCACTTGGGCGTTCGTCCGCTTGGCAAGCATCGCAATGCCGGGACTGATTGAACCCATGATCTTGCCATCACCGCGCGTTCCTTCTGGAAAAACAAGCACCGCCTTACCTGACTTGAGCGCATCGATCGCTTTTCGAATCGCCTCGGTGTCGTTCTCCCCACGCCTCACGGGAAACGCATCGAGACTGCGAATAAGCGCACCCAGAATCGGCTTGTGGAAAAGCTCTTCCTTGGCCATGAAGTAGAGCGCGCGGGGCATCGCGCAGGCGACGATCTCGGGATCGAGATAGCTCACGTGGTATGGCGTAATGAGAAGCGGCCCCTCCATGGGCACGTTCTCCTTGCCGAGTGTGCGGAATCCACCAAGTGCCCCGAACATCACATGTCGGGCCAACCAAAGAATGAACCGGTACCAAGGCTTGCCCCTAGCGTCCATCGGCTTGGAGTATAACTACTTTCGCGCCAAGAAACGACCTAAACCACGGTTGTGGCAAAATACTGATTTACGTGAAGAGGAGTCGTATGGGCAAGAAACATTGCCGAACCCATCTACTGATTTGGTCCATTTTGCTCAATTCGGTTGCCTTCGCGCAGCCTCCTATCAATGGCACTGCGGAGCCGGAATTCTACGGCCCGCCACTGGTTATTCAAAACATTCAAACCGGATTTGGCGATAGCACTTTCGGCCAGATTGGCTTTGGCAACGGGTCCGAGCTCGATGGTTCGTATGGTTATGTCTCGGGAGGAGCTCTCTACCTCGTGCTCGCCGGTAATCTTCAATCCGACTTCACAAAACTGAATCTATTTTTCGATACGAAGGCGGGTGGGCAGAATCGTTTGCGAAGCGATAATTTGTTCGATGCCAACAACCCACGGTCATGGTATCTAACCCGACTGGGCGGCCCCACTAACGGCTTCACCTTCGATGTCAATTTCGCACCGGATTACTTTCTCGGACTTTATGGGGCAGCGGACCATATCAGTTTTTCGTCGACTATAGCGAAACGCCCACGAACGCGGGTTTTTTCGGTTATTTCGTCGGCCAAACGACTCCCCTAAATGGAACGTTGAGTGGAGGATCAAACCCTTTTGGCATTCAGGCCACGATCAACAACAGCAACACGGCGGGGGTTACGGCCGGTTCGGATTATTCGTGGGGCGGCACTGTCCGCACTGGGGTCGAATTACGCATCCCGCTGGCCGCCATCGGTAACCCATCCGGGCCCATCAAAGTCTGCGCCTTTATCGGAAATCCAGATAACAGCATGGTATCGAATCAGTTTATGGCCAATATCGGGACCGCCGCCGGCAACCTGGGTGAGCCGAGAGGGCAAAGTTTGGCCGACGTTGGGGGGCCCTTTGGCTATCAGTATTTTTTGGTTCCTTATGCGCCTCCGACCGGCGGTTTAGTGGTATTGAGAGTCGGCGATGGCAATGGTGCCATTTCGAATTCCGCCGCCCCTGTTTTTCTCGACGAATACTCGTCTACCCAGGCGAATCAAGCAGCTCCTGCTAACTCCGTCGTGATCCCAACCTCCACCTTCGGCCAAAATCATCAGCTGACCTTAGCTGGAGCAGCTGTTTCGGAGGGCCGCATAAGTCGCTCCAATGATGGTCGGTTTCTCGTGTTTACGGGATATGATGCCCCGACTGGAACCTCCAACGTTTCCAATACTTCCAGCGCAAGCGTTAACCGCGTCGTCGCCCTTATCGACAAGAACCGGATGATCGACACCACTACCGCCCTTACCGACGCCTACAGCGGTAATAGCAGCAACACCAGGTGCGCCTGGAGCTTCGATGGGACGAAGATTTGGCTTGCCGGCACTTCGGGAACCGCAGAAACGGGCGGAATCCGATTCACCACGCTCGGAAGCACGACGAGCTCGCAGGTCAGTCCTAGTCCCACGAATATGCGCACGGTCCAGATTTTCAATAACCAGCTATACGCGACGGCGAACACAAATGGCTACGTGGGAGTCAGCGCCATCGGCCTTGGACTTCCGGAAGACACAGGCAGCACGACTACGCTGCTTTTTGGTCTGACCGGAACAAACCCGGCCCCTTATGAGTTCTATGTCGCCGACGCCGACACGATTTACGTGGCCGACGATTCGACTCAAGGTGCCCAAGGAATCGAAAAATGGGTGCTTGGCGATGGCGTATGGGCGAAGGTTTACACCCTTTCACTCGGCCCAGGAATTCGCTCGGTCTGCGGAAGAAAGGATCACTTCGGAAATAACGTTTTGTTTGCGATCACCGCGGACAGCCGACTCGTGACCGTTACCGACACGGTCAATCCCACTTTTGTCACCCTCGCGACTGCGAGGTCAAATACCGCTTTCCGAGGCGTCGCCTTAACCCCATTCATTCCCAGCCGCGCACAAGCCACCACTGGCTTTCCCCTCTGAGTACGATGAACTCAATTCTCTACGAGTAGAAAGTTATAGCCCTTACCATCTCCACCGAGCCCGTAACCGAATAGCATCGTCTTACCGGCCACGACGTTGACTGCTGCAACCAGGCTTTCCGAGCCTCCAGAGGAGGAGAGGTCAATCTTGACCAAACCTGGGTTAGGCTGTGATGAAAAGGTCACCGTCACCCCGGATCCCCCGTCGCTAACCCCCGTTTCAACTCCGTCAGGATTCGCATACCCGGATCCATGCAAAGCGCCATTTCCGTTCGGTGCGCACGACACGCATTGCGTCTTTCCTTGGTCGATGAGGAATCCTCGGTAGGATTTCATGGCGAGACCGGCCAGATCGACATCCTGTGCAGGCTGAAGAACTCCAATGGCGCCGCCCGCTAAAGGACCATAGTCGAGCGCGCAAACCCCGCTAGGAGTCATCGCTGCAGAGGTGGTAGTGCCATTCGGGCCGTTCAAGTTGGTCATCCGCCCGTGATCGCCCACGAAATGGGACAGCGTGGAAGGTAGCGAGGTGCCATCGATTGCGAATCTCTGGGTTTGGCCCTGGTAGTCGTTCCCAGCCACAGTGTAGGTCACGTGTCCGTAGGCCTCATCCTGAGCATTCTGCCCAGTCTTAGGAATTGCCACAAAATTAAAGCTGACCGTTGGGCCGGGAGGATTGGAACCTAGGCTGCAAGCGACGATCGGAGGCAGCGCATCCGCTCCGGCGGGTTTGATGATCATAGCCGTGCCGGGCAGTTCCAGAGCGTACGCCGCTTGCCCGACTGCCACGTTGGGATCTGTTGTGCTTGTGATGACGAGCTTCAAGAAACCGGTTGAAAGCACAGATTTCGTCCCACTATATATGAATCCATTGGTCTCGTTGGTTGCCGAGAATGTGCTCTTCGAAATAGTCCAGTCCCAAACATCGCCCGGCGCCTGAGTGCCCAGGTAGCTGCGCGTAGCATCGGCCACCAGCCCGGAGCCTGCGCAACCGAAAAGTGAGTAAAAGACAAAAGCGGCAAACCCAAATAATAAAGTCTTCTTTAGCATGACAAAACCCCTAAGACAATATCGGCTTCTCGGCGTTCGAAACTGGATTCAATCGACCGGCCAACTTCATTCTCAGGCTGCGAGGAATCTCTATTTCAATCGCTCGCCTGGGGAGAGAGATCCCTCACTGCGTTCAGAATGGCACCGTGGCGTCATCCTAGCCGAACCGTCAATCCGGGCTTAGCAAGGAAGCTCTTTCGGTATTGACGGTTCGATGCTTGAAAAAAATCTCCTCAACCCGTAAGGGCAAGAGGATTCCTTTGTGAAATTAAAGAACCGATTATTCGATTTCCGAAAACGCTGCTCGGTTCCGACGGTTCTTGACGAACATCGCAGCCGCGATTCCGGCGACCACGACGCCCGCTACTGCACCAAACCAACCTTTCTTGTTCATGTTACGACCTCCGGGAATCGGTTTCCACAAATGTGTCGCGCACAATGCCTGGTTATTTCCCAGGATGCGCTACATCAAGCTATAAGGATCGACGTCCACCGTGACTTGAACGTTCTTATCACCCGATAGCAGAGGCACCGATTTCAACGCAATTGGGCTAGCGTCGGCGGGAAACTTGAGCAGAAAATGCTTCCGCCAGCGCCCTTGTAATCGCTCGAGCGGGCAATCGACCGGACCCAAAATTTCGGCTTCGGCTATGGTCGCCTCTAGCACGACGAAAAGCGCTTTGCCGTAGGCTTCAACTTCGGGCCTCGATTCAGAGGCGAGCACGATGTTGGCCAGCCGTCGGAAGGGCGGATAACCCGCCTCTTCCCTTTCTTTAATAATCGATTCGTAAAAGCTCTCATAGTCGTGCTGCTGGGCAAAGAGGATCGCCGGGTGAGTCGGGTTAAAGGTCTGAATAATGACTTGGCCCGGCGACAAGCCCCTGCCTGCCCTGCCTCCCACCTGAGACAAGAGCTGAAAGGTCCGCTCCGAGCTGCGAAAGTCGGGCAGGTTTAAAGAAATGTCCGCCGCGATAACGCCTACCAGGGTGACATTCGGAAAATCCAGACCTTTCGCCACCATCTGAGTGCCTACCAAAATGTGAACCGCTCCACTGCGGAATTGAGCCAGCGTCTGCTCTACCGCGCCTTTACGTTGGGCCACATCGCGGTCTAGCCGAGCAACGGTTGCCTCTGGAAAGAACTCGGCGACCGCTTCCTCCACCTTTTCTGAGCCTGCGCCGAAGGGAGACACCCGAAGTCCGCCACAGTCAGGGCAAGTTTCGGGCGCGGGCCTGGAAAAACCGCAGTGGTGACACTTCAGCCTCTCGATCCGTCGATGAAAAGAAAGCGATACGGAGCACTCCGGGCAGACGAATTGATGGCCGCAATCCCGGCAAAGAAGAAACGGGGCGTAGGCGCGCCGGTTGAGGAACAAGATGATCTGCTCTTTCCGTTCGAGCGTCTTCACCATCGCATCATGCAGCCTTTCGGTAAACATGGAAGGCTTTCCCGCGCGGTACCCAGCCGCCAAATCCTCGATATGGACGGTCGGCATTTGCGCACTCGCCGCTCGATGGGGTAGCACCAGCTTTTGGATAAGCCCTTGCTCGGATTCAAACACGCTTTCCACGCTCGGGGTGGCCGAGCCAAGGACGACTGGCGCATTGTGCTGGCGTCCGAGAAACTGGGCAAGCCTCTTCGAGTGATATCTTGGCGTGGACTCTTGTTTGTAACTCGCCTCATGCTCTTCGTCGAGAATGATCAGGCCAATGTTGTCAAGAGGGGCAAAAAGAGCGCTGCGCGCGCCGAGCACGACCGGCGCTTCGCCGGTTGCGATTCGCATCCAATGATCCAGTCGTTCGCCGGCAGCCAAATTGCTATGCAAAACGGCCACTGATTTTCCGAATCTAGCCCGAAGCTGGCCTATTACTTGGGCGGTAAGCGCGATCTCGGGGACCAAGTAGAGAACTTGTCGGCCTCGGTTCAGTGCTTCCTCTGCTGCCCTCAAATAGACCTCTGTCTTTCCGCTTCCAGTCACCCCAAACAGGAGAAAAGTTTCGGATTCACGCTTCGTTATCGAGCGGCAAATGGTTCTGATCGCCTCGACCTGCCAGGGATTGGGCTCGGGAGGTTTTTGGCTGACTACTGCTTCCTCGTCCACGATTTCCAGCAGGCCCGATTGCAACAAGGAATGGATCGTTTGATCGGTCACTCCGCTGAGGGCTTTGATTTCCTGAGCACTGAGGCTGGTCGATTCAGTGCCCTGAAGTCGCATCAGGGTTAGAGCATGTGCAGGTTTGCGCTTTCCCTCCTTCATGAGGAATCGCTCGATTCGCGGGGCATCGGAAACCAGCCTCATCATTCCTGTAAGTCGCCGACGTTCTCCGCCCGGGCTGAGCGCTAACGTTTGTTCAACTAGACCTTTGGCGCGAAGATGGACGAGGGCGCGCTTAGATGACGCGGCAAGGGGTTTCTTCCGGGTGGCATGAATCTCCCCTCCGCTCTCTTCCATGACCCGGAGTACCTCGCTCTGAACCACAGTAAGGCTCGAACGATCGAAGTCAGGTCGATTCGTCAGCCGCCACGATGTGACGACTCGGTCCAAGGCTCGCGGCGGCGACGCCATCGAAAGGGCGGCGGGAACAGAGCTGAGGGTCTCCTCCGCAACGATCTTGATGAGTTCGACAACCTGCTGTGGTAAGCACAGGCCCACTACCGCGTTTCCCAACGATCGTAGTCTTGAAACTGGAAACCCGAGGTCCGAAGGTGCCGTCTCGCGAACCGCCATGACAAAGCCCAAGACCGTGCGACCGGCAAGGGGCACAAAGTAAACCTGGCCGCGCTGAGCCTCCTCTGGAGCTTGATAGGTGTAGAGGGCCTCGCCACCTCCGACTCGGGCATCGATGGCGACATCGGCAACTAGAATTGTTTGCCCCAGGGTGGCGATCACGTCCTAAGGGTACACGAGAAAGGTGCCTTGGCCTGGGACGAAAATAGCCCGGTAAAAGTCGCCGGGCATCTTGAACTGAATTACTAAGCGAACCTACTTTCCGCCACCCATCATCTTCGATGGGTCGAAGGGCTTGCCATCCCGTGTCACCTTCGAGGGCTTCGCCTCTTCGAGGTGCTGAATCTTCCAGCCATTCCCGCTCTTCACCCAGGTTTCCTTCATCCATACATCCATATGCATCGTGTGGTTTTTATCGCCCTTTTTCATCGGTTTGATAACCATCGTCATGGAACCGAATGTGTTGGCGTTGCCTACGTTGCCCGAAACGTTGCTCGATAACAGCTTAAACTTGCAGGTAGACGATTTCACCGTCGACATCTCCTGCTTCATCTGGGCCATCGCTTGTTTCCTGTTGAAGGTCTTGCCCATATCGGTTTCGGTGAAGTCCGGGGCCGAGATGGCTTCAAAGAACTTGTAATTCTTCGTCTCAATCGCTTTATCAACACGAGGAAGCATCTTCATCATGAAGGCCTTGAACTCAGAATTGCGGTCAAGCGAGAATGCGTTTACCGAAAGCAAAGCGCAGCCCACTATAGTTGTCAATAGTTTTTTCATTTTCTCCAGTTCCCATCCCAGATTTTGGGGTTTCCCTATTATTGTAGCGATTCTGGGTTCGTTAACGTGCAACTAGGGCGGGACTTTCGCGGTAAAACCAATCTCAAACTCAAAGCTTGGCCGCTGTAAATTTCATCTTCGTAAGGTTCTTGATTTGGATGAGCGTAAATCCTACGAGAATGGCTCCCATGACCCACGCGGCTGCTGTCGCGTACCCGAATCTAAGATACATAAACGCATTGGTCCAAATCTCGAGCCCGATTGTGTGGGTGGCATAGAGAGGTCCTCCCCCGGTGAGTACGAATATGTTTTCCATGGCCTTGAAACCGCCGATGAACACGCCTAGCAAGTTGATCAAAATGAGTGGCCTCAATCCCGGTAGCGTGATATATCGGATCTTTTGTATCCAATTCGCCCCGTCGATGTCGGCTGCTTCGTACCGCTCGGCCGAGATGTTCTTTAGGGCTGCCAGGTACAGAATGGATCCCGGTCCCGCCCCTGCCCAAATCCCCGGTAAGACCACCGCGAACATGGCAAGCGAGGGATCGCCTAACCAATCGTGCGCCGCCTGAATCGGCGCTAAGTGCAGCATTCTAAGAACCGGGTTCACGAGCTCGATCACTGGAGCTAGGAGGCTATTCAGCAGTCCTGTCGGAGCTTTGTCATAGAACTGCCGCCACAAGAGTGCGATGACAATGCCGCTCGTCATAGCCGGCAGATAGAAAACGGTGCGAAAAAATACTTTCGCTCGGGGTATCTCGTTCAAAGCAATGGCGAGAAGCAAAGGGATAAAAAAGCCGATCGTGATGCTGAGCGCCACATATACGAAGCTATTGATGAGAGATCGGTAAAAGATGGGCTGGGTAAATACGGAAATAAAATTGTCCAGTCCCACCCATTTCGGGACTTTGAGGATTCGGTAGTCCTGAAAGGCGATAACGAGGCCCCGGCTAAGGGGATAGTACGACCAAAGTAAGAGGCTGCCCGCAGCAGGTAGGAGACAAAGCCCTACGAATAACGCTGCTTTTTTCTTGCTGGCGCCGGCAGGGAGGCCAAACCGAGCCTTTTCCTCACCCTTGAAGCCTCGCCGCACGAATCGGCCGATGATGAAAGTGCATCCTACTGCGATGAGTAAGAAAATTCCCATCGCCCAGCCGCGCTGCTTGGCCAATACATCGGGAGGCGTGTAGTTGAGCAGCTTACGATCCATCTCCCTCGCAGTGGCTCGAAGAATTTCGATTGACGGAGTTTGCGGTTCCAGAGCCGCTCTCGTGAGCGCCGCATCTAGAGGTATATAAACTTGTTGGCAGTTCCGCCCATAAGGCTCGGGATGGCCGCTGTGGAAGGCCTTGTCGTTAGCTTCCAAGTACGCCCGATCGACTTGGCCCGCCATCTCCTCATAGCCGAATTTCTTCAGCCAAACCGGGTTTAGCAAATTTCCTAAGCCTAATTCTACATACCGCTCTGTCGTGATACGAGCGGCCGAATCGCCGGCAAAGAATCGAATGAACTTCCAACACGCTTCAAGCTTGCGAGGATCCTTAATCTGGGAATTGATCGCCCACATGCCCGCGTTGATCTCGTTAGCACGACCAGCAGGCCCGACCGGCAAGGCCGCAACTCCCAGGAGCGCTGGGTTGATCTCCGATGTGCTCAAAACGACGTCGTTTGTATAAGAGAGCCACATCGAAGCCTTACCGGCTCGTATGTCAGCGTTGAAGTCCCCGGAAACCAAAGCCGCGGGACCCGCTCTGCCTCCCTTCGCGTCCTTCCAGGTCGCGGTCACTAACTTTCGGTAGAAGTCCATCGCTTGCGCACATTCGGCGCTAGCAACCGCAGACTTCCAGAAGCCGCCAGTTGCTTCTTGCACAATTTCTCCGCCTGCCGCCCAGGCAAAATTCACCCAATGATAGCCCGGCCCATTTGAAAAAATAAAACCTTCCCGGCCTGGCTTCGACTCAGCCAATTTTTGGGCGCAGTAGTAAAACTCATCCCAGTTTTTTGGCGGCTTGCCTGGATCTAGGCCGGCTTCCAGGAAATGATCTTTGCGGTAGTAAAGGCCCATCGCCACTTGGTACCAAGGAACCGCATAAATGTGGCCATCGAAGGAACGCAAGACCTTGCGAACAGTTGGGTTAGCTCTCTGCATCGAATCTGGGTTACGACTGATAAGATCATCAAGCGAGCGGCAAAATCCTTGATCGATATAATTGTAATACTGGCGAAAATTGACATAAAACACGTCAGGAGAAGTGTCTCCCGCCATGCTCATGAGGAACATGCTGTCCGCCTTGTCACCGGTCATAGTTAGGCCGCCCGCGTTGACCACGCGGATGTCGGGGTTTTCTTTTTGGAAACTCTCGAAGACGCTTCGTCTGGCCTGGGAGCGTGGATCGGTGGCCTCTTTCGGAGGAATGCCCCAGCTTGGGCCCGCCATCATTCGGATGAGAATGGGTTCGCCCCATGCGAGCCCACTCAAAAGAGCAGCCAGGAAGATTGCTAAGGCTTTCATCCGATCCCGATTTCCACGTGAAGGTTATACTCTCAGATCGTCCGGGTATAACTGAAGGGGTGAAACTCGTCGAAGCACTCCAGCAGGACGTGCTCTTGGGCGACGGCGCGAACGGAACTCGCTTGGCCGAGCTCGGCTTTCTGAGACAGCCTTACGATCTGGCCAACCTCCTTGCTCCCGAACTCGTTCTTCGCGTTCACAAGGAATATTTCGACGCCGGCTCGGATTTTGTCGAGACCAACACCTTCCAGGCGAACGCGATCCGTATCGGCGACCTTAATTTCGACATCCGAGAGCTCAACCTTGCGGGCGCTCGCCTCGCGAGGCAGGCGGCCGGCTCGAAGCATCTCGTCCTCGGGGCGATCGGTCCGAGCGGAAAACTCATCGAACCGATCGGCACGGTGAGCCGAGAGCAGTTTTTTTGCGCCATACGCGAGCAAGCCGAAGCCTTGGCCGAAGGAGGGGTCGACGGGTTTATTCTTGAAACCTTCATCGATATGGACGAGCTTCGCATGGCCGCCGAGGCCGTCCGATCTGCCAGCGACCTGCCGATCATCGTCAGCAAAGCCTACATCGAAGACGGAGAGGCCCTCGCCGAGGGTCTGCCCCTACGATGCGGAGCAGAGATGTCAGGCCTTGGTGTGGTAGCAATCGGCGCCAACTGCGTCGTAGGTCCTCAGCGAATGATCGATATCGTCCGCCAGCTGGTGGAAACAACCGACATGCCCGTCCTCGCCTTTCCCACGCCAGGCTTGCCTCAGCTCGTCAAAGGGGTGGTTACCTATGACACCTCGGCAGAATACTTTGCCAAGGCGGCCGCCCGGCTCGTAGAAGAAGGGGCCAGAATTGTCGGCGGGTGTTGCGGAGTCAAGCCCGAACATATTCGCGCCCTCCGCGATTTGCTGGACTCAGGGTCCATCAAGAGGCGAACGAGGGCAACCTTGGGGGCGGTAGCGAAGGAGAACAAGCCCCTGACTACCAGCGAACCTACCGAGCTTGCGCAAAAGCTTGGCCGAAAATTCATCGTCACGGTCGAA
Organism: Fimbriimonadales bacterium; assembly: GCA_038225245.1. Lineage (GTDB taxonomy): Bacteria > Armatimonadota > Fimbriimonadia > Fimbriimonadales > Fimbriimonadaceae > JBBREX01. Next base: position 2,847 of record JBBREX010000035.1, on the reverse strand, counting down.
ATGGACCTTCCGCGCGGTCTCAATGTGCAAAAGGTTTTGCAGGGCGCTAAGTCGCTCAAGATTCACGGAGCCGACCTGATCGACATATCCGATGGGGCTCGAGCTCGCCTGAGGATGAATCCTCTATCTATCAGCACTCTGATACAAAATCAGGTCGGCATCGAAGTCATGATGCACTTCAGTTGCCGAGACCGCAATCTGCTTGCCGTTCAAGCCGATCTTTTGGGAGCCCATGCCCTCGGCATCAGAAACATCTTGGCCATCACCGGCGATCCCGCCAACATCGGCGACTATCCGAGCGCGACAAGCGTGTTCGACATCGATTCCATCGGACTCGTTCGGATTTTGTCGAGATTCAATGAGGGAATCGACATGGCTGGGTATAGCGTCGGGGCGAAATGCGCATTCACCATCGGGGTCGCCTTCAATCCTCTCGCCCAAGACCTCGGCCAAGAAATCGACCGGGTTCGGCGTAAAGCGGACGCCGGCGCTCATGTCGTCTACACCCAGCCCATATTTGAGGAGCGTGGTGTCAACGTAGCGGTCGAAACCTGCGGAAGCCTGGGGCTGCCCGTCTTCATCGGCATCTTGCCTCTGCGAAGCTCGCGCCACGCGGAGTTTATGCACAACGAAGTGCCTGGCATCGAAATTCCCGACTGGCTTCGCCAAAAAATGGCCGATTCGCCAGACGACGATTGCGCCATGGAAACGGGTATCGATGAAGCCCGTCGGCTATGCAGTTCTTTGAAAAGCCAAGCCCAGGGTCTTTATCTCATGCCTCCGTTTGGCAGTCACCACATCGCCGAGAAGGTGATGGAAGCGGTGACCTGAGGTGCCGCCGAAGCGAGCGATCATCCTCGTCCTCGACGGTTGCGGAGCCGGCGAGGCGCCCGATTTTTCAGACTTCGGGGACTGCGACCACCCGGCCACCATTCGGCACGTGTGGGAGCATTGCCGAGGACTAAATGCCCCCAATCTTCAAGCTTGCGGTTTTTTCGCTGCCTGTGCGGTTGCCGAGGCGCCCGCTGGTCCACAGGCCCGATATGGACGGCTTCGCGAGCTTTCCCGAGGCATGGACTCGATGGCCGGCCATTGGGAGATGATGGGCGTCGTGACCGAAACTGCGTTCCCAACCTACCCCAACGGCTTCCCCATCGGCCTCGTCAAGCAATTCGAGCGAGAGATCGGCACGCAGACCATCGGCAACCGGGCCGCCAGCGGCACTCAAATCATCGATGAGTTGGGTCCCCTCCACGTAGATACCGGCTTCCCGATCCTCTATACGAGCGCGGACAGCGTTTTTCAGCTTGCCTGCCACGAAGCGGTGGTGCCCATCGAGCGCCTTTACGAGATGTGCCAGATCGGGCGCAGCATCTGCGTACCGCCAAATGATGTCCAGCGCATTATCGCTCGACCTTTCGAAGGCGATGCAAACGGCGGCTTTCGACGCACAGAGCGGCGAAAGGACTTCCCGATTCCCCCGCCGCCGAACTTGGCCGATAAGATCGGAGACGTCTTCGGAATCGGCGTCGTCCCCGAGCTTTTCGCGGGCAGAGGCTTTCGCACTGTGACCCGAACCCAAAACAACGAACAACACACAGCGATGCTACAGACTGCGCTCGAGAGCGATGCCCGCTTGATTTTTGCCAACTTCGAAGACTTCGACATGCTCTACGGCCACCGAAACGACCCTGATGGATTCGGGCGCTGCTTAGAGAGATTCGATGTTATTCTCCAAAACCTCGTGGGCCGCCTCGGAGAAGGCGACCTGCTCATCCTTACCGCCGATCATGGCAATGATCCCACTTCTGCCTCCACGGATCACTCCCGCGAGTTCGTGCCCGCCGTACTCATCGGCCAAGACCTTGTGAGCGGCCGCCTTGGCGATGTAGACGGCATGACAGCGATTGGAGCCACCGCGGCCGCGCATCTCGGCATTTCTTGGCCGGTTGGACAGAGTTTGCTGACCTAAAACCGGGATTTTATCCGGGGACGGGAGCGCTTGCGCTTGCTGAGGATTTATTCAGCGAGCATGAAAACCCTATTTTTTGTCCTGGCCGCCGCATTTGGGTTTCATGGTTCCGATCGCGATTCGGTTCGCGTGGACCTTTCCAGCGACACCCGAACTGCGTACGCCAAGGCGGCCGATGCGGCTCCGAAAGATCCCATGCTCGCCTTGGTTCGTCTCGAGTGCCTGCTCATGCCGAACCCGGTCAGCGTGGGCGTCGACAAGGGAACGATTCCCAGCGGCAGCCAGGGCTTTCTGGATGGAGTCCGCCAAGGTCTTTCAGCTTGGTCCTACCTGGGCGATAGCCCCTACAAGCTGTCCGAGATGTCCGAGGCTCAGCTCGTGGTGAAGTTCGTCGATTCGGTTCCAAATCGCGCTCACGCACAAGGCATGATCGACGCCAAGCGCCAGTATCGTTGGTCGCACACCGTCCACGAATACCGAGTCTACGGCACCATGTACATCGTTCGCAAGACTGGCGAACGGTTGTTGAGCCGGGACGAGGTTGGCTTGGTGGTGGCCCACGAACTCGGCCATCTGCTCGGCCTTGGGGACGTGAGCGACCCGAATATGCTGATGGGTCCATTTTATGCGGGTAAGCGTCAAACCGGCCCCACCGCCGACGAGCGCACCTATGTGCAAGACTTCCGCGCCGTCTTGCGAGAAGGGATCAAGAAGCTCTCCGATCCGGGATAGCCTGACCCGTGCATGTTGCCAAGGGCGAAGCGGCTAAACTTAACAGGATGGCCACCAGCACGTTTCGCATCTGGAGAGGGGACGCCGAAACCGGGGCGTTTCAAGACTACAGCGCCGACGTCGGCGAAGGTATGGTCGTGCTC
>JBBREX010000034.1:0-19743 GCA_038225245.1 Fimbriimonadales bacterium | reverse complement strand
CAGCGTACATTCCATCGTCGACTATTGCCGCGCCGACATCAAAGACCAGCTCGCCGCCGCTTACCAAATGAACGGCGGCACCGGTGCCTTCGATCTCGATAGAGACAACCCGGCCGCATTCGGAGCGTTGATGAACGCCGACACCTATCGGTGGATGAAAACCCAACTCAGAAACCTGGGCAGCCGTTCATTGCTAACGGACAACACGGGAGGCTGGAATCAATCCGCCCAAAGCCTGAACCGTGCTCAATGCGACTTCGTCGAAAACCACTTTTATTGGGACCATGCAGTCTTTGTAAATACGCCATGGAGACAACCTTCCTTCGGAGCGAACGGCGGCGAGTCCTGGTTCCGAGCGGGAGGTGGCACTCTCAACAAATTCGCTCTCGGCCGCCTTGCCGGAAAGCCCTTCGTCCTTGGCGAATACTGCGCGATGGCGCCGAATCGGTTCCGAGCCGACGAAGCTCTCCTGATGGGCGCGGTGGCCTCCATTCAGCAATGGGATGGAGTGTTTCGGTATGCATGGGCTTTTACCCACCAGGCCATTCTCAATCCGAACGTGATCAACTACATCAGCGCTCAGTCAGACCCATTTGCGGTCGCGTCCGATCGAGCAATTATTTCATTGTTCTTGCGTCGGGACTTGGCGATCAACCAGCCTAGGCAAACTTGGCGAATCAGCAGAGATGCGGTAGGCGCGTATGACAACGATGCTCCCCTTAAAGACGCCCTTTGGACAGCGCCCATCGGCACCTCGTTCGACTTTGGCGATCCTTCCGGTGCAAATCCCTTCCAACGGCGTCGGACCATCGGAACCCTCCAAGGCGAAGTTCTAGGAGACCCAGGCAAAGGAACTCTGTCCGTTCGATCTTCGAAAACTTGTGGGGTAATCGCCGAAGCCGATCAGCAGGCGGTCGCCGGTCTTCTTACCGTAACCCCCGCCATAACGCGGGCCGTGGTCTATGCCACGAGCGTCGACAACAGACCCCTTGCCAACAGCAAGCGCATTTTGGTGGCTCATCTCACGGACCTTCAGAATTCCGATACCACGTTTTCGACTCAAGAGCGAAATTATCTAACGGGTTTGGGAACGATCCCCCACCTTATGAGAAATGGCGCCGCCGACCTAAAGTTCAGACTGTTCTCGACGACCGGCCTCCATGTTTATCGACTGGACATGGCGGGACATCACATCGAGGAAGTTCCATTCCAAGTGGCCGGGCACGATTTGTCGTTCACTGCCTCGGTCTCTGGTCCCCAAGGAGCGACGATGTACTACGAAATTACGAAGCGCTAGGTCTTGGCCGACATTAGGTCCTTCAAGAGGGCAAGAGCACCGTAGGGATACAGCAGCAGGTAGCGCCTCCAGAGACGCTTGGGCTCTCGGGTGAGTCGAAATAGCCACTCGAGGCCCCACGCTTGCATCCATCCCGGAGCACGTGGCTTTTGGCCAGAGATCAACTCAAACGATCCGCCTACACCGAGAAATAAGGCCTTGGGAAACCGAGAACGGAGTTGCAAGGCGAGAATATCTTGCTTCGGGACGCCTAAAGCCAGAAAAACCACCTGGGGGTCGTGCAGGGCAAGAAGCTTGGCCATATCTTCGACTCCATCCGGCGAAGCGCTCACCTTGCCGCTGTAGATCTGGATCCGATCGCCAAGAGGAACCCCGAGGTGATCAAGAGCCTTCGCCGGATCTTCTCCTCCGATGATGCTGACTCGTAGAGGAAGTTGAATGAGCAATCGTGTGAGATCGGCGCCTGTCGTTCGTTCCGGGATAGGCTGCTCGGGATGTTTCTTTCGCGAGGCCCACACGATGGGCATGCCATCGGCAATCACGACATCGGCTGCTTCCAGCAGACGCCGATACTCACCGTCTCGAGCGGCCCGAGAAACCATTTCCAAATTCAGGGTCACAATCCAGCCGCCCTTTCCTTGGGAGGCCCGCGCGACAAGCTCGTCTTTGAGTTCCAAAAGCGTATGGCAGGCTATTTGGAGACCGCAAACCGGGGTCGTCTTCATGCCGGTGAAGGTTAGCTTAAAAGGCCCCGTCGCCGTGGAAAACTGCGATCGGTGTCCTGAGAAGTATTTGGAGATCGGTCATGAAGCTCATTTCTTGCAGATAACGATGATCGAGAGCCATCCATTCTTCGAAACTCAGGTTACTTCGCCCCATGATTTGCCAGAAGCAGGTGATCCCCGGTAAGACGGTGAGGCGCTGCAGGGCATAGCTATCGTATTGGTCGACCTCGTGAGGTATGGGAGGACGAGGACCCACCAGGCTCATTTCGCCCTTGAGGACGCTCAATAGCTGGGGCATTTCGTCGAGGCTGTACTTTCGCAAAACGCGTCCGATGGGGGTAATCCTTGGATCGGTCTTGATTTTGAAGATTGGCCCGTCCTTTTCGTTAAGCTCCCGTAGGCGTTCCAGCATTTCATCTGCATCCACCCGCATCGACCGGAACTTGATGAATGTAAAGGGCCTTCCGCAAAGGCCGACTCGGGTTGATTTGTAGAAGATCGGGCCTTTGCTCGTTAGCTTTACCAACAGGGCCAGCAAAGCGAATAGAGGAAACAAAACGATCAGAAGGACGGTGGCCCCCACGATGTCGAAGGTTCTTTTTACTAGGCGATACGAAATAGGCTTCGCCTCGAGATCGAGGCAATTCGAATGACGGCCTCCGTCGACCGTCATTAATTTAAGTTTAGGCACCAGCCTGGGTTTCAAAGGCGTTGCGTCCGCGTCAAAAGTTGGTTCGATCACCGGGGATCTCCTCTCGAAAACAAAGGCGCCGCCCGCTTTCGAGCGGGCCGGCAAACAATAAAGCTGCAAGAAGTATACCAAAGCATCTTAAAAGGAGAGGCCCGCAACACTTGCTGGTTGCAGGCCTTTTTGTGGAGGTTGTGTAGGTGATACGATTGTACGACGAGCGTTTCGAGCCAGATGTTCCTACTCGACGGTGACGCTCTTGGCCAAATTTCGGGGCTGGTCGATCTCGCACCCCTTTAATCGAGCAATGTGATAAGCCAGCAATTGCATGGGGAGGACGGAGAGAAGGGCATCCAGGTACTCCGTCCCCGCACTGGGAATGCGCAGCACGTGGTCGGCCACCTCTTGCATAAGCGTATCGTCCTCGGTGGTGATGGCAAGAGTGGTGCCTCCGCGCGCTTGCACTTCCTTAATGTTGCTGGCGAGCTTGTCCCGAATACCGCTATCGGTCGCCCCGAATACGCTCACGACGCCTTTTTCGATGAGCGCCAAAGGTCCATGCTTCATTTCTCCGGCCGGGCATTCCTGGGTTGGCGTATAGACGATCTCCTTTAGCTTGAGCGCTCCCTCGAGAGCCGCGTAGGCGTCGACCCCACGCCCGAGAAAGAAGAAAAGCGGCGCATCCTTGAATATCTCAGCCAGCTCACGAACTTGGCCATCGAGCTCCAGCGTCCTTGCCGCCTTCTCGCTCAAGGTCTTCAGGGCATGAACGGTTTCGGCAACGCGCACTCCGGGCATTTCCCGAAGCTGGGCCACCTGCAGCACGAGCAGGGTCAACACCATGACCTGGGCAACATACGCCTTAGTGCTGGCAACCGAAATTTCAGGGCCCGCCTGGGTGAATATCGTTCGATCGCATTCTCGGGCGATGCTCGAACCAATCACGTTGACGATGCCGAGCGTCCGGATGCGGCGAGCCTTGCAAAGCCGGAGAGCAGCCAGAGAATCCGCCGTCTCTCCCGATTGGCTGATGAAAATGGCCAGCGATTTCGGCGATTGAAGCATGTCGCCATACCGAAACTCGCTTGAGAAGTACACGTCGGTGGGAAGCCGCAGGAGCTTCTCGAACATGTACTTGCCCATCAGGCCCGCGTGGTAGGCGGTGCCGCAGGCGATGATCGAAATACGTTCGACGTCGTGCCAGACGTGCTCCGAGAACACCTGATCGAGCCGAATCGTGTTCTTGTCGTCGATTCGGCCGGCGAGGCACTGCCGGATGACTTCCGGCTGCTCCATGATCTCCTTCAGCATGAAATGCTCGAAGCCACCCTTTTCGGCGGCTGCGATATCCCATTCGATGTGAAGAGGAACGATGGGCTGCGCTTTGCCATCGAGATCAAGGACCTTGAGGCCTTCCCGGGTGAGAACGGCCACCCGGTCGTCTTCCAAAATCACCACGTCGCGCGTGTAAGGCAGCAGGGCAGGGATGTCGCTCGCTAGCAATGTTTCGCCTTTTCCCAGACCCATCACGAGCGGACTGGCATTGCGAGCGGCCACAATCTTTTGATTTTCTTTCCGAGACAAAACGACGATGGCGAACGCGCCTCGAAGTCGCTTCACGCCGAACCGCACCGCGTCCTCCAGCGAAACTCCAGCCGCGTATTCCTCGCCGATCACGTGGGCTGCCACCTCGGTATCGGTTTCAGAGTGGAAGGTGTGTCCCTTGGCCACCAACTCGGACTTTAGCTCGAGATAGTTTTCGATGATTCCGTTATGGATGATGGCGATTTGCTCGAACCGGTCGTAATGGGGATGGGCGTTGAGGTCGGTCGGCGCGCCGTGGGTGGCCCATCGGGAGTGGGCGATGGCGAGGTGGGTGTTGTAGGTGCAATCCCCGACCAGTTTTCCCAGCTCCTGCAGCTTTCCCGCGCGCTTGAGGACGTGAATCTCGCCCTCTTCGAGGTAGGCGATCCCCGCGCTGTCGTATCCACGGTACTCGAGCCGCTTGAGCTGATCGAACACGACCTCGATGGCGTTCTTCGGTCCGACATATCCGGCGATCCCACACATGAGGGTCAGGATACCGGACGCCGGAGGCGGTGGCTAGAAGGTCCCGCTGCCTCCCGTTCAAACGGTCTTTTCATATTCATTTCCTACCATGCATATTCTTTCGCTGCTCATTCTCAGGTTATCTCTGTCCAATCGCTCGCTCTATAGCAGGGATCCTTCACTGCGTTCGGGATGACGCGGCTTTATGGCCATTCTGAGCTCGCGAAGAATTTCTGTTCCAATCGCTCTTCTATTAATTTACTCACCGATTCTTCGCCGGACCCACTTTGTAGGGGATCAAATAGGTGCCCTGAGAGGACACCACGTAGATCAGCTTCTTGGCGGGGACGAAACCGTATGCGCTGACGTCCGGGCCAACGAATGCTAGAGCGGCTCGATAGGAATCGTTCCCGGTAGAAGGAACTGCGCGGTCATCGGAAAGCCAGATACAGGAAACGTAGGCCGTTGCCCCTTGGTACTTCATCTCCGTGCTGGTGTCTCGAAGATGCATCCGGCAGCGATTCCTTGTCTGGTCGACCGCCAACCCACCTTCCGGCTTCGGTCCGGTGTTGGAGCGCCCTTCACGGTCGATCCGTATCCACGCGTCCCCACTCTGGTACCAGGCATTGCCGAATTGATCGAATCCGCACCGCGCGTCTACTGGAATCGAAAACAGATGTCCGCTTCGCCGTCAGCACTTGTCCGGGGTACTTATGTATCTGGGCGGGACCTCCCCACGTCTCGACGCTCGGTGGATACATGAAAATAGTTCTATCCCAATTGGTGCAACTCCACCACCATAGAAGCCCTCCCGTTTTCGGCTTTATCGGCAGACGCCTGGTCTTTCCGTTCTTGAAGTTCCATGCGATGTAATCGTCGTCGGTGCCAAACCATAGCTCTTGAAGGTCGAGGCTAAACATAGGAAGCGAGAGCTCGGCCGAACGGACTTTCATTTCGCCGAGGATTTTCATGCTTGGAATGGTGGCCACCTCGATGGTTAGGTGTGCTTTAGGGCCCTTCTCTTCCATGCCTCGGGCGATCGCGATGAGATTGCCGTCTCGCGAGCCGGCGAGGGGAAGGCCGTGGGTGATCATCGCCACCGGTTCATCGGTCGTTATCTCGGCGGGGCCGAGATTGATCGTTCGATCCGATGACTGACAGCCTGACAGCGTTACAGCGGCTAGCGCAAACAAGTAGAGCCGATTTAGGACGGTTCGGGCGCTCATAGGTCAATGTTACCGGCCTGTTGCGGTTGAACAGCCAGTTCAGGAGGTTGGCGTCGCGGCTTAGCTTCAACGTTTCGTGTTTCGTCTCAAGCGAAACCAGACCAGGCCAGACCACGTATACATCACCATGACTATTCGCAATGTTTCGGACGCGAAGGCGCAACTCTCCTCGCTTCTCGTTCTCGTTGAAAAGGGCGAAGAGGTGATCATCGCAAGAGCGGGGAAACCCGTCGCCAAGCTTGTGGCAATGAAGCATAGCGGCCAAGAGCGGAAACCCGGTGCCCTCAAGGGAAAGATCAGCTCGGATTTCGACGCGCCCGACCTACTGATCGAGAAAATGTTTTATGGTGAGTCTGATTGAGATTGTTGTTAGATACCCACATCTGGCTCTGGTGGCTATTCGATGACCCTGCCTTATCTAAGGATGCGCGCGAGTGGATCCAGAACCCTGCGAACCAAGTTCAGGTCAGCGTGATCAGCTTGTGGGAAGCTATTTTGAAGATGCAATTGGGCAAGCTCGAATTCAAGGGCGACCTCGAGTCAGCCACCGAGCAAGGCGACATAGGGTTCCTACCATTTCGAACTCCCCACGCGAGAGCGATTGCCAACTTACCGCTCCACCATCGCGACCCCTTCGACCGAGCGCTCTTGGCCCAAGCGTCTTCGGAAAGGCTTAGCTTGGTCACGTTCGATGCTGGTTTGAAAGTCTACGGATCGTTGGTCGATTTGCTGTTCGTTTCTTAATTGTCTGGGGCTACGCTCTCGTCAAGCTTGCATTCATAGACGGGGCTCCCATGAGACGAACGATGCTCGGGCCAGCGCTCCTGCCCTGGCGAGACGTCAGCACCCCTTTGAGCCTTAAGTCTGCCGCCTTGTCCAAGTGCGTTAAGGGAAAATCCTCGCTCCCTACCTGAGCTTTCCGCTCATCTCCGCCAATACAAATACCAGGACGGAGCTACGGAGTATGCCGAATGTATGAAGCTTATTGGGGTTTGAGCGAATCGCCGTTCAGCCTCACCCCCGACCCCCGATTTCTCTATATGAGCCGGGGACACGAAGACGCGCTGATGATGCTGCATTACGCGGTGACCCGCAATAAGGGCGCCGCCATGCTATCGGGCGATATCGGTTTGGGTAAGACCACGATCAGTAGAAAGCTGATCGAGCTGCTCGACCCGGTCACCAACCGCATCGCGCTCATCGTCAACCCGATCCTCACCCCAACTCAAATGTTGCAGGAAGTGCTCTCCCAGCTCGAGGTGACGATCGTTTCTCGCAACCGGCAGGTCTTGGTGCAGGAGCTGCACCATACCCTTGTCTCGCTTTACGAAAAGGGACGAAAGGTGGTTCTCATGATCGATGAGGCACACCTTATTCGCTCGGCGGCATCGTTTGAAGAGCTTCGACTTCTTCTGAACTGCCAAATGAACGATCAGTTTCTTCTGAACCTGATCTTGCTTGGCCAGCCTGAGCTGAGAGCCAAAGTGGCGAAAGTGCCCGCCCTCGAGCAGCGACTCGCGGTTCGGCACACCTTGAAGCCGCTGGACGTGCAAGAGACCGGTGAAATGATCCTCCATCGCATGCGAACGGCGGGCTTTACGGCAGAGAAGAATCCGTTTACCCCCGACGCCATTTATCAGATTCATAAGATCACGAACGGAACTCCGCGCTTGGTGAGCCAACTGGCCGACAACGCGCTCCTAATGGGGATGGCGAACAAAGTCAAGATCGTCGATGGATTCCTGATGCACGAAGTTATCGCCGAATATACGGGAGTCGAGAAAGCAGCATGAATTTGGCCGACGCGATCCGACAAGCGGCAACCGGAGGCAAAGCGACACCCTCGCCGACTCCTCGCGCCGTCGCCGAACCCCAAGCCCCTGAGGAGGGGGTACTTCTCATGAAGGAATCAACCGATGAGCCGACTGCTCGGCCGCAGCTTGCGTCAGAACAGCAACTCTATGTTGGAGACACTTTGCCCGAGGCGCCTTCGCCGGCCGTTCTGAATGGCAACGTGGTGCGGCTGGAGCTCTTCCTAAACGCCGAACAAATGAGCGCAATGCTGCGCTCCGTCATGGCGGGACAACACAGCGTCATGACTCTGCGAGAAGCGGCGGCTTATCTTCGAGTCAACTCTCATGCTTTGGAGAAGATGGCTCAAGAGGGGGACGTCCCGGCGTTCACCATCGAAGGTCGCTGGCGGTTCCCCAAGCCGGCCCTCGACGAGTGGCTGGCGGTTCGCTCATTCCGTCCTCAGGAGGAATCGAATGTCGCTTAGCCTTTTTCGAAAGAAAGCATTCGTGGGACTCGATCTGGGTCATCACAGCATCAAGGCGGTCCAAATGGAGCGTACCTCGACAGGATGGAAGATTCTGCGCGCCGATTCCATTCCAACCCCGCCCGAAAGTATTCGAGACGGAGTCGTGGTCAACCACGAGGAAGTTTCTGCTGCCATTCGCCAGCTGATGCGAAAAGCTCACGTCCATGCCACAAGCGCAAACATTTCGGTCGCCGGCGGCACGGTTGTCGTTCGCACCGTCCGCATTCCTAAGATGGCGGAAGCCACCCTGCGCAAGTCGATCAAGTACGAAGCCGGGCGCTACGTCCCAACTTCCGTTGATGATAGCTTCGTGGAATTCGAGATCCTTGGCAATACCGACGATTCTCAAATGGACGTGCTCATTGTGGCGGCGCCCAAGGATATCGTCGACAGCAGGGTAAAGGCATGTGAAGCGGCTGGGCTGGAAGTGGAGCTCGTCGATATCGAGCCATTTGCCACCTATCGGGCGTTGATCGAGGCCAATTCGGAAGCCGACTGGTCCGATCAAACGATCGCCTTGGTGGATATAGGCGCCTCGATGACGAACGTGAGCGTGGTCTCCAAAGGCGTATTCGCGATGACTCGTTCCATTCCCCAAGGTGGCGGCACGCTGTCCGAAGCACTGAAGAATTACTTCAAGCTCTCCGATGAAGATGCAGAGTCTGGCAAGAGCCAGCTCGATTTCAGAGAGCTTATGGCGGACGAGAAACCGATCGAGAATCCACCTCTCCGCGTCCTTCAGCCTCATGTCGACGATCTCATCAGAGAGATTCGCCGCTCGCTGAATTACTACCAATCTCAACAGACGGAAGGCGGCCAACCAAAGCCCGTGAGCTCAATCTTAGTTTCGGGAGGCGGAGCTAAGCTCAACGGTTTGCCGGAGTACATCGCAAGCAAGCTCGGCATGCAGGTCATACCAGCCGGTATTTTCGACAATCCACGATTCGTATCGACGTCCGCGGAAGATGTTGGCCGAGGGCTCGAGCTTTCGGTTGCATCGGGGTTGGCTATGCGGGCCAACGCGAAGGCGGCTTAGAGGAACAGTTATGCCACTTGTCAATTTAATCCAAGAACAGCGGCTTGCGGTCAAGCAGCGCGAGCGCAAGACACGAGCCTTCTTCCTGGCCTTTGTGGCTGCCGTGTGCGGATCGCTTTTGGGTGCGGGAATCCTATTTCTGCAGACCGAAGGCTTGAATAGCTCGGAAGCTTCGCTCAAACAGCAGTTGCGAAAGCTCGATCCGGTGGTCAAGCAAATCGAGCAAAACGATAAGGAGCTAAACGCTCTGAGTCCCCGCTTGACGACCTTGACGGACGCTCAAGAAGCTACCCAACGCTGGATGCGCATTCTTGAGCACCTGTCCCGGAGCATGCCTCGCGGCATGTGGCTTACCAACGTCCGCTGTGTCAGCACCGATCCGACGAAGCCGGTGTCGCTGACCCTGGCGGGAATGTGCGGGACGCAAGATGCGGTCGGCGACCTTCTTTTGCGACTTCAAGCATGCGCTGATTTGGAGAGCGTGTCTCTGCGTTTCACCCAGGAAAAGCTCGTGAACAACGACAAGGGTATCGAATTCGAAATTGCCACCGACATTGCGGGGACGGCGGAGAAGAAAGCGATCAAGAAGGAGGGAGCATGAAAACATCGGCAAATCCTAAGCTCTTCATGGGTCTCGCTCTCGTCTCGGTTATCGCCGGGTCAGGCGCTATGTATTTCCAATACAACCTCAAGGCTTCGGCTGAGGAAAGAGTGGCCAAGCTCCGAAAGAGTGTGCATGAGGAGAAAGCCATACTGGCCCAACTCGAGACCAGCGAAGTGAAGCTAAGAGAGTCGGCTGAGAAGCTTAACCACTTGGAGAAGGGAGTGCCCGGGTTAGCCTATATTCCTACGCTTTTGACCGAGCTGGAGCAAACTGGCAAGCAAAACAACATAGAAGTTTTGGGGGTACGCCCCATGCCTCCGAAAGTCGACCCGAAGGCTCCCAAAGACCCGGCCAAGAAGAAGAGCTATGAAGAACTGGATATCGAGGTCAAAGGTCGCGGAAATTATCGGGCGATCATGACTTTCTTGAGTGCGCTAAAGGCCTTTCCCAAGATTGTTGCGGTTCGCACCACGACACTGACTCCAAAACACGAAATAAACGAGACTGGGCCACCCAAGCTCGATGTCACGGTCGAATTAAGGGCCTACCTCTTTCCACCGACGGAAGGAGAGAAGCCCGGAGTCCAGAAAACCGCCGAGATAGGAGGGCAACATGGCATTGGATAAACAAAAGCAGAAAATGGCGATTGTGGTCGCTCTCGGGGCGGTCGTAGTCGGGGTGGGAGCATTTCAATTCTTGAATATGTCCTCGGCTCCGGCGCCTAAATCAGAAAAACACCAGGTCAAAAAGCCTGACGCGGAAGAAGCGGCCCACGATTCAGAGCAGCAAGCTCTCCGAAATTTGGTTACGGGTTTACTGCCGCAGCGCGACCCATTTGAAGAGAGTCCACTGCCGAAGAACGAGGCAAGGCCCCCTTCGACGTCACCAAATGGTGAAAAGGCCCCTGAACCCCGCCCGATCATAGCAACACGCGGCATTCATCGAGCGGAGCGTCTCAATCGCATCTCGCCGATGGATCCTTTAATTGGCAAACTACCAGGGACGAGGGATGGCGTTGCTCCCGATAAAGTTGCGATTCAGTCAGGGAAGCCTCTTCGAAACCCCGGCGAATTTGGATTCGCCGTAGTTGGAGTGATCGTGGGGCGACGTCCCGCGGCAGTATTTCAAGACGATAGTGGGAATCAGCGAATGGTTCCTCTCGGCGCGGCCGTCGATGGCGACAGCCGGGTCCTCGACATTCAGCACGGCAAAGTAACCGTGCAACACAGGGGCAAAAGATTGACCCTAGTGCTAGGAGGTGCTCCAGGTGCGAAATAACATGATGCAAGTTCTGCTGGCAACGGCAGCGATGGCGGCAGCGCCTTGGTCCTTCGGCCAAGGGAAGATTACCGGTGTAGATTCAAAGCATGTTGGCGCCGGCCTGCAACTGACGATCCAAGGGGAAGATTTGCTCGCTCCCCGAGTGATTCATGCATACCAAGGAAAAACAACGATCTTGGAGTTTAGATCGACCTTGGCCATAAGCCCGGCTCGATTCAAGGTTAACCGTTCGTGTGTGGAGTTTTTTGAGTACGCATGGTTTTCTGCCAGACCGGCACGGGTTCGCGTTCTGGTTCGAACGAAGGCAATCGAGGAACCATCGCTATTTCAAAACGGAGAAGGATGGGTGCTTCAAATTGGAGTGAAATCCGGAGTCTCCGCCGAGCACAAGCAGGTTCAAGATGCCTCGAACGAACAGGCAATGCGTGATGCGATTGCTTTGCTGGCGATTCCCGACGAGCTAAAACCAGCGCCGAGCAATCGTAAGCTCATTTTGCCTGCGGCCCCAGCAAGGGCCGCACAGACCTCCGTTGAAGCTTTCTCTAGCCCGTTGAAAGTGGACGGGTCCCCGGTACCTACTCAACGCAAAGCAAAGCATGCTCCCAAAACGGTCGTGGCGATGGCCGAGCCATTTCCGGACCATGTCCCAGCAATCGACGTTGCGCGAAATGCTTGGCAACCGCAGGCATCGGGCCGTTCGATGGTTTCACTGGATTTTGTGAATACGGACGTCGTACAGATTTTGAAGGCGCTGGCTCTGCAAACCGGCGCGAACATCGTTGCATCGCCGGACGTGAGCCCGTCTGAAAAGCCTCTTCGAATTACACTTTCCTTAAACCAAGTCACGTTGGATGACGCCTTGAATCTCCTCACCGCAATGAGTGGCTTGCGATACGCCAAAGTGGGTTCAACCTACATCGTCAGCCCCGCTGAGTCGTTTTCGAAGGCGATGCGACAAATCGTCGATAAAGCATCCGATAGGTATGTGACGCGCGTTATCAACCTGAAAAGCGGGGAAGGCGAGCAGATCAAGCAGGCGACCTTGAAGTCGATGCCCCAAGAAGGAAAAGAAGGATGGTACGAGATCATCGTTCCTGGTTCACCAGATGGTGGAATGACCCAAAGGAGACCAGCCGAAGACAAGTCAGATAAGGCCACCGTTACCGATACGATGAAGGTCGGCAGCGTTGACCGGACGGTTACACGCCAAGTCGACGCGAAGGATCCATCGGCTCAAACCGGATCCGATGACGGAACTCAGCCTAGCATGACTAACGTAAGCAAGCGCACCGCATATCTCATGCTAGTGGGCGAGCCAAAGCGACTGGACGACGTGGAGCGATACATTATCGACCTCGACAGCCGAATTAGCGCCGCTTTTACCTTGAACCAAACTCAAGACACCGGCACCATCGTGGTTCCCATCTTCAGCGGACAGCAGGACCGAATCAAGCAGATGCTTCAGCGCCTTCTCGCTAACAATCCGCGGGCTGACGATTACTCGATCAGTACGACCGCCGTGAAGGAGCTTTCCGAAGGCGAAGAATCGACGACCGTGCTCATGCTTATGGGCCCGAACGCGGAGCTGCGAGCTTTGGAGCGATTCGCCACCGCGATCGACGACGATATGTGTGGGGCGGCCGGTATTCCGAACCGTCGGGATGCAACGTCTCGTGAGAAAATTTACGAGGTCGTGCGGCTGAAGTATGTGGAGCCCAAGCTCGCTGAGTTCGATCTCAAGAACCGCGTTCGAGGCCTATACGTCACGGTTCTTCCGGACATGGTGTCACCGGGCATTACCGGTGAATCGGAAAAGAAGAAGCAAGACAAGCCGACCGACAACCCTAACGGAACCGCTCCTACCGCTGGTTCCGAAGACAAGCAAAAGAAGGGTCTCGGCACCGAGCCGATGGGTTTGATGTTGCGAGGAACGCGTGAGCAGATCGAACGCGCCAAGCAGTATCTAGCCATGGTCGATCTCGAGCCGATGCAGGTGGCCATCGAGATGAGGGTCATGGAACTCACACGGGCAAACGCTTTGAGGGTTGGCCTCGACTGGAGCCTGCTCACGGGTGGCCGGTTGACGACTTTTCGACTCAACCAAGGGCTAGGCGATGTGGCGACGACTCCGGGCACGATCAGCGGAAGTTACACTTATAAGGGTAACGACTCAATTTCCCTCTTGGGAACTTTGGATGCCATGTCGAACGACCAAAACTTGATCGCTCGACCGAATATGTTGGGCTCGGATGGCCGAAGCTCGCACCTGTTCGTTGGGGACGTGGTGCGATACGTTGAATCGATCGTGACCAGCCAGAACGGAACCACCGTAACGACGGGGTCCGTGGAAGTCGGTGTCACCCTCGATCTCACCCCACGGATCGGAGACGATGGCAATATATCGATCCACCTGAAACCGTCCATGAGCATCCTTAAAGGCTTCACGCCGGTTCCCGGAGGAGGAAGTCTCCCCCAAACAAGCCAGCGTACAGTGGACAGCTTTATGACCATGAAGAGCGGTGAGACGATCGCGATCGGCGGCTTGATCCAGGACTCAGACCGCAAGCAAGTTTCGGGTATCCCATTGCTACAGAATCTGCCTTTGATCGGGCAGCTATTTAGGCGAACGGATAATCTGAAGCAGCGCAGCGAGGTGGTGTTCTTCCTTACCGCGCGAGTGGTGGACAATCGAAATCGAGCCGACGCGGCCAATCCATGGGAGATGGAGCGCAAGCATCCGATTACCCTACCTAAGCCTGTGAAGTCAGGTGGAGGAAAGGACAATACAAAGCACCCTGGCTAGCGTTTAGGCTAGCAGTCGGGACTCCATGTGTGGGCATTCTTTCCCCTCGCCTTACAGAACTGAGGCGCGGGGTTGGATGCCCACACTTACCGCTTTTGGTACACTTCACGGGTGTGTCTGCCCAGCTTGATCGGAATGAATGCCGCGGAGTTGCGCAAGCTGGTAGAGTGCTTCGGACAAGCTCCCTGGCGAGCAAAACAACTGGCCGGGCATCTCTATACCAAAGCGGAAATTGAATACGCGGCCATGCGGGACCTACCCCTACCGTTACGCCAGGGGCTATCGGAGCAATTCAGTGTCAATCCGCTCCAAGTCTCGGTCCATCGCAAGTCTTCGGACGGAGTTGAGAAGTTGCTCGTGCATTCGGGCGACGATCAAGTATTCGAGTGTGTGCTCTTGCCTTATGAGAAGCGGGTGAGCTGCTGCATCAGTACCCAGATCGGGTGCCCCATGGGGTGCCGATTCTGCGCCACTGGGTTGGGAGGATTCGATCGAAACCTGTCACCGGGCGAGATTGTCGGGCAGTACCTGCTCCTCCAAAGGCTGACCAGCAAGCGGATCAGCCACGTCGTGTTCATGGGGATGGGGGAGCCCTTGCTGAACCTCGATCATGTTCTGAAGGCTTTGCGCTTGTTCCACGAGGAAATTGGCTTGAGCTATCGTCACATCACCGTCTCCACCGTGGGCTTAGTACCGGAGATCCATCGGTTGGCGAAAGAACGCTTACCCATCCACGTTGCCCTCAGCTTGCATTCGCCGCTCGACGAGATCAGGAGCGCGCTCATGCCGGTAAACCAGAAGTGGCCAGTGGCCGAGGTCATGGATGCCATGAAGACCTATCAACAGGCGACAGGGCGAAAAATCACCATCGAATATCTGCTCATCGATCGACTTACCGACACGCTGGAACAGGCGGGCGAATTAGCGCGTCTGGTCAAAGGAGTGCCCAGCGTAGTGAATCTAATCCCTTTCAACTATGTCGATACCGAGCAGGGATTTCGAAGGCCGGCGCGAGAGCGGGTGCGCGCCTTTCGCCATGAATTGGAGAGTGAGGGAGTGAATGTGACCGAGCGAATGGAGCGTGGACACGACATCGCGGCCGCTTGCGGGCAGCTCGCCGGGCAACATCAGGGCCGATTCGCCCGAAGACAGAATCTGGCCGCTTTGCCACTATCTGGCTGATATGCCTGAAACCGCGTGGATTCCTCGAACCATCTGGCTTATGTTGGCGTTAGCGGTAGTGGGCTGCACAAATAAGGGACTCGTCAACAAACGCAGGCATAATGCCGACACGACTTCGGGGCGCGCAACGGTAGAGGAGCGTAGCCTACGAACGGGAGCAGCCGAGATCGTTCAGCGGCTGCCCGATGGCCATATCACTTGGACCGCAAAAGCAAAAACCTCTCTTCTTCACATTTCTCCGGAAGGAAAAGTAAGCGGTTCCTTACAAACGGTTTCAGGCGAGCTGTTTTCCAAGGGCCGTTCTGCGAGCCGGTTCGAAGCGGGGCAGGGCGACGCCGACCAAGCCACAAACAAGCTGGATTTGTCGGGAAAGGTATCGGTGTCGTCCGATCAGGAACATGCACGATTGTCCGCGGAGAAGGTTTCGTGGCTGCAAGGTCCGGAAGTCATCGAGGCATCGGGAAGCGTTTACTTGCGTACAGACGACTATATTGTCGGACCATTCGAAAAGTTGTGGGCCACGCCGGACCTTAAGCTCACGGGAACCCCGGACATGTTTAAACATCGATGAACAAACGAATCCTGAGTCAACTCGTCGCTTGCCTATGCCTTGCACTGTTGGCCCATGGTGCTCAGCGCAAAGCGATCGAAATCACCGATAAAAATCGAAATATGGTGCTTTCGGGATTTACGAGCTGGAAGCTCGTGAAACTCGACGAACACCGAGCCCGATTTGTGGCCAAGGGGTCGCTTCATGGGATTTGGAAAGATCAGGGGCTCGACGTGTTATGCAAAACGATGGAGGGGATCTTCGACCGCCAAACGGCGGGCACCAATCGCCTGACGACAGCGGAAATGTCGGGAGGCGTCGTCGCCACGATGACCAAGCAAGAGCCCAAAACTAGCCGGGCCACGGTCGTGAGATGCGAGCGCATGATCTATGATGGCGACCAATCGGAGGCGAAGATTGTTGGCTCAACCATCATTACAAGTACTCTCGCTAACGGCAGCGAGACCTTCACGATGCACGGCAGCGGAGCCAATCTGAAGCTCGCTCCCTTAGGCGAGCGGGCGGAAATGCCTGTTCGATCCGGCCACGTGGCGGGCCCCGTCACGATGCACCTGGAAAGCATGCAGCTAGACTCCAAAGGAAAAAGCCGTAAGGTGGTCATCGACGGAAAAGGGCGTGTTCTCACCTTCGATGACGTGGCACGGATTATCGTTCTTAGTGGCGATGTCGAACTAAACGGGAACGACGAATCGATTGTCGGCCATGTCACGGCAACGAAAGCCACCATTCGCCTGAACGAGAAGCGCGAGGTGGCGGAAGTGGAATTCGAAGGCGAACCGGGCGAGACCAGCTATCGCGAGGGAAAGGGCGGGCATTGAAGATCGCCGCCGAGAATCTGGTCAAGCAATACAAAGGCCGGCGGGTCGTGGATGGAGTTTCATTCGATCTCAACCAAGGCGAGATCGTTGGCTTACTCGGTCCGAATGGAGCGGGCAAGACCACCACTTTTTATATGATGACGGGCCTTGTCCGCCCAAATTCCGGCTCGGTTCGATTCGATGAAAAGGAAGTAACTCGCCTTCCCATGTACAAGCGGGCGAGAGCGGGTATCGGCTATTTGCCTCAAGAAAGCAGCGTCTTTCGAAGGCTAAGCGTGGAAGACAATATTCGCCTGGTGATGGAAATGCACGGCTCGTCGCGCCAAGAGATCCGAGAGAAAACCGACGATCTGGTGGCCGAGTTGCACATCGACAAAATCTTGAAGAGCCAGGGTGGGGTTCTTTCCGGAGGCGAAAGACGCCGGGTGGAAATTGCGCGAGCGTTGGCGACCGATCCTAAGTTCATCCTTCTAGATGAGCCTTTCACCGGAATCGACCCGGTGACCATCGAAGAAATACAAGCAATCATTCACCGCCTTAAAGATCGAAACATCGGAATTTTGATCACCGACCACAACGTTGCGGCAACTCTGAAGATCACTGATCGAAACAATATCTTGATCGATGGCAAGATTATCGCCCAGGGAAGTGCGGAAGAGATCAAGGGGAACGAACTGGTGCGGAAGCATTACCTCGGCCACTCGTTTGGCGGAGACGATAATTGAAGCGGCTGAGCGTTCTGATCTTGAACGAAATGCTTGGACCTTGGCTCTTCGGGGTGGCGATCTTCACCGTTCTGATCATGGCTGGATCTTGGCTGTTCAAGCTGACCGATTTCATCGTGCAGGGGGTGGGACCGGGCACCATAATGGAGTTGACATTCCTGCTGCTTCCGGGAGTCATGGCGAAGACATTTCCGATGGCGGTTTTGCTTTCAGCGCTCCTCTCATTTGGACGATTGAGCAGTGACAGTGAGATCGTGGCCCTCAAGGCGGCGGGCACAAGCTTGGGTCGCATGGTGCGCCCGGTGGCTCTCTTTGGTTTGGGAGTCTCGGCCATTGCTTTCGGATTCAACGAATTGCTTGTTCCAGCGGCCGCGCTCCGGGCGACGGTGATCACGAAGGAATTGGAGAAGAACCTTTCAGGAAGCACCGCGCAGAGCATTTACCGCCCGATTTATGATCACGGAAGACTGGTGGCGACGGTGCAGGCTCAAGATTTCAACTTCACGGCGAGGCTGCTGCGAGGGGCGCAGGTGACGGTGTTTGGTAAGGACCTCAAGCCAACGTTTTATCTTTTTGCGCATGAGCTCATGTTCACTGACGAGAAGCGCTGGCGGATGCGGGGAGGAGGCGAGCTCACATCGCGCGACGGCTCCTCGCACGTGCTGATTTCGGAAGCGTGGCCGGAGGCGGTTCCGATCATCAGCACGGCTCCCGAAGATTTGCTTGCCGCACAGGTGCGTGATCTCGATAGCTTCAGCATGAGCCAAATCCAAACGCGCATTCAGCATGCTCGCGAGGATAAGACGTTCGATCCAGCGCAGCTCGCGAACCTTCAGTTTGGATATTGGAATAAGCTGGCGGTTCCCCTCGCCGCTCTTGTTTTTGCATTGGTGGGAGCTCCTCTGGGAATCCGAAATCACCGTACAGGAGCGGCGGCTGGATTTTGGTTATCGGTTATCATCATTTTTGCGTACATGATGCTCGCAAATTTTATGGCGATCTATGCCCAAGGAAGGGTGATCCCGGCTTACTTAGCCAGCTTCACGCCGCTCATCTTGGGCCTCGTGTTTGCCGCGGTGACGATTCACCGTAAAAATATGTAGCTGTGGACCTCGTTAGCCTCGGATTCTTGACTTTGCTCATTCTGCTTAGCGGAGCGGTCGCTTATGGCGCCGATCTGCTGGGCCGCTCGCTGGGCAAAAAGCGCCTCACTTTTTTCGGTTTACGCCCGCGCCATACGGCGGCGATCATGACTGCCCTGGGAGGAATGCTCGCAACATTCTTGGCGATTATGATCGTCGCCGCTTCCAGCGAACAGGTAAGGCGATGGCTCTATGAGGGTAATCAGGCCCTCGAAGACCGTAATCGCAAGGTAAAAGAGCTCCAATTAACGACCGGCAAGCTCCAAGAAGCAACAAAGAAGACGGCAAGTCTTCAATCAAAAATCGAAGAACTTAACCGAAACTTGAGCACATTGAAGAAAAACGTCGACAAGTCCCAAAAGGAAGCCGACCGATTGACTCTCGCTTTGGCAACCAAACAAGCAGAAATTCAATCGGCGAATATCAAGGCTGCGAATCTCAGCAAGACCTTCAGCAAGTTGAATACCGATTACGCAGCGCTGAACAAGACTTTTTCCGCTCTGGGGTCAAGCTACCATCAGCTCGATAAGAACTATCGTGAAATCGACGCCGAATTTCGCAGGCGTGACGACGAACTCAAGCAAACGGAACGCGAGATGCGACAGCTCAAGGATGAGATGAAGGATCGGCAAACTCGCTACGACAGCCTCAACGCTCAATACGAGCAGTTAAAGAAGAATTCAGATGAAGTTAGCAGGAATTTGGACGCGGTAATCAAGACCAGACGTGAAGAGCTTTCGCGAGTTAATGATCAGCTCGATGCGGCGAAAGTGCAAATCGAAAACCTCCAGCGTACACGGGAAACTCTGCTGAAGGGGCTGGAAGGGATTCTAGAAATTACGAGGACTAGGCCCCTAATCTATGCGATTGGCGATGAAGTGGCAAGAGTCGCCGTGCCTGGCGGCGAATCGCCCCAGGAAGCGTCGAGCGAAGTCTCCAAACTTCTTCGATCGGCGAGATCGGCGGCTCGGGAACATGGGGCAAAGGGAAGCGGAGACAATGATGCCCCGGCGGGTTTACGAGACCTCCCGATGAAAGAGGGCAACAAAGTAATTTCTGTGGCCGAGCAACAAAATCGGATCGTCAAGGAAATCACCTCCTCGCGCGAAGGATCGGTGCTGGTGGCCTATGCGTTTTGGAATTGCTTCGACGGTGAATTCGTGCTCTTGCGTTTGGAGGCGTTTGCAAATCCACTCGTCTATCAATTCGGACAGACGGTGGCGGAGACGAAGGTGGATGGGCGTCAGTCTGAAGAATTCATCCTTAGATCGATCAA
>JBBREX010000033.1:0-20241 GCA_038225245.1 Fimbriimonadales bacterium | reverse complement strand
CGTGCCACTTTAATCCGTGAACTCCGGAACCCTTGGGACCGTGTACAGCCCCAGGATGTGACGAGCCGACATCGAGGTGCCAAACCATGCCGTCGCTGTGAGCGCTCGGGCAAGATCAGCCTGTTATCCCCGGGGTAGCTTTTATCCGATGAACCCTGGCGTGCCCACGCACCACCAGAGGGTCACTTTGACCGACTTTCGTCCCTGCTCGACTTGTTTGTCTCACAGTCAAGCACACTATATACCAATACGCTCGACGCCTGATTTCCGACCAGGCTGAGTGTGCCTTTGTACGCCTCCGTTACATTTTGGGAGGCGACCGCCCCAGTCAAACTACCCGCCACAGAATGTCTCCACACCCGATAAGGGCGCGGGTTAGTAAACCAGATATAGAAGGGTGGTGTTCCATTGGTGCCGAAGCTCCCACCTACGCTCTACATCTACATCCAATTCACAATCTGAAGGTGTAGTAAAGCTCCACGGGGTCTTTCCGTCCTACTGCGCGGAACCCGCATCTTCACGGGTGCTACAATTTCACCGGATTTCTCGTTGAGACAGTTCCCAAGTCGTTACGCCTTTCATGCGGGTCGGTATTTAGCCGACAAGGAATTTCGCTACCTTAGGACCGTTAGAGTTACGGCCGCCATTCACCAGGACTTCACTTCGATGCTTCGGGTTGCCCCTAACATCTCCGATTAATCTACTGGCATTGGGCAGGCGTCAGCCCCTATACATCGGCTTTCGCCTTTGCAGAGACCTGTGTTTTTGGTAAACAGTCGCCTGGGATGCTTCGCTGCGGCCCTCTTGCGAGGGCGCCCCTTATTCCAAAGTTACGGGGCCCATTTGCCTAGTTCCTTAACGAGAGTTCTTCCGAACGCCTGAGTCTCCTCGACTCACCTACCTGTGTCGGTTTGCAGTACGGTCAGCAATAAGGTTAATGCTGTGGAGCTTTTCTCGACCCCCATCAGTCTCAGTTCGTTTGCGCCGAAGCGCGCCCTTCCCCCCGGTCAACCTTTACGCCACTCTTACAAGTGGCCCAGTCTACCGGTAGCCCACAACAACCAACGGTGTGGGATGAGACCTCTAGAAGTGTCCCTCCATTGCCCTTACGCTGGGTCGGGAATTTCAACCCGATGTCCATCGGCTACGCCTTCTGGCCTGGCCTTAGGGACCGCCTAACCTCCGTCTGACGAACATAGCCGGAGAAACCTTAGGTTTTCGGCGCACAAGATTCTCACTTGTGTAATCGCTACTCATGCCTGCATTCTCGCTCCTGTCCGCTCCACCTGTGCTTACGCTCAAGCTTCACTGCTGAACAGGACGCTCCCCTACCGATCACCCTCCAAGAGGGGATCCCGAAGCTTCGGGTATAGACTTTAGCCCCCATACATTTTCCGCGCAAAGTCACATTCGGCCAGTAAGCTATTACGCACTTTTTAAAGGGTGGCTGCTTCCAAGCCAACCTCCTGGCTGTTTACGCGACTTCACATCGTTTCACACTTAGTCTATGATTAGGGCCCTTAGCTGTCGATCTGGACTATTTTCCTTTTGACCACGGAGCTTATCCCTCGTAGTCTCACTGCCTTGCTTCACGTATCGGTATTCGGAGTTTGGTTGGGTTCAGTAAGCTGGTAGGCCCCCTAGCCCATTCAGTGCTCTACCCCCGATACGAAACACAAGACGCTGCACCCAAATGCATTTCGGGGAGAACCAGCTATCTCTGCGTTCGATTGGCATTTCACCGGACTAACCACAGCTCATCCCGAGATTTTTCAACATCAATGAGTTCGGCCCTCCATGTTGTGTTACCAACACTTCAGCCTGGCCATGGCTAGATCACGCAGTTTCGGGTCTAATAATGCTGACTTGACGCCCTATTCGGACTCGGTTTCCCTCCGGCTCCGGATCTTAAATCCTTAACCTTGCCAACACTATTAACTCGCAGGCTCATTCTGCAAAAGGTACGCCATCACACTTGATCGGATTACTCCGAACATGGTGCTCTGACTGTTTGTGGGTCGTGCGATTTCAGGTTCTATTTCACTCCCCTCCCGGGGTTCTTTTCACCTTTCCCTCACGGTACTGGATGCACTATCGGTGACAAGTCGTACTTAGCCTTATCCGGTGGTCCGGACAGATTCACACGGAATTCCTCGTGATCCGTGCTACTCGGGTACATCTTGAATTCGGTTGAGTTTTTGAAATACGGGGCTGTCACCCTCTGTGGCCGTTCGTTCCAAAACTGTTCTTCTAACTCAAACACGATCTTCGTTTCTAGACCTCTCAAGAAGAATTCGCGGATCGGTGTTAATCAATTGAGGCTCGATGGTGGCACGTTCGAGAAACAATTGTTCCTCAACCGTATCTCTGTCGCTCCTCCATTGGTCCTTATTTCATACCAAATCGATCCCCGCCCTCTTCTTGGGAGGCCTAGTAGATGCCCCACGACCCCAACAAGCAAGCTCGTTGGTTTAGGCTCTTCCGCTTTCGCTCGCCGCTACTTACGGAGTCTCTTCGAGTTCTCTTCCTCAGGTTACTTAGATGTTTCAGTTCACCTGGTTCCCTCCATACACACTATGAATTCATGTGTAGGTCACAAGGCATTACCCCTGTGGGGTTTCCCCATTCGGAAATCCACGGATCATCGCTTCTGTGCAGCTCCCCGTGGCGTATCGCCGCTTACGCGTCCTTCATCGGCAACTTGTCCCTAGGCATTCGTCGCACACCCTCTGTAGCTTAACATTTGTAGCTATTTTTGATGCGTTACAATGCGTGTTCCACTAATCGATATGCAACTGTCAAAGTGCTCGTTCGCAGCCTGCCCTATTAGGACCGGCAAAGAAGAATAATACCTTACGGATGGGCCTGTGTCAAGCCCCACCTGGAGATTTCGGCAAAATGTGTGTCGCGATCTTGAACGCGGAAAATATGCCGGATCGGGAGCGACCCCAGTGAAGTCGAAGAGCCTAAAGTTCCGCGCTCCCGATGGAGCGCGGAACTGCAGGCTTAGCCGCCGTCTCCTTTACCTTTGTGTTTGCCTTTGTCTCGGTCGTCCCTGTCGCGATCCTTGTCACCCCTGTGCCGTCGCCGGGCTTCCTGTGAGGTCGCCACCGGGGCAATTGGATGTCCACGCACCCTGTTTCCAGACGTAGCATGGGGCAAAATGCGCCGGTCTTTCTCATCCTCTCGGCGATCGAAAGCGTGCTCATGCTTCTTCAGTTTGTGAAGATGTTTTTCATCGCCTGATGTGGCAACCGGTGCGTTGGGATGCCATTTTCCCTTATTACCAGACCACGGATGAGGCAAAATACGTCGATCCTCATTTTTTTGCTTATGCAAGCCGACCTTCTTGCCTTTGCCCGACCAGCGATGCTCTTGGCCGCTGGCACTCGCATTGTCGTGCTGGGGAGCGGCTGCCACAACTAAGCTCATGGCTGCCAGCAGTGATATGATCCAGATTCCTTTCATTAGCTAATCTCTCCTCGACGCCTGATGTGCGTCTCTTAGTACATGTAATAGAAGGATAGGGCGGGCGAGAGGTTCGGCAAAACTATCGGGGCAAACCGCCCTTTCCACGCCCGGCGCGTCCTGGACGCTTGATGGCAGGATTTCGAAGCGGACGCTGGCCGATTCGATCTGGCCCGCCCAGATGATTCTTCGATGCTCTCAGGGGCTGCTTCGGATGATTCGTATCGACGATGTGAGTTCGTTGGGTTCCGTGGTGACGTCTGGCGCGCCTGTGGTGTTTCGACAAGCGAAGCACGTGAGCTTTCACTAAGCGGCGATGGTCCGTTCTCCCGGTGCTGGCTGGGCCCGGCTGAGCCATTGCCCCAGCACCTAGGCTGAGAACGATCGGGACTGAAATGATCAAAATACATTTCTTCATAAATTTCTCCTCGCGACCAATTGGTGGTCCGCGAATTGGTTCCAAGTCATAGAAGCGTGAGAAGTGCTGGAGGTTCGGACGATCGCGTGGAAGGAGCAGCACCAAGCCGTTGTCAATTCCTGTTCTCCTAGCCTAAAGCTCGCCGCGCAGTTTGCCCGTTCCGACCTCCCATACACGAACCGTCTTGTCCTTGCTGCCGGAGACGAGGGCTTTTGCTCCTGGAGAGAACGCCACTGAATTAACCTCGTCCGTGTGGCCTATCATAGTAGTTTGCAGCCTGGGATCGGCAAGGTCACCAGTCGTGAATATGCGCAATTTCTTGTCGGCGCTTCCGCTGGCAAAATACTTTCCGTCAGCAGAAAACGCTACAGTTTTCACCGCATCGTCGTGCCCTATTCTCTTTACGATGCTGTTCAGAGCCAAATCATAAATGGCGACATCCTTATCTTCTCCCCCAGAATAAAGAAAGCCGCCTTGAGGCGCAAACGCCACCGCGAGGGCTCCTCCAGGATGCGCATTTTCGATGTCTATTCTAAGCAAACGTGTCGACAGTTCCCACACTCGCACGTGTCCGTCATCGCAAGCCCCGGCCAGAGCCCGATCGTCGGGGGAGAAATCAATGCTTTCTACTGCGGCATCCGTGGGTAATCTGAACGACGTGCCTGCCGCAAGATCCCAGACCATGGCTTTGGTCGTAGAGCCGACGGCAACCATCCTCCCGTCATGAGAGAATCGTATGGACTTCGCGACTCTATCGAGCCCGCGAAGCAAAGTAAATGATTTCGTCGCTAGAGTCATCACTGCGACACGTCCGCGACCGCATCCGATGGCAAGTTTCGAGCTGTCGGGGCTGAAGGCCACCGAGACAGGTGATCCATCTACGAAAGGATTCGTCTTCAGCTCCAGTATTGCCTTGCCAGCCTGACCCATATCGTAGACTTTGATAGTGTTATCGTTTGAGCTAGACGCGACGAACTTTCCGTTGCTGGACCAGGCAACAGAGAAGACTTCGAGCTTGTGGCTGAGCAAACCAACATAGCCATTGGAAAAGCGAGACGACTCAATGGGGGTTGTTGCAGCCAAGGTGATGCCACAGCAAACGGCAATGTAAGGAAGCAGCGAAACCATATTAGTACCCTCCAGTTACGGTAATCGGCAAAGAAAATTTAGCGACGGCCTCCTATGCCGATCGAAGCCTACATAATCTTTACTATACTACAGGCAGGATCCTCACGGAGGGGATGGATACATGATTGGAGACCCTGCATAGGTTGGGCCATCGCATCCGCCGCATGTGTAGCCTGCCATGATATCAGCGAGCGCGTCGTAACGCGAGCATTCCAAGGAGTTCCATACATGACAAGGTTGTTGCCCATCCTCATATTTCTGATGGCTTTATCGCAGATATGCCTTGCACAAGTCGGTGGCGGGTCGGTATATGGCCAGGGCCAGTCGGGAAGCGGGAACGCGCAAGTAAACGAGCGCGCCAAGCGCACGATAACCAAGCAGGAGATGCCGCCAACCGCCACGAGCATGTTCCTCGACGCGAGCATCTTGATGAACGTCAAGGCAGACGAGTATGTCGCGCTCGTTGGCATCAGCCAGGAGGGCGCCACCCTGGAGGTGCGGCTGATTCACAGGCCAATGGAGTGGATGGCGGCCAGCAGGTGGGTCGGGCCTCTATCGGCGGCACTTATCATGCGGGCCTCTGGAACGGCACGGCGGCTTCGTGGAGGGACCTCAATCCCGCCGTCGCCAGTTTCTCCTATGCCTATGCTGTCGGCGACGGGCAGGAGGCAGGCTACGTCGGTTTGGGGAGCACTCCTCACGCGAGCTTATGGAGCGGAACCGCCTCGTCATGGGTTGACCTGAACCCTGCCGAAGCGAACTTCTCGTATGCCTACAGCGTGAGCGGGGGCCAGCAGGTCGGCTATGTCTATACGAGCGGCACTATTCACGCCAGCTTATGGAGCGGCACGGCCGCTTCGTGGGTAGACCTAAACCCGGCGGGGGCGGATTACTCGGCTGCGTACGGCGTGGACGGCGGTCAGCAAGTGGGCACCATCACGGCAGGAGGGACGGAACGCGCGAGCTTATGGACCGGATCGGGTGCTTCTTGGGTGGATCTGAGCCCGACTGGAGCGACTGACTCGCAAGCCTTAGGTGCGCATGGCGGCCAGCAGGTGGGTTATGCGACGCTCGGCGGAATCAATCGAGCTGGACTGTGGAGCGGGACCGCCGCTTCCTGGGTGGACTTGCACACGTTCCTGCCCACGGGATACAACACATCGTTCGCATTCGGCATCTGCCACGAGACTGGAGCGACGTACGTCGTTGGCGAAACCTACAATTCGAGCTTGGCACGCTACGAGGCGATAATGTGGGTCCTTCCGGCCCATGTGCCTCCGGCGTCGTTTAGCGTGTTCAGAGGAGGTCTGGAATCCGGCAATCTTTCTAGCCTGCTGGACTCGGACGACGACTATCTCGAAGTGCGCAACGGCATCACTGCTCAAAGAACGGAGTCGCCCATCATGCTGCGTGTTTCGGGTCAATCGCCGGTGCAGAGCCCTGCGACCTTTCAATTCGTCGTCGAGAACAAGGTCTCGATAAGGGGCCTCAACCAGCTCATAGACCTCTACGACTACACGCAGGGACGGTTCGTAAACGCAGACACACGCGCTGCCTCGACAAACGACGCGGTAGTGACGGTCACCGGCTCGGCCGCCAACGTGGAAGCAGGCACACGCAACATCCAAAGTCAACTCCAAATCCGCCCCGCCGGCCCGCTCTTCACCAATACTTGGCGGGGCTACGTGGACCAAACGGTCTGGCTCATCGGCTGATCGGCAGGCAAGACTACGGTTTCGGATCGTCGGATTTCTCGCCGAGGAGCGCCTTGAGAACTCGAACGTCTTCCAGGTCGCCAGGACGGCCAGATGCCAGTTTCGCATTAATCAGGTCCTGGACCGACAATACGAGAAAAGTCTGACCCTGAAATTCGAACCGTTTGGCATTGGCGAAAGCATCATCGAAGTTGATTCCCGGCGTCGAAGTCTGAACGTCAATCCGGACGCGATCCTGGAAGACTGTTATCTCGTTAGCAAGCACGCCTTCCGGTGTAATCAAAGCAGCGGTTCCAAGCCCAGCGGCAAGCATCGCCTCCAAAAGCCTCTCCGCGTTCTCTTGGGAGGCTTCGATCAGAATATCGAGATCGAAAGTAGCGCGGGGCACACCGTGAAGCACCGCCGCGATTCCGCCGATGACAACGAACTTAACGTCGTGGGAGCGAAAGGACGCGAATACGTCCAGTACGCGATTGAGCATCCTTTCTCTCGGCAATATCTGGGTTTGCGGCGAAGGCCATGTCGGTGAAGACGCACAGCATCTCCATCCGCTCCTCGGCGGTCAAAGATGCGAACCAGCGGGCCTTGGCGATGATATCTTCGTCGGCTCGGTCGTGGGATATGGAGGGCTCGAACACGGCTGCCTTTATGGTAGCACTTTGTCACCTGGCGTTACTTAAGCAAACTGGTAAAGCCTTCCACGCTCAATTCAGCCGTGGAGATGAGCTCGCGCAAAGTGCCCTTCGCAACCGTTCGGTGGTCAGGAATGGACAGCGTGCCGCGAACATCGTCTTTCTTCAAGATCATGTGACTGCCGGTTTGTCGAACGAATTCCCAGCCAGCTTTTTCAAAAGCCCGCCTAGCTTCGCGTTCGCTGACCGTTGGCAGGCGCGGACCGCTACGAAGTGATCTCCAGAGTCACGACGCGGGACGTTAAGGGCCAGCCAAGCTCCGTGCGGACGGCGACCACTCCCTTGATCGCGTCCTCGATGTTCTTTAGCGCCTCTTGCTCGGTATCGCCCTGGCTGACCGTGCCCGGCATGGTTGGCACTGTGGCAATCCAAATGCAATTTTCGTTTTCGTAGAGGCGAATATCGATCTGCATAAACAAGAAAACCCTATCCCTGCCAATTCTTTGAATTGCCTAGCGCAGTCGCGCGCCAATAACCATAATGGCCACGACAACGCCAAAGGCAAAGAGGACCGAGCCATAAAATACCTTCCTGCTGATTCTTGGCCCGGCCCTCAAAATCGGTTGGATGGCGAACCAAACGATCCAGAAGACGATGACGCCAAGGAGACGTTGCCATATAGGCATAGCGGCTGCGACAGGCAGGATGCCCGAGACACACATTGGCTGGAAGCCAATGCTACAGTGTCCCGCGTAGTGCCTGCTCGCGCTCGATCGCCTCAAACAATGCCTTGAAGTTCCCTTTGCCAAAGCTCTTCGCGCCGGATGGAGCGCCGAATTCATTCCGCCTCAGGGTTGCGAGGGCTTTAGCCTCGACCTCCCGACTGAAGTCGGTTATCCAAAGGCGGTCTGAAGTCCGCGCTCCGATCAAAGCGTTCCTCTCAAAGCCTGCTCCCGCTCGATCGCCTCGAACAGCGCCTTGAAGTTGCCTTTCCCAAAAGACTTCGCGCCCTTGCGATGAATGATCTCATAAAACAGGGTCGGCCTATCGGTCGTGGGCTTGGAGAAGATCTGCAACAAGTAGCCCTCGTCATCACGGTCCACCAAGATCCCTAAAGACGCAAGCTCTTCGATGTCCTCGTCGATCGTTCCCACGCGGTCGGGCAGCATTTCGTAGTAGCTGTGCGGCACTTTGAGAAACTCCAGACCCCGGGCTTGAAGACGCGAAACGGTGTGGATGATATCGTCGGTCCTCAATGCAACGTGCTGCACGCCGGCGCCGCCAAAGAACTCCAGATATTCATCGATCTGGCTTTTCTTCTTGCCTGCTGCGGGCTCGTTGATCGGGAACTTGACCCGCCCATTGCCGCTCGCCATGACTTTGGACATGAGCGCGGTGAAATCGGTCGAGATGTCCTTGTCGTCGAAGCTGATCAGATTGGTGAAGCCAAGCACGTCTTCGTACCATTTCACCCAAACGTTCATCTTCCCAAGTTCGACATTGCCCACGCAATGGTCCACTTCGATGATGCCAATCGCATCGCCGGGCTGGTTTTCCTTGCGCATATTGGGCAAGAAATTGCTCTTGAACTTATCGCGATTGATGAGGCTGTGAATGGTGTCGCCGTAGGTCTTGATGCCCGCCATTCGCACTTTGCCATGGTCGTCTTCCAATGTCATGGGCTCGTAGGCGACCTCCGCTCCTCGCGACGTTGCGGCCTTGAACGACCAATCCACATCATCGACTTCAAAGGCGATGTCTTGGACGAAATCGCCATGCTCACAAATCTTGCCCGCCATGCGATGCCCCGGACGCATTGGAGCGGAAAACACGAGCCGGATGTCATTTTGCTCGAGGAGGTAGTCGGCCTGATCCCTGAGGCCCGTCTCCAAACCCGCGAAGCCGGTGATGCTAAATCCAAAAATGTGTTGATAATAGAACGCCGATTGACGGGCGTTGTTGACGTAATGTCGAACGTGGTCGACTCTGCGAATGGGAAAAGTGTCTTGCGCCATGAGTTCTCTCTAGCTAGAGATTATACTGCGCGCAATCATCGCTCGGTCTTCTTGTAGAATAAAGGCATGTCTCTTGAGGCTGCTTCCATGGATGCCTACCTTCAGCATGGATTTGTCATGGTCCCTGGGCTTTTCACCACCCATGAAGCAGAGAGCCTGCGTGATCACTACATGGAGATGCGCAAGGGCACGTGGCCGGGAGACGACGCGGGCATCGATATCGGCAGCGACGATCCGCTCAAACGCTATCCTCGCCTTATCCACATGCATCGTTGGGATGAGAAGAGCATGCGCTGGGCGGTCGATCAGCGGATCAACGAGGTTATCACCGAGCTAACGGGGGTGGAGCCCTTCCTCGTTCAGACCATGCTCTATTTCAAACCCCCAGGGGCTCGTGGGCAAGCCCTTCATCAGGATCAGTTTTATCTTCGCGCTCAGCCGGGCACTTGCATTGCGGCTTGGCTTGCACTGGACGATTGCGACGAAGATAACGGCTGCATGCAGCTCGTCCCCAATATGCCGGACCTGGACCTGCTGTGTACGGAGAAAGCCGACATCATGAAAAGCTTCACCGGCGTTACCGTGCATCTTCCCGAATCCATCCAACCCATCCCTGCGGTTATGAAGGCGGGGGACGTGCTCTTCTTCCATGGCTCAGTCATCCACGGAAGCTTCCCAAATGAGTCCAAAAGTCGCTTCCGCCGGGCTTTGATCGGACATTATCTGACGGGGGACGTGGAGCGGGTGAATCGCTACTATCACCCGGTTTTTCGAATGAACGGCGAAATCGTGGATATCGGAATTAGCGAGCAGGGAAGCCAATGCGGAGTGTGGGTGGAGCGCGAAGGCGGCCCCTCGGTCCAGGTGATCGAAGAAACCCTCGCGCAGGCTACCGAAGAGCAAATTAGTCGGCAATAGCGGTAGGTAAAATCTCGCCGTGCTTTCTCCTTCCAAGCGTCTGGACATGATTCCGCCTTACCTCTTCGCGGAGATGAGCCGGATTAAGGCGGAGGCAATCGCGAAAGGGGCAGACGTGATCGATCTTGGGATCGGCGATCCCGATCTGCCGACGCCTAAGCCTATCATCGAGGCTCTCCAACGCGCGGCAGAAAATCCGGCAACCCATCGCTACGACGAATCTCCTCGCGGCTGGCTGCCATTTCTGAGCGAGGCGGCGGCTTGGTATAAGCGCTCATTTGGTATCGACTTAGATCCGTCAACCGATTTATGCGAGCTTATCGGAAGCAAAGAAGGCCTAGCGCACCTTGCCTGGGCTTACGCGGACGCGGGCGACGTTGCCATCGTTCCAAATCCTGGCTATACCGTTTACCGAGTGAATGCCTTGATGGCAGGGGCCGAAGTCTACGAAACACCGCTCTGTGAAGCTAACGGATTCTTGCCCATATTGGAGGACATTCCAACCGAAGTCGCGCGTCGAGCGAAGCTGTTCTATGTCTGTTACCCTCACAATCCGACGGGTGCGGTCGCGTCCGCTCCGTTTTATCGCGACCTGATCCGGTTTTGCAGAGATTACGAAATCCTCCTTGTGAACGACATGGCTTATGCGACCATAGCCTACGACGGGTTTGTGAACCCAAGCGTGCTTCAGCAGGAAGGAGGCAAATCCATCGCGATCGAATTTCACTCTCTCAGCAAGATGTTCAACATGACGGGATGGCGGCTCGGGTTCGCGGCCGGGAGTTCAGAGGCAATCGCTACCCTCCAGCGCTTGAAATCGAACATCGACAGCAAACAATTCCCGGCGATCGCGGTGGCTGGAGCTTACGCTCTTCGCGAACTCTCCAATACCGAGGCCGTATCGATGTATCAGCGGCGGCGGGACCTGCTTTGCGATGGGCTCAACTCAATCGGCTGGCAGGTACAGAAGCCCAAGGCAACATTTTATATTTGGGCCCGCGTCCCTAGGGACGACATGTCGAGCGCAGAATTTGCCAAAGCGCTCTTAGAGCGGGCGAACGTCTTGGTGATTCCCGGAACGGGCTATGGCGACGAAGGCGAAGGCTATGTACGAATGTCGCTTACCTTGATGGGAGACCATAACGGGGAGAGGTTCGCAGAGGTCGTTCGGCGAGTTCAAGGAAGCGGGCTCATTCCTCAGATAGTTGCCACGCGCTGAGCGAACAAAGATGACATACCAACAAGCGGTGCGAGCGATCGCGGCCCTTGAAAAGCGGGGCTGGCGTCTCGGCCTGGACCGCATGGAAGCTTTGGTGGAGGCGGCGGGACTGAGTGACGCTCTAGGGCCTGAGAAACCCTCCTTCATTCATGTCGCAGGGACCAACGGCAAGGGGAGCGTGACCGCCTATCTGCAAAGCTTACTCGTGGAGCAAGGCTGGCGGACCGGCGCTTATTTCAGCCCTTATGTATACGATATCCGGGAGCGTATCCAGCTTGGGCGCGAACTCATTTCTAAGACTGCGTTTGCCAAACTCGCCTCCCAAATTTTGACGGAGGGCGAAGCTCTTGCCACGACAGAATTCGGCGGGCCAACTGAATTCGAGATTAAAACGGCGATGGCCTTCGCTTTTTGGAAGAGTGAAGCGGTGGATTGGGTTGCTCTGGAAGTTGGTTTGGGAGGGCGTCTCGACGCGACCAATGTTGTGTTCCCCTCGGCATGCGTGATTGTGAGCATCAGTCTAGACCACACATCGATTCTGGGCCATACCCTTGCCGCGATTGCCCGCGAAAAGGCAGGGATTATCAAATCAGGAGTGCCAGTGATCGTCGGCGAGCTACCCGCTGCGGCCCTGGAGGTCGTCGAGGGGATTGCCGCCGATGCTGGTGCTCCTTGCTTATTATTTGGGCGCGATTTTCATCTCATCGAGCAAGGCCATGGTTTTAGCGTGCGAACCCAAGAAAAAAGTTATTCAGGTTTGCGGCCTGGCGTCGAAGGCGCGCGACAGCCTCACAATATGGCCCTCGCGATCGCTGCCCTAGAGGCATCGGGCGCCTTGGGAGACCCCGAAACAGTGTCCGAGGGGGTAGCAAGTGCTAGTCTTCCTGGCCGCTACGAGAAGCGCTTAGTCGGCGGACGACTCGTCATTCTCGACGGCGCCCACAACGCGGAAGCAGGGAAGGCGTTATCGGAATCCCTGGTTCGTGATGGTCTGCGCCAGTGCGTACTCCTCACCGGCATGGTGCAGGGCCATGAGCCCCATGACTTCTATGCAATGCTCGAGCCACATCTGCACTCAATCCACGTGGCACCTCTTCAATCGGCGAGGGCATACCAGACAGATGTGTTAGCCCACGAGATTGGAAGTAGGAAATCGAAGACCTATGGATCCTTGGAAGAAGCGTTCCGCGCCGCGATGAAGGATTCGCCCGATCTACCGCTACTGGTAACCGGCAGCTTTTATCTCTTATGCGAAGTAGGCTCTATCATGGATCACGTGGCAGCTAACTCCTGAAGACGGCATCGATTACCACGTCGCGGATTTCTGGCCGCGTCCGCAGCGCTCTGGCGATAATATCTACCTCGTGCTTGACGTCGGTGGGTCCTCCACGAATCGTTTTGAGGGTGCCGCGAACATAAACGACGCCATGAGAGACTCGGAGATCGGCCAGAGAAGTATCGATGTGGCGCCGATTGAACTCTCGCCTCACGATCTTTGTTGCTTCGACGTCTTTGTTATCGGCCATATAGGACCTACTTCTCGGTTTGGGTGAGATCCTTCACCTGTTTTTGAAGAATCTCACCCAACGGTTTCATTTTACCGGTCTTCGTCACTCCCAACGCCAACGGCGGTCTTGTCGATGGTAACTGCTGTCGTGCCTTGGGCTATGGAAGGCCCGCCTGCCGTGACTGCCGTGAGCTCGCTGGAAAGGGATCCCCGTTTGGACCACCAGAAGGCGCCGGCGAGAGCGATGAAGCATCCAATCGTGATGCTGACGAGGACGCCCTGAGCGAGCGGCATAATGACGACCGGCGCGAGCAACAGCGCGACCAAGTTCATTACCTTGATCAGTGGGTTGAGGGCGGGACCAGCCGTATCCTTGAACGGGTCGCCAACCGTATCGCACACGACGCCTGCGCGATGCGCTTCCGTGCCCTTTCCACCGTGGAGTCCGTCTTCGATCAGCTTCTTCGCGTTATCCCACATGCCGCCTGAATTCGCGAGCAGAACGGCCAGAAGCTGGCCACTCACAATCGCTCCTGCCAAGAATCCGCCAAGGGCTTGAGCCCCCGAGAGATTGTAAAGCGAGCCGTTGATCATAGTCGTGGGTTGCCCGATCGAGAATCCGAAAGCGACGATGGCAGGCAGCGCGATGGCGAGGATGCCCGGGCCAAGTAGCTCCTTCTGAGCGGCCGCCGTGACGATAGCCACGCATCGGCCGTAGTCCGGCTTGCTCGTGCCCGCCATGATTCCGGCGTCGGCTCGGAACTGCCTTCTCACTTCGTTGATGAGCTGGAAGGCAGCTCGACCCACTGCATTGATGGTGAAGGCCGAGAAGAGATAAGGCGCAGCGGCACCAACCAAGAGCCCGAGGAAGATCTGAGGGACGTCGAGGGGCAGGCCTTTGCCAACCAAATGA
This sequence comes from Fimbriimonadales bacterium, assembly GCA_038225245.1. Taxonomy (GTDB): domain Bacteria; phylum Armatimonadota; class Fimbriimonadia; order Fimbriimonadales; family Fimbriimonadaceae; genus JBBREX01. The sequence goes on along the minus strand of JBBREX010000033.1, from coordinate 6,308 downwards.
GATTCTTCGATGTAGGAATGGAATAAAGCCACGGCGGCCACTACGGCAGTAGCGATAGCAAATCCCTTGGTCAGGGCCTTTGTGGTGTTTCCAGCGGCGTCGAGTCTCTGCACAGCCTTAGAGGCTTCCGGATGGGTGTGTCCGGCCCCAGACATCTCAAAGACGCCTTGGGCATTGTCTGAGATCGGCCCGAAGGTATCCATGGCGAGAATGTATCCGGTGGTCGTGAGAAGTCCTAAGCCTACAAGGGCGATACCGTAGAAACTTAAGATATAGCTTCCGTAAACCTGCACCGGGAATAGAATCAGGGGCACCATGAGGGCGAGCACGATCGCAAAGACGGAAAACACGCTCGATTCTTGGCCGTAGGCGAACCCTTGGATGATCATCGGAGCGGGTCCCGCGGTCGCCACGTTGGCTACTTCCTGAACCGGCTTTTTGTGAGTGGAGACGTAGTAGTCGGTCAAGAGCTCGATGGCAAATGCCATGAGAATTCCGAAAATGATGCAGATCGCGAAGCGCCACCATTCCACCACGTTATTCTCGACTGCAGCGACCTTAATCTGATTCTGAGTGGGAAAGCTTGGAGCCGCCGAGGGATTCTTCTGAGCGTCTTCAACCAGCTTGTTCATGACGTCCGCAGAGGTGGCAAAGTAGGCTAGACCCTGGCCTCCCGTGAGTCGGGACAGACCAGGAAACTTATTGCTTACGGCGGCGACGATCTTGCCGTCCGGATTTGAGTACAGAATAACCGGCGCTGTATCGAGTACTTCGATCTTGAGATTCGGATTCTGCGACTTGGCAATTTGGTCGTTCAGTTGTTTCTCGGGGATGGGGCCGAAATAAACTTCTTGTACTTGGGGTGCCGGGGGTGGCGGCGCGGGCTTGCCTTTTTGCGCTGCTGGTGGCGGTACCGTACGAGTCAGCCTAAGATGAGTAACTACGACGGGTGAGCCCCCAAATGCCGTCTTTAGATCGGTCATGGGCTTTCCGCCCGGTTTCTGCTCTGGATTCGGCACCGCATAACTCAGGACTTTGTTTGATGAATCGTTAAAGTCGATTCTCGAATAGTCTCGGTACTGTGGCACTCCTTGGTTCTCGTCGGGCTCGACGGCGAGCGCACGCTGTACGATCTGCTGTCCTTCCGGCTTGTCCAGGTTCATGGAAGCGAGACGGGGATCTTTCTGAACATCCTCTGCTTTAACCTGATACAGTTCGACTTTACGCTCCTTGGCAAGGTCGGCTCGGACTTCTCTAATCTTGGCAATATCGTTTTTCTCATATTGCTCTTTGGCAACGAGCTGGTTGGTAGATAGACCGCCCACGTCTTTGACGAGTCCGCCCATCATAAACCAGGCGAGCGCCAGGGTACCTATGCCAGCGACAATTGCTGAGCGGCTGAATCCGCCTCGAAGGGCCTTGAGGGGATCGCTGTTGATATCGTCGTTTCCCTTCATGGTGATGACGCCGAAGATTGAAGCAAGAATCCCCACACCGCGGGCCATAAGGGCGAACAGGATGAGCTTCATCCAAGTTGCTTGATCGAAGATAGCGGCGGTGGCTGCTCCAAGTACGATTGCTGCGACGAGCGTTACTTCGTAGGACTCGAAGATATCTGCCGCCATTCCCGCACAGTCGCCGACATTGTCTCCAACGTTGTCGGCAATGGTGGCTGGGTTGCGCGCATCATCTTCCGGAATTCCAGCTTCGACTTTGCCCACTAGGTCGGCGCCCACATCGGCGGCTTTCGTGTAGATACCTCCCCCAACACGCATGAAGAGCGCGGCGAGCGATCCACCAAATCCAAATCCGATCAGCAGCTTCATGGCTTCGCCCTTGGCCAAGAGGAAAATGAGAGTCGCTCCGATCAGGCCCATACCAACCGTGATCAGGCCCGCTACCGCACCGCTTTGAAATGCCGTTTCCAGCGCCGTCTTATAGCTCGTGAGCGCGGCGTGTGCTGTTCGGGTGTTAGCTTTGACGGCCATCAACATACCGACATAACCGGCAATATATGAAGCTGCGACTCCACCGAGGAAGCTCAATGCCACGAACGCGGCAAGTGTGGTCCCGTAGCTGTTCATGTACAGAAAGAACAGGCCGATCATCAGCAGCACGACGAAAATTGCCATCGTACGCACTTGCTGAGACAGGTAAGCGAGGGCTCCGTCCTCGATCGCCTTGCCTACTTCCTGCATCTTCTCGTCGCCGGCCGGCCGAGATAAGACCTGACGCCGGAACATAAATCCGGCAACCACGGCAATGATTCCAAAGGCAAACGAAACATATAGATATATATTTGTTTCGTTAGTAAATTTTAGCTTGACCGCCTCTGATGCGAAGCATAAAGATGGCAAGCCGGTCAAGAATGCGGCAAGAACCATGGCAAGGCCCTTGGTCATAACAATCCGTGTTCGGCCAATCGCATGTATGATGGATGACATAATCCTTCTTTGAACCCCCGAGAAAGTGCGACAGTTAGCCGTTGGCTAAGCTGTCGCGCGTTTTCGTTAAGATACCTGAATGGACGTCCGGATGGGGCCCATCGACGCTCTATCCTGGAGTTGCCACGCCAATCTGGACCGGCATCGGCATGCGCGTTTTGGGGTTTGCTTTGGATTCATCTTGAAGTTTCTTCACGATTTCAGGTGATTGGCGGTAATACATCATGTTGGGTGAACCGCCCAATCGCTGAGGAAACTTGTATCCTCCTCCCACAACCGCGACGACGCGACCTTTGTCGTTGGCATAAAGCGAAGCTGGATAGGTCTTAAGCACTTCGATTTTGAGGGTCGGACTTTGTTGAGCTTGCTTGAACTGTTCCTCTGCGAGCTTCTTATCGACGGGGCCGAAGAAAATTTCGCGGACCATCGGAGGCTTTTTCACGGCGGGCTGTTTGGGCTGGGGCGGCACCGCGCCCTGATCGGTCGTTATCTTGAGTTGATAGACTAGCAACTGCGCGTGCTCGAAGGCGGTTTTGAAGTCGACGGGCGTCGGGGGCTGGGCTGGTGATTCCGATTTCATGGCCGTGTATTTCAACACCGCAGCATTTTTATCCGCGAAATCGATCTTCTTATACCCGGTAAGATTTTGAACCGGCGGAAGGCTTTCTAGATCGGCCCCGAGAGCTCGTTCGACCATGGCTGCTTGATCTGGGCTATCGAGTCCAAGCGCTTTAACCTTGGGGTCTTTTTGAATTTCCTCGATGGGTACTTGGAGCGGATCGACTTTGCGCTCTTTTGCAATGCGCGCTTGAATTTCCTGCAGGTCCGCTGCCTCTTTTCTACTCGCCTCCTCTGAGGAAACAAGATTGGAAGAGCCGCATCCACCCGCAAATAGGGCGGCCGTGCATAGAGTCAACGTCAAAAGAACAGTTCGCTTCATATATGTACCTTACACGATTTTGCTGCCCGGCGTTCCTCTACCTCACTACCGTTGCGACTCGGAGAAGCATGGGAGCAGGGAAGCGAACGCGAGGGCTTTTTTGGCGTTCCGCCTCCAATTTGCTCAAAGTTGCAGCACTTTCTTTATAGTATATCAGGGCTTGCGGAGTGTTCAACCGATGCGGAAATCTGAATCCTCCTTCGATTCCAATCACCAAATGGCCCTTGCGATCCGCGTATAACCTTGCCGGGTATCGCTCGAGCACGTCGATTTTCAGTCCGGGGTTTTGGGCTTGCTTGATCTGCATTTCCGCAAATCCTCGTGCGACCGGCCCGAAATAGAGGTCTCGAACCGTCGGAGGTCTAGCCGGTGGAGGGGGCGTCCCCTTCTGAGGAAGAACAGGCGAGGGCGTCTGCGTCAAACGTAGATGGAGCACCTGCAGATCGGCCTTTTCGAAACCTGATCGCAAATCGGTCGTGCCCGCACCTGGAGTTACCGATATTTTCTGAGTCCCATACTTGAGGGCAGGATTATTCGAGTTAAAGTCGAGCAGACTGTAGCCTCGATATTTGGGGGAAATGGGCAACGATTCAGGATCGAGATTAATCGCCCTTTCCAACAAGCTGAACATCTCGGGCTTATCAAAGCCCAATGCCTTGATACGGCTGTCTTGCGCAAGGTCTTCAGCCGTGACGTGATATCGGTCTACCTTTCGCTTACTCGCTATTTCGTCCAGCACTTTTTGAATCGTTTCCGCTTCCCGACGCTGAAATTCCTCGGCGGAAACCAAATGTTGCCCGTTAGCGATTAAGCAGGCGGTCAAAAGGCCGCAGCCGACAACGACTCGAAAGAGGGAAATCACGACAGGCATGATACCTTTTAGGCTACCGGATGGAACTCGGCCGCCGCCTCATGGGTGGCCAATTGGGCGGTAAGCATTTCCGCTTTTTTGCGCGTAATCCCAGTCAGCAAGGTAGCTGGAAGCTCTCCCAACATATCCTTTACCTGATTGCGATTGAGCGCCAACATGTGTTGAAGGCAACCGATCACTTCTTCGGTTTTGTGCCCATAGGAGACCAAGACGAGCTCGTATTGCTTGTCGTCATCGTGCTGAGTGTAGGTCCGGAATAGCTTGGCCGATTTTTCTCCGCTCTCGGTGGAAATCGGGATTTCGCGGTCGCACTCTTCACAGATGAGACCTTCACTCTTGGCATTGTAGTAATTGAGATGATTGCAGAAACCACATCGAACCTGAAAGACTTCCAAAATGCTGCCTTCCCCAACCGGAATCAGCCGGTGGCAGGAATTGCAGCTAAAATCGTCGTCCGGAACGGCGGTTAGGCGATTGCCGGTCGAACAATATGGGCATGTGAAACCAACGCCAGTCACTTTGCGAGCCTGCATAGCGCAAAAAAGCGCAAAGCATAACGCCCCAAAGCCACCGATGACCAAAACCCATCCGAGGCCGATGAAAAGGTCCGTGTAGTGTAGCAAAAGCCATCCGGCCGCAAGACTGCCCAGCCCGCATAAGGCGAAAGAAAGGCAGCGTTCGGAGTGGATTTCTACGACGTCGGAACTACGTTGAGCATTGGACATATCTGACCCCGTTACATTTTACTTTTCGGCATTAGTATAGCAACGGGATTAGGTCTTGCCAATGGTTTATTTAACCGATAGGCTAGACGCGGCTATTTTCATCGCGAATTAGCAGCGTTCACGAAAGAGCTCTTGGCATCGACGCCCCAAATTTTCTGGAGTCGAAAGGTCAAGCGCTATTTTGGCTGTAAAGATTATCCAACAAGAAGGGCGACGCATCTAACCTTTCGCAGTCTCCCGACTCAAACTCTTACCTGGCTTCTCGGGTGCGATTATTCCCTTTAATGATTTAGTAACCGTTGGAAGCGCGCTCGCATTTGGAGTCTCAGGGCTCGTACTCGGCGATGCATGGGGGTCGACCGCCGGGACGATAAGGACAGAATCCACTCCTTGTTCCAAGACGCTGAAGCCGAACGTTTGTCCCATGTCTTTCAGCATGGCGAGGCCGGTTAAATTACGATAATCGGACGCGATTAGTGGGTTCTCTAATCCGGGAGCGATCTCTACCTTTATCTTGCCTGCTTTGGCTATTTGGGTAATTGCCGTCTTGAGGGGCACTCCATTCAAACGCACGGTAGCTACGACGGAAGGCTTCTCCCCCATGGGAACCGTGTTTGCGGCAGAAGGTTCAGGAACCGACTGTTGGCGGTTGACGGTGAGCGGTGGGCGGCTGGCGGGTACTGGTTGGCGGTTGGCAGTTTGGGATTGGCTTTGTTTGATACTTGTAGTCGGAGTCTGGGGGGCGTGCCAGACCTGGTAGGCAACTCCGGCAAATGCGATCGCTGCCAGACCCATAGCTCCGGCCAGGTAGGGCAACCGTTTGGGCAATACGGCTGCTTTGGGCATATAGTGAAATGCGGGGGCTCGATCGATTTTCAAGGTTGGACGGGCTAGCTTCAGGTCTGCAAGCATATTGAGCCGCCTCAGAAGTTCCCGGCGGTATTCCGGGTAACGGCGCTCGAAGGCGTCGACCGCACTCGGATCGGCGCTCTCGGCGAGAATCCACATTAGTTCATCTACCGATCGGGGGACTTTCATTCCTTCTCCTGCGCCTCATAAGTTTGGCGGAACCTCTCCCGAGCCCGGAATAGCCGCGTTTTGATCGCGTTTGTGTTGGAGCCCATACTTGCGGCAATTTCTTGGAGATTCAACTCTTCCCAGTAAAAAAGTGTGATGAGAGCGCGGTCGGAAGGTTGCAAGCTGTGCAACGCTCTTTCTATCCGCGGATCGGCGATGATCAGGTTGGCTGGTGGCTGCTGGCTATTGGCGGCTTCTTCGAGAGGTACCAGGCGGCTGCGAAACTTGAGGCTACGCGCGTGTTGAATGCT
>JBBREX010000032.1:0-20414 GCA_038225245.1 Fimbriimonadales bacterium | reverse complement strand
CCAAATACCAATAAACAAAGTGTCGCGGAAACCCTTAACAATCTCGCGAGCGTTTATCGGGAACACGGCGACTTGGCCAATCTTGGACAAGCTCTAAAATGTTCTGACAAAGCTTGGAAGATTATCAAAGACAGCAGTAATCAGTTGGAAGTAGCTCTTACCCTTGCCATCCGAGGATCGGTGCAAAGCGCGCTGGGAGACAAGGGTGCCGCCGCCGAATCATTTATCGTGGCCTTGGGAAAATATGAGACCGTGGGAGAACAAGTACATGACCCAACGGAACAAGGAGCATTCCAATCTGCCAACCAAGGCTTGCTTTACAAGGACTTCGCCGCTCTGAGGTTATCACAGAACCGGCAAGACGATGGATTAGCATTGTTGGAGCAAGGGCGTGTGCGTGGGCTTAGCAAGCAGATCTACCTAAACCAAGAGGGCCTGACGAAGTTTCTTGGGATCGAAGACGCGAGAAAACTGGAAGCAGCCTCGGATGAGGCAAACGGAGCCGGAAACTTCTTACGGTCTTTGCGAGAGTCTAATGCCAAACCGAACGACTTAAGAAAGGCGGAGCTACGGGCCAACCAAGCTAGTATTCGTTTGTCAGATCTTAGAGGTGACCTGTTCCTCAAGCATCCAGAATTCAGAAGAGTTTTCGGGCAGTCTCCTCCTAACTCGGCACAGCTTCTGCACTTAGCGAATTTGAATCCGGAAATCCTATATATCGAGTGGGCAGTATTACCTGATAGAATTATCTCATTCTCCCTGTTAGGAAATATTCTCACAGCTTACGACGTCCCGGTGAAAAATCTTCGGGAACAAGTAGCCGAATACATCGACGCGGTAAAAAATAACGCCGATAGAGAAGAAGTTCTTGCGAAAAAGCTCTATTCAGTGCTTCTTGGACCGGTCGACAGGTCTGGACTAATGAGATTTCCGGAAGTAAAGCACATTGTGTTTGTACCGGATGGACCTTTATGGGACTTGCCGTTTGCCGCGCTGAAGGACCCTTCGAACAAACGTTTGATCGAGGGCTGCTCCACCTCAACTTGTTTGTCTCTAGGGATACTAGGCGGGGGCGCAACTCCTCGTACGCCAACGAAGTCTTTGCTCTGCGTAGCCGACCCTACTGGTGACGGAGATGCAACAGGAGAGACTACGACCAGAGGGGGAACATTTGGACCCCTTCCAGGCGCTCGTGAGGAAGGTCGGCGAGTCGCGCAGGTTTTCGAACAATCCAAAGAACTTGTGGGCAAGGACGCAAGAGAACAGACCGTTAAGGCCTTGGCGCCGGAATACGCGCTTCTTCACTTTGCTTGCCATGGGTATGTGAATTCCGCTCAGGCAATGCATTCGGGTTTGGTCATGACAAAAGAACCGGCAACGAGCAAAAACGATGGCTTTCTGGAAGCGCAAGAAATCATCGGGCTTAAGTTGTCAGCCCAACTTGCGGTCTTGAGCGCTTGCGAGACAGGCAATGGCGTCGAGAGCGGTGGAGAAGGCCTGATGGGCCTCGCGTGGGCCTTTAGGGCGGCCGGCGTTCCTGCGATAGTCGCAAGCAAATGGCAGGTCGACGATGCTGCTACGGCGAGAATGATGGCCACCTTTTACCAGGCCCTTAAGGATCACTCTCTTAAGGATGATGCCCTTCGAAAGGCTATTCTAGAAGAGATGAAGTACGGCAAATCGAACGAAGGGCTCAGGCGCAGCGGAAGCGTGAGCTCAGATTCTAAAGCTTCAAAGAGGAGCGAGGTCTTTTATTGGGCGGCATTTCAATTGATTGGAGATTCGGCACCTTTGCAACTTCCGACAAAATAGACGTGCTCTACTATCTCCCATATCCGGCATATTGCAATCGAGCAAGGATCTCCGTCAGTCGTTTATCATCGGGATCGAGCTTCCGAGCTTCTGCTACAAGTAAGGCCGCAGGCTCGTATTGGGAGGCTTGGTAAAGGCAGGAAGCACGAACGAGCATTTGTATGAATTCGTTATCGCACTTTTGGGCGTTCGCGAGGTTCTTCGACAAATTATCGTCAGCTCTAACGTCGAGCAATTTGAAAGATACGGACTCCTTTGCAAATAGAATTCGATATCCGGTAAGCAACCCCTTTTCTCTTGCACCGCGAAGCTTCTTCGAAAGACTTGCGGACGAATATCCACACACGGAATCCTCGGCGAGAGTGCCCCGCCAAAATGATTCTCCGAGGTACTCCACTCGAACAAAAGTCTCCATCATTCGCCTGCTCGGGATAACACAGAAATCATTAGCGCTAACGGGCATATCCTCCAGCGGCCAACGCACAGGTCCGGAACCGCCTTTTCTCTTGGCCAGCGCCTTGAAAAGTACTTCTTCGCAAGCGCGTTGTTGGGGAGTTCTTTCACTTTGTACGGTTTCCCATTGACCTCCTTCGTGATGAGGAAACCTCTGCACAGGCACGTTATTGATGGTAAGTACCAGAGACGAAGCGCCGATGCATTTGACTCGATCTCCGCGATATATTACTGACTTCTTGTCACTTGCCTTTATCCTGAATTCCTTCGGATGGGTACCAGTGCGAATAAATACCCTTCCAGCATAATCGCCGACTCGCCCGACCGGGAGTCTGGCATCGCGCGAGGTCGCCAATAGCGAAAGAAAAAGAGCCGCAATCATCTTGAGTCCCTCGGATTAATCTTATGTAAGAGCATATGGCTGTAAGCCTCAATTTTGGGATGGAAGGCGAGCAGTGCGGCCGTCATCAAAAATCCAAACCAGACAATATGAAACATTCCCGCGAAAGTCAACCCTGCCACAACGGAAACTAATACAATTCCCAGAGTCAACCAAGCGGTAACCCGAGCTTGGTCGATCTCCTCTTGCCATGGTAACAGCTTGAGGGACCAAATGATTCCGATCGAGAGCGTGGCCAGCGAAAGTCCTATGGTAAGGAGCAGATCAGTCCAGGTATTGAATTCAAAAAGGGGCTCCTTTGCCAAGGTGTATGCGGCCGCTCCATGAAGATAAACACCTGGTTCTGCAGACTCCATTCCAGGCCTAAACCAAGTGTCCCCAGGGTCACTTATGGTGGTTCCGATAATAACGATCTTTCCGGTCAATCCTTGAGCAGGAAGAAGATGCCTGGCTCGTTCAGGGAGCAGTTCGTCAGGGCTTGTTACCGCGATTCGTGAATGGTGAAGGGCTTCGACAACCTGGGAGTTCAGCATAAACAGGTCGGCACTTGCTTTGTCTCCGGCGACGTCCTTTAGCGGTTTTAAGAGCTCTTGCGAAAAGGTGGTTGAAATAAATTGCGTACCAGGCAACCGGGGGGGCCATTCCTGTTTTTGAAGGATCCGATAACTCTTGCTAAGGGCGGAAGCCATCGATGGTATGTCGATTCCCTGCGGAAGCCGGAGCCTTTCGGTGACGACGATCTGGTCCCCTTTGGTCGCTGGGACCACCGGAGCTACCGCGAGAAGAGAATATTTGCCATCGATATTGCCGGGAAACCAGGCGGCCGGAGAACCAAACAAATTCCTGCTAACGGCTAGATAGATCGGAACGCCATTTGGTCTGTGTGTCCAATTCCAGGCATTCTCGACGAGCATGCCGTCGTAATCAGGGAAGGCTGACCGCTCTCCATTTGGTGCTTTGAACTCTTCGGTGGAATCCAAAGCACCAAAGTCTACGTCCACCCCGATGGCGGAAGGATGGTATTGAGCAACCCGATCGATCAGTTGACTCAGCCGATGTGTATCGGTGTGGCCTTCAGGAAGATCGAAATCACGTCCGATGTCGACGATATATACCGGATCGGAGCTCTCTGGCTTGGGCACAATCGAAATGAGGCGTGAATAAGCGAATAATTTCAGGTCGTGATCGAACGCGGTACCGCGGATGGATAACTCGATCAGCAAGCCAAGGATTACGGCGCAAAGTCCGAAGATCGTGGATCCTCTCAGCTTATAGAGTCGAACGGCTATTTTGTTCTGGGAGGCTGCTTTGCCCGCGTCGCGTTTGCAAGCCCTCTCGTGAATCATCGACGCGAAACGCTCGATTCCCTGGCGCTGAAGGAGTCCAGCCAAAGCAACTAATGCAATCGATGGACCAAAAGAACCTCGATTTCGGATTTGAGCGGCTTCTTTGCTCCCTTGAGTCAAACGATAGAGTTCGATAACGACTCCGTGCTTGACCGTGGCTGATCTTAAAGACACAAGCTTATCGGCAAATGCGTCATCTTGAATGAGGATTCCCCTGGCTTGCCCGGTAACCAAGATCTCACCTGGATCAGCACATTCCAAGGCCCGGCAGGCAAGATTTACACCATCGCCGACCATATTTGGCTTGCCCGCGATATCCTCCAACACAGAAAATGGGCCAATGTTGATGGCGGCTCGAATCTCGTAACCGGTTTCCCCAGATTTGAGAGAACTGGCAAGCTCCTCAGCAAAGTGGCTGGCAGCTTCGGGAAAGTTCCTGAATGCGGCTACAAAACCGTCGCCGGTCGAGTTTGCGATTAAGAACCCGTTCGAGCCATGCTTTTGAAAGACCTCGCAAGCTCGAGCGCGGGCGATTAAGTCCGATGCAATGCGGGATTGCTCGGTGGTCGGCCTTACAGAAAATGCGACGATATCGACGGCCAAGACGGAGCCAAGTTCAAAAGAGATATCTTTCTCTTTTTGTTTTTTTATCCTCGCTTTTGCTCCCACGACGCCACCATGCTCTCCATTATAGCCATCGAAGAGGCAATTGGCAAACAAGAAGGCCAGGCTAGTTTTAGCCCGGCCTTGCCTATGTCTACTGAACGATCAGCGAGAAGTCGTCTACCACAAAGGATGTTTGCAGAGACGAATCTTCCGTGCCAAGCAGGTACACGCGGATGGTCTGGCCTTTATAAGCCGAGACGTTAAACGTTTTTTGCAGGTAGCCGGTGTTCTTGTTGAGGTTCGAGTAAGTGGCCAGCGTGGCCAGAACCGTATTGCTCGAGTTGCGGATCTGCACCTGGAGCCGATCGTAAGCGACGCTGGTCGTTGTTTCGGCCGTATCGATATGCAGCCAGAACGTGAGGGTTGCCGTTGTGACGTTCGAAGGAATCGCCACTTGCTGGTAAACGGAATCGGTGTGGGTGGTTCCGTAACCATCCAGCCAGGCTTTCCAAGAACCCCCGTGGGCAGCCTCGGATGAGGAGTTGGTGATAACTCCGGCAGTAGCAGTCCAGCTTGCCGATCCGCTCTCAAATCCCGGATTCAGAAGCAACTGCGACGAAGTGTTGTTGCTCGGAGTCGCGGATGCTTGGTTGGAGTTTCCGCTCTCGCCGGAGCCGTTAACAGCGGTGACGACATAGTAATAAGTCGTCCCATTCGTAACGGCCGTATCGGTATAAGCGGTGGAACTCGTCGAAGCGATGGTCGAATAACCGCTACCGCTCGTCAGAGATCGTTTTACGTTGTAGCTTGTGGCGCCGCTGCTGGCGCCCCAGCTTAGAGCGACCTGGGCATTCCCGCCGGTTGCCGTCAGCCCGGATGGTGCGGGCGGGATGCCCACCGTGACTTGGGACGAGACGAATGCATCAAAGTTGATTGCGCCCCATCCAGTCACCATATCCCACTTCGCGGTGCAGTTCGAGGTGCTGCCGTTGGGAAGCGTCCCGTTGCTTCCAGACGTGATGTCGAACCAGACGTCCGTTCGCCCGTTTTGTCCATAAATCACATTCTGAATGCGCCCGAAACGTCTTTTACCGGCTCCGTTCGGTGGGAGACCACCAAGATTGATGATCTTTTGCTCGACCACGGCGAGAGCACCGCCGAAGACGGGGCAGGCGAAGCTGGTTCCGACGTATCCGCTCGTTAATGCGCCGTTGTAATAAAACTGATAGGCGCCTGAGCCGCTAGAAGCGTGCAGCGCGACATCGGGAGACATGCGGAAATTTATGTTCGTAGGAACACCGGTTCCAACTTGCCAGGACGGGCGGGTATTGAAGGACGCAGTATTGGTGCTCCAGCCACCTCCGCTCCCGTTCCAACCCACTTCGGAAAGTCGATTGCCTGCGCCGTCGACGCCGGCGACCGTACCTCCGACCATGAGAACTTCGGGCTCATAGTTCGGGTAGGAGTAGGGCTCCAGCGTGGTGCCCGAGTCTCCGCTCGCCGCCATGTAGGTGATGCCCTGAGTGGTCATCGAAAGGTGGAGGTTGTGGGCAGACGTGGCCGTCGAGGCGGGAAGATTCCAACCGTAGCTTTCGCTGATTACGTCGGCCGTGTTATCGTTGACCTCGCGGGTCAAGACTCCGATGAGGTCGGAAGCGCCCCCATCATAGATCGTGAAATCGCACAAGGGGGCCATTCCGAGGACCATCTGAATGTCTAGGTCTCCCTCGCCCTGGGCCGTTCCGCCGCCCGCTCCGCCGCTGATCGCGATCACATGCACATTGCTATTCACACCCCCTCCCGGGGTTGGCAATCCAAACTGCGAGTAGTAAAGTGGAACGTTGGAAAGTCGAAAGCCATCGAAGTTCGAAATGGCAACCGCTCTTCCCTGGCCCTGAATACCAGCGTTATAAGCCGGAGCAAGGTTGTAGAGCACGCGGGTCTGCGTAGGGGTCAACGCTCTTGGCTGCGGCTTTGTATAGCTCTCTAATCCAGTTACGTCGATGACGTCGGCGGCCAATGCTGAAGGCAGCCGCAAGGGCCGAGAAAATGCAAAAAATTCGGAATTGCCTGCCTCAGGGCCACGAGCCCGATAATTATTGATGGTCGTATTGAAGGCCTTCTCGGCTTGAGCCACCGTTGCCGTCGCCAAAATGGTAAGGCGGTTCTTACCAACTAGATCGATTTTGAAGCCGTTGAGCTTGAGATAATGACTAATAGCTTGGATGTTGCTCGTAGGTAATCCGAATGCTTCACCGATTCCGTCGGGAGATAGAAATCTCCGATACTCGGGGTCGTTTGGATCGCTCACGTGGTCGGCATAGCTCTGTGCTCCCTGGGGGTCGGCATACGGCATGCTCACCGCGATATGAAGCACCCTACTGGGATCGGTGTGGCCGAGTCGAGCCGATCTGGCCACCGCAGGCAGGATGTCAACATCGATCCTGGCCATCGGTTTGTTGCTCGAATCACCCTGAGCACTCGCTGCTTGACCAATGATCATGCCAAGCACAACGCTGGAAAACCCAGCTGTCACTTTACGTATCATGAAATAACCTCCTGTTCGGCCAAAGGGTCCAAGTGCAAGGGACCTTTGCGTCCGTTTTCAATATATCAGGATTTTGTCGCTCGCGGGCAAATATTAACAAAATTTGTGGAATTTCTGTTTAAGTAAAGGATAAGCATAGCTAGAAATCGAATTTGCCTATATTTGATTTGTCGAAAGTAATAAGCGAACCGGCGATGACGATGTTCTTGTCACCCACGGTGATAGTCCCATGACCAGGGATCTCGAGGGAGTCCCCTGGCTTAAAGGTAAGTTTATCGGCGCGCATTTTTACCGCGAGATGCGCGGCAATGGCTCCCATATCGGCGGGATTCCAGAGCTGAAAGCTAGCGACGACCCCTTTTTCGACCGCCTTTTTCATTTGGCTTGGCGTACTCAAACCGGTAAGAACGATGCCCTTTCCTTTCGCTTTAGGTCCACCTGCGTAGACGCCGGTGTTTTCGAGCACTTGAGCAGCTGCGGCCAGCCCTACACTGGTCGGGGAAATAATTCCTCTAAGGTTGGCGTGTTTGGTAAGCAACCCCTCGGTTTCAGTCGAAGACTTCTGTGGTTCGTCATCGCCATATGCGATTTCAACAAGCTTCATTTTGACAAATCGGGGATTCTTGAGCGCATCCTTCATGCCCGCGATCCAAGCGTTCTGATTCGGTGCATCGGTCGTCGCGCTAAGGATGGCAAACTCGCCTTCGTAGTCGATGAGCTTGCCCAGTAAATCGATTTGAGCGAGCCCTATCTTGGAGAAGTCGGTTGGTAAGACGCCGACGTCGCGGTGGCTTTCGTTTCCAGTCAGGTCCGAGTCCACGGTGATCACGACGACCCCTTTCTTCCGCGCTTGATCGAGCGTCTCGTTAAGAGCATCAGGACTGTTCGCCGATAAAACGATTACATCGACCCCTCGTTGAACTTGGTCCTTAATTACGCTTATCTGGGAAGTGGCGTCTGCGGTGGCGGGAGCCTGCGTATCGTATTCGATGTTCAGAGCTTGGGCCGCCTCCTCGAACCCCTTAGCGACTTGATTAAAGTAAGGATTGCCAGTGTTCTTTGGGATAAAAACGATTTTTGTTTTCACTCCCTTGGCCGGCTGCGCCGGTGGCGAAGGCTGGCTTTCTTCCTTGTTGCATCCGGCGAAACAAACCAGGAGGGCTGCCGTGGGGGCAAATAACTTAGCGATACGTTTCAAATTGGACTCCTCGGTTGCACTATGGTAGCAGGATTATCGGGCCTAGGCAATTGCGCGAGCACTGAACTTTCCCGCTAAATTGGTGAGAAGCACGGCTAGTACCAGCAGAAGACCCATGGCCGTCAATTGGTATTCAGCTTTCACGTTCGCCACGCCCATCGCCGTCTTGGCAAAAGCCACTAAGGCGAGGGCTGACACGGTGCCCAACACGGTGCCTTTTCCCCCCTGGATGGCAGTGCCGCCAAGGACCGCAATCGTTATCGAATCGAGTTCGATTCCACGAGCAACATCGTAGCGGGCAACTCCGAGACGCGAATCAAGCAACAGGGCTCCTATTCCTGCCATAAGGCCGGTGATCGCGAAGACGGAAATCTTTACCCGGTCGGTGGGAACACCAGAATAGACAGACGCCCGTTCGTTCGAGCCCACCGAAAATATCCATCGACCCAAGAACGTGCGATGTAGAAGGTAAGCGAAGCCTATGGCGAGGGCAAAAAAGATAAGAACGGGCCAAGGCAAGCCGAAAAGTCTAGCTTGATCGATTCCCTTAAAACCGCCGGGCAATTTGATGGAGGCCGGGCCGAGGGCGGCCTGAGCGGCACCGCGGTAGAGAGCCATGGTTCCGAGGGTTACGAGGAAAGAAGGCAACCGGAATTTCGCGACCATAATCCCGTTCAAAGCGCCAAACGAAGTTCCGAGAAGGCAAGCGGCGACAAGCACTAGGCTGATGGACCAACCACGCTCGAAGAGCTTGGCGACCAGGCAGGCGGTTAGGACGAGATTAGAGCCGACCGAGAGATCGATATTGCCGCTGATAATAACGAGCGTCATTCCCAAGGCAAGCAGGCCGGTTTCTACGTACAAGGTCGAGGAGTCGAGCAGATAGCGAACATCCATGAGCTGGGGCATTGAGCGCGTCACGCCGACGATCGCTAAAAGGACGGCGATCAGCGGAATAAAAAGCATCTTTTTCAAGCCCATCTCCTCGACCGAGTTCGTGCCCCGTCGGTGATGATGGCGGCGAGAATAACAAGGCCGTACGTGAGCATTTGCCAGTTCGCTTCGATTCCGAGGACGCTCAGCGCGACGTTGATGCACGACAACAGTAGGCAACCGAGCAAGACTCCTAGCACCGATCCCTCGCCACCTGTAAGCTTGGTTCCCCCGATCACGACAGCCGCGATGACCGTCAGTTCAAAGTTTTGGCCTGCACTGCCTGGATTTACGAAACCGAACCTGGCCGCATACATTACCCCGGCCAGGCCGGCCAGAGCCCCGCAGATCGCATAGGCGACAAATGTCGTTCTAGAGATCGATATGCCACGCAGATAAGCGGCTTCGGCATTGCCCCCAACCGCGAAAAGTTTGCGCCCGAGCCGTGAGAATCGCAAGAACAGGGCCGTCAGAAAACAAATCCCGAGGGCGAACACCAACAGCCAAGAGAAGGTTAATGAGCCAAGCGGTATGCCTCGATGAGCCAACGATGTAAGGGAATCAGGAATCATGCTGGAATCAATCTGATCTCCACGGCTAAGCAAGAACGTGAGACCCCGAAAAGAAGCCAGGGTGGCGATCGTCACCACGAGTGGGGGAACTCTTCCCCAGGAAATGATCACACCATTAGTTGTTCCTAGTAGAAAGCCGATGGCGAATCCTGCCGATAGCGCGGCCGCTATCGGCAGATGAGGATTGGCCTTGAATATGAGGCCAACACCAATCCCAGAGAAGCCCAACATCGAGCCGATCGAAATATCGATCCCGCCGGAAAGGATGACGATGAGCTCGCCCATCGCGGCAACTGTGATGAGCGGCATCCAAAGCAGAACGCTTTCAACGGATTGCGCCTGAAAAAACCGCGGCTCTTTTAAGCCGGTCGCAAAGCAAACCAGGCCAATGAGGGCCAGCGCCGTGCGCTCACGGTGAATGGAGATCGCCTCCTGCCAGGTGTTCCACGGTGCCTGTTTACCCGAGCCTGAGTACTGCCTCACGCACGGATGCGCGCGACAAGCTCACGAGGAACCAAGTGAGGGAGCGCGATGCAAGCGATGAGAATTGGCAAAACGATAATTTCAAATCCATCGAGCAGTACGTCGAAAGCCAGTCCAAGACCCGGTGCGAGAACGCCCACGATAGCTTCAAATGGCGCTTCGATGACGATCAGAAAGATGGTGCAGGCGATGCCGATGGCCAGAGCCGCGAGCTTCATGAGGGGTCCGACGTTACGATTCTTCAGGAGGGCGAGGCCGGTTCGGCAATCGAGAAATCCCGACTTGCGGACGATCCCTCGGCCTAGAAGTCGAAAGAGTGCCATCGATCATTTCAGACGCTTCGTTTCGATAGGTGTTCGCAGGACCTGGGTCCTATGGCGGGAGCGTGTAGGAATCGAACCCATCCGACCCCTTGACGAGTTCACATCTGTTTTGAAGTCCAATCCGCAGAGACCTCTTGCCATCCATTTTGAACTACGAATTGAACGTCTTATATGCAAGCCGTCCATTGGATGTTGGTGATGCGAGACCCATCGCAGTGCACAGCCCGGAGACGCATGCTGCAATCCCTAAGACAAAGCAACGAGAGACTGCATCGCCGCCACTCGTCGCCCCAACACACACGTTACCTAGCCAAAGCTACCCGCGCGGCCCCGCTGGCGTGGGTGACAAGCTCAGTCATCAGGCCCCGCTACGGCCAAGTCTCGGCCCGAGCCCCCTAGCTTTCCGTGATTGAGGCATAGACCGCGCCTTCAGGAGTGCCTTTGGCGGCAGGCCATGAAGTTCTGGGTTGAGATACTTCCCTCGTTCAGCCTCCTCCTTCGCGACCTCGACAGGAGCCCCATAGCTGCGAACCCATAAATCGTTTCGTACCGCTTTCACTTCCCAACACACCTTGACCCCTGGCTTACTTGTTCGGATTTGAAATCGATTGCCCTCGATCTCACGTGACACCTTGGCCTGAATGAAATCGTCGCTGCCGTCGACAACTGTGAGTTGGTACCGAGGCTCCTTGTTCATCTCTCCGTAATACTCTGGCAACTCGACCAGCGCGTAGCCGTCTGTTCCAGTCGTGATCGTTCCGTTATAAATGTTTTGCGGTTCTGGGCCTTCGGCGCAATAGTGCTTCAAGTACTTGTTTGTCGGGTCGAGCGGGTCGTCGATGACGAACGCCTTCGTGCCAGTCGCCGCTAGGTTTCCGTAGCAATACACTCCATAACCCGTCGGCTGAGTGCTGAACGTACCCCCATAAACTCCCGCCACTCCGGTGTCCGCTGACTGGCCGGCGATTCCATAGACCCCACGCCCGGTGCGGCTATTGCTTTCAAAGTATCCCCCGAACGCGTCCCCTGAGATAGCTCCATTGAAGCCATAGACTCCGGCGTCGTTGCCGCTGATGCTCGAGCCGTTCACTCCGGAGCTCGTACCGCTGGAGGTATTGGTCTGTCCCACGACGCCGGCCCCAGACGTACTTCTGCAGACGAAAAATCCACCGAAGGTCTGGCCGCTGGCGGAGGTGGACTCACCGCGGACGCCTGTGAAAGCGCTTTGTGCAAACACGCCGTAAGTATTGGCCGTGCCGTAGACGCCGGTCGCTGTACCTCCTGTAGTGCTGCTCTGCCCGTATACGCCGTAAGTGGCGCCGCTTGCGGCGGTCGCGTCGCCCCGGACGCCGATCCCGGATGTGCTGCTGCTCTGCTCGTACACGCCATAGGTCGTACCGCTTGGGGCGGCGGCATACCCGTACACGCCGCGCCCGGACGGGCTGTCGCTCTCCCCCACCACGCCTCTGGTCACTCCGCCGCCGCTAGCAAAGCCGAATACCCCCGACGCTCCGTCAACCGCCGCGGAGTTCTCGCCCTTGATGACCCAGGTAGCGATCGTGCCGCTCAGCGTGAACGGTACAGGAAGCCTAGCAGCGTTGAGCGTGCCCGCACTGATGTTGGAGGCATTCAGGCTCGTAAGGCCTGCGCCACCGCCTTGAAATTGGCCCGCGATCATGGTGCCGGTAATGTTCGCGTGGCCAGTCTGCGGCGTGCCGGGAGTGGTGGCTTGAAGATGCACGTACAGAAGGGACACGATGCCTTGTGCCGAACCAGCATGGGCCCGCATCGTGGCAAACGTGCACAAAGTCAGAGCAAAAAGAACTGAAGCAACGTAGCTCGAAAAGCGAAACATGGACTACCTCCACCCACACGACCTCGTAACGGTGGGTAATGGAATTGTACGGCAGATTCGCCAAATCCGCGCTAGACTCGCGAAAGGCGTCGTCCACGTAGATGGCGAAGCAGAGGAGGTTTGAAAGAATTTCTAGATGCTGAGATGGGCAACGCCTCGCACCTGTATGGCCCCCTCGGCGTTCCGAAGGAGTCAGTCGCCTCTCTACTGCTGAACACGATCCGATACGATCCAGGGTTAGAAGCGCTGGTGCGGCGGGCTTCGAGTTCACCTGCTGTTGGCCAACGTTGACCTGTTCCCAACGTTCGTCGGACGCTAGATTACGCCGGTCTCAGTGTCGTGGCAATTGGTGCGCTTAAGGAAGAGCATGCGATTGTACGACGCCAGTGAGAGGAACTCCAGGCGCCTGAGGCGCAGCTTGCGAGCCTCTCCAAACGAATCGCGCGGATGGAAGCCAAGCATTGAGGCCCATCGACTGAGCGTGCCATTTTGGCGAACTTGCCGTACAATGCAAATTACCCGCCGTTGGGCATTGGAGGTAAGTCATGTTTCGGTTTTCAATTTATGTCGCTTCCGTTTTGTTTGCTCTGACTCTGTGCACGTTTGCCGCAATGAAGGCGCACGCAGGCGCGGCCCAGGACGCGGTATCGCTTCAATACGTGAAGCTCCAGGCCACTACGCCCGGCACACCTCAGACCGGCCACATCAATATTACCGGCACGACTATTTCGGGCCAGTTCCGAGGCGGAGGCGCCGGGCTCACAGGCGTACCATGGAGTTCCCTGACCGGCGTGCCCAACACCTTGCTCGCCTTGCCCTACAGCGGCACGTCGGCCACGAGCGGGACGGCCTTCGCGGTCGCTAACACCGATGCAAGCGGTACCGGGATCGCACTCAGCGGGACCAGCTCCGCGGGTACCGGCGTCACCGGCACCAGCAACGCCAGCGGCGCCGGCGTGGACGGCTCGACCAACGGCGGCATCGGGGTCCGGGGCAGCAGCAACACCGGTAACGGCGGCTCGTTCCTGAGCCAAACGGGCAACTCAGGCGTATTGGGGTTCAACTACGGCTCCGGGTACGGGGTCAAGGGCGTCAGCAACACCAACTACGGCGGCTATTTCACGACAACTTCGGGCGGGGCAGGACTCTATGGTTACGGCGCGTCTGTGACCGGTGTCAAAGGCGGGAGCACCTCCAATTACGGCGTCTACGGCGAAAGCGCCGTGTCTGTCGGCGTCTACGGCTATGGCGCGTCGAACACTGGCACCTATGGGCAGACTGACAGCACCTCAAATGCCTGCTCCGGAGTCGTCGGGTGGGCTCCGCACGCCGGCGCTTGGGGAGTCTATTCGGTCGGACCATTTGGCGCGAGCGGCACGAAGTCATTCCGGATCGACCACCCGGCCGATCCGCTTCACAAGTACTTGCTTCACTACTGCAGCGAAGGCCCCGAGCCGTTCAACGTGTACTCTGGCAACGTCACCACCGACGCGCACGGCGCGGCGTGGGTGCAGCTTCCGTCCTACTTCACCGAGATCAATAAGGATCCCCGGTACCAGCTGACGGTCGTCGACGACTCGGCCGCCCCCGGGTTCGTGCAGGTGAAGGTCGCAAAGAAGATCAACGCAGCCGGCAAGTTCATGATCCTGACCAGCGCCCCGAACATCGAGGTCTCCTGGCGGATCGAAGCGGTCCGCAACGACCGCTGGGTGCAAAAGTACGGCGCCCGGTGGAGCAGGACAAGGAAGGCGAGGCCTACGGCAAGTACCAGCACCCAGAACTCTACGGCGCATCGGCGACGATGGGCATGAACCTCCGGCCCTAGTAGTCTGGCTACGCCTAACCCTCGATACATACAGCCATGTCATTCCCGCCCTGCAACGCGAGGACTCAGCAGATGGACTAGGTATCCCTGTTCCCTAGCCGATTTGCCCGGATCCCGCCTTTCCAGAAACGATGATCGTCTCTGGTTTGGAGGCAATGCCGTTTACAACGATTTCCAACTTAGAAGCGCCCAACTCCAGATTGCTGGGAAGATCGACATGAGTCGAAACGATCGCAGAGCCAGTCGCCACGCCCATTGTGCTGTGGTCGTGGGTTCGAGCGTAACGAACGTGTCCAGTTCCGAGATTCGTGATTCTGGCCAACGGGTAGTTGGTGGCATTTGAAAGGTCGTCGCCGTAGGCGCAGCATTGCGAAAGGCCGTTGAACTGCGTGCCTTTTACGAGGAAGGAGCTGCCAGCCTGGACAACCAATGGACAAAGTGTGATCGTCGGCCTCCAAGGGTCCAGAGGCATCGCGGCAGGTGTGTAAATCTCGACGTCTCCACCTTGATCCGTAAACAAGACCTGGCCCGATGGAAGCATGAGCATAGCTCCCTGAAAACATGACTTAGAGTCAGAGTTTGGGGTACCCGGCGTGCCCGCAAAATTCTTCCCATCATATTCGAAAAAGCTCATCCCGTCTTGAAAAACCCCTGGACTAGTGCATAAAAGGACATTCCCACCGGGCAATAAGCAACCAGGAGCGTCGGCCATTGCGAGTTGGACCCCGTTGACGTCCGTCGGAAAATTGGCGCCCGCTACCCAAGTTCCCGGATCTGTTGCAAAGCTGCCCGGCGTATAGACAGCCGTATAACCAACGCCTCCCATGGCCAGTACTTCTCCGTTCGGCATCAGAATCATGGGACCCGTCTCTTCTGAAGCTGGCTCGAACAAGCTCTGAGGCGTCCTACCGGCCACTCCCCAGTTGCCAGTGGAGATGACGTACTTCTCTGCGTTCGGGGCGAGCCCAGCGTCGCATGTGAGGATCGTGCCCTCGGGCATTAACGTCCAACCTTCCTCATCGAACCGGTCGGCTTTGAACGCCCCCGTGGAGGTCCAGGTGAGGGTGCTCGGATTAAGTATCGCCATGTTGGTGTTGAACGGATCGGCCAGGGCGAAACGGCCATCGGGCAAAACGCAGCATTGAGCGTCGCTCACTTCGTTCCAAAGTGGTGGAGCCTGCAGCGATCCTTGACCCGTTAAGGGTGTCCATGAGTTCAAGACCGGGTTATAGATCGAGCCCAACTTGGTGTCCACCCGCTGATGGCCACCCAGGTTGTATTCTCCGCCAATCGCAACCACTCTTCCATCGGCCAGTACAGCGGAAGCATAGAATGTGGGCCCGTAGCCGGTGGGCATGCTGGCTATCGCCGACCAGGAGCCGTTTACGTAATCTCCATCCTCATCGGGAGTTAATCGCGACCATTGCGAACTGCCGTAAGCCTGAATGATCACGGAGCCGTCGGTGAGCAAAATCGGAACGTTGCATGTGGCCGGAGCCTGATGTTTCAATGCTTGCCAAGCGGGAGTGGCAAGGATAGCGTTGGATCCGTCAGCCAACGTCACCCAAAAGGCAACCTGTCCCTGGGAATTCATCGGATGATATAGCTCGAAGCTCGCTATGGGGCTGGTCACGCCATCTGGGACCTCACCGATAGCGATCAATTTGACCGGTGGGCTAGGGGTCTGCACCTGCCCCGCTAAGATGCCTACCGTGCTAAAATAGATCCCAGTGACGCCATTTCTCGTTCCGGCGAATACGACATTTACAACTTGATATTTGTTGCCAAAGCCGAACTTCATCGACGACACGCCAACGCGCTGGTCATCCACAAATGCGGTGAAATTATCCCCCGAGTTTTCACCGGCGATCCTTATCGGAGGAATCGACCGACCTCCACTATCATCAGCGATAGAGACGAAAATTCCCGCGCCATGCCCTCGCGTTCCAAGGAATCCGACGGTGCTGCCATCAGTCGATATGCCTGGCTTGTGGCCTGTTGCGGAATCGAATCCATTTCCCGCGCCAGCAATGACATAGGTCGCTCGCGATGGATATCGCCAGGTGACGATCTGGCCATTCTTGTCCCGAAATGCAACGTCGTTGTTATCCGCAATCTGTACTTCCAGCAGCTGGGTACCGGTGTAAGTCGCGAGTGCCAGCAAAGGCCTGGTTCGCCCGGCGATCACTTGCGTCGCAGATGAGCCGTTTACAAATACACTTGCCGCGCAAATTCCCGATCCGTTAATGTCGCAGAATGCGGTCGCTCCATCGAAATCGCCCAAGGAAGAATCGCCAAGGACCGTCCCGGCGCCCGTGTTCAAGTTCCATTTCTGGAGAATGCTTCTTGGTGGATTGGCAGCAATCAGCTCGCGAACAAAGATGAATGGTTTTGTGCCGCTGGAGAGACCAATCCCTCGGTAAGTAATGCCGGTGCCTACATCGGTGGAAACGATTCTGACCCCAGAGCCTCGATCCCACACGAACGCTTTGCTGCCTGCAGAATCCTGACCAGTAAACGCAATGAGTCCTTCGTTATTGAGTGCGACATCATGATCGATCGACAAAATGCTGGACGAGGCCACAACCACCGCAACCGGAGTCGCCGGTTGTGCGTAGGCACCCAAAGCTAATGCACAGACGCCAAAGGTTGAAACTAGGAGTCGCGAGGCAGACGGCCCATGACGGGAAAACAATTGCGGGAACCTAAGACTCATCAAATTATGCCCTTCCTCAAGTAAGGAGCTGATCAAGCCTAACGAACCTGTTTGCTGGCTTGCACCGTGCCTATCATAGCGTTGTTTGCATAGAAAATCAGTGCGTGGGCAGACTATCCAGTATTATTACCACGCTTTCGCTAGGGACCGGCAATTGGATTGCAGTGCTCATGATCGGATCTAAATCGGAGATCGATGGCGTCTGCTCGAATGCGTTTCGCGACTTAAGGCACACTGCGGCCAGCCTACTGCTCAGTCAAAACGTGAATGCCCGAGTGTCATGGAAATTACTTGGGCACAGCTCGATTGACCCAACCCTGAATTCATACAGCCACGTCATTCCCGCCCTACAACGCGAGGCCGCCGACCAAATGGAAAGCTGTTCGGTGCAATCGCTTAAAGAGCTGCGAAAATCACGTATTTATTTCCCGATGTTGATCAAACCCTGTCTGCCGCCGCTTCCCCTTAATTCAAGACCGACCAAATAATGCCATTTTTGATCTTATGGCGGGAGCGTGTAGGAATCGAACCCACCCGACCCCTTGACGAGGTCACACCGGTTTTGAAGACCGAGGGGCACACCAGCACCCATTCACTCCCGCGAGCTTAGGTTTTACCTTTTCGTCTCGATGGCCGAGCACTCGTTACCGGACTGATCGATTTGTATAGAGATTCTTCGCAGGCCTGGGTGACGGCAAGGGAGCTTGGGCTCTTAATCATGGGCGGGACGCCCATGGAAACCACGGACCAGGAGTGTGCGCCATGGACTGAAGGAAGTTATGTCAAACTTCCCCAATCATGGTGAGTGTGGAATGGAAGGGCAAGCTGGCGTTCGAGGCGTTTCCACCGAGTGGAAATCGCTTCTTCATGGATTCACGCAGTGACTTCGGCGGCGAAGACCGTGGCCCTTCCCCAATGGAAACATTGCTTTCGGCGGCGGGCGCGTGCTCGGCCATGGACGTACTCTCAATTCTTGAAAAAAAACGCCAAGTTGTCACCGCTTACCGAGTAGAGGTCTCAGGGGAGCGAACTCCGGAGGGCACATTTCCACGGGCATATTCGAGCATTACCCTCAAGCATTATTTGAAGGGCGATAACCTCGACCCGGTCGCGGTGGCACGAGCGGTCCAGCTCAGCGACGAAAAGTACTGCTCGGTGGTGGCCACGCTTCGGGCAGCACCTCGGGTTAACTCCGAATGGGCGATCGAATAGCCGCTAGCGGCCAAAGATCTTAAATGGCAGGATGCTGAACCGGTCGGCCAGGAACAAGATATTGAAGATCGAGGACAGTCGATCGATATCTAGGTTCTTGGTTTCGGGTACGAAAATGATGTCGCCCGGCTCGACCATGATGTTTTGCGAGGCGTCCCCATTCTTGAGAAATCTTACCAAGTTCACTTCCATCCGGATGTAATTTCCAGGCAACCCAGGGCGCTCGCGAATCACGAGCACGCTGCTGAGCTTAGAGCGATAACGAATTTCCCATCGAGCCAAGGTCAAAACATCGACCACCGTCATCGGCTCTTGATAGGGATAGGCGCCGGGCTGGGCCACCGCTCCCAACACGAGGATACGGTTTTTCGTATCGAACGGCACCGTCAGCTCATCGCCATCTTGAATCGTATAATTTTGTGACGTATCGCCTCGCAGGAGCATGGCCTGTAGATCGACCGGAATAAGCTCTTTAGAATTCGAGTGGCGTAGGGTCGCTCTCTTGAGATCGGCTGCCCCTTGGATAGGGCCTCCGCCCAAGCTCAGCAAGGTCAGAATGGAATCGGTCGGACGTAACTCTCCCCCGTTTCCGAACGTACCTGGCCGCTGTACTGCGCCAATGATGGTCGCCCTCACGCGACGATATTGATCGATGGTCACGGAAACCTTTGGGTCTCGCAGGCGCAATCGTTTCTTGTAAAGTTCAGCTAGCGTTTCTTCAAGCTCGGTAGTAGTTTTCCCGGCTGCTTTAACGATGCCCACATAGGGGGCGCTGATGTAGCCGTCTTTGCCAATCTGAAGAATGGCGGCAACTTGGTTTTCGTTATAAATCTGAATGCGGATGATGTCTTCCGGCTGCAAGCGATAGGTCCCTTCTTGGGCTGATATCGCGACCGCCAGCATCATCAACGCTACGATCAGCGTGTTCAGGGCTGCTCTCATCATGAAGTTCCTCATTCGCCTCCGTGCGATTCCCTTTGCGTTCAAGACGATTATAACCTACCTTATCGATTCCAGCGATGGCTTGGCACGCCTTTTTCCCTCTATGACAAGGGTAAATTCGCCTTTTCGTACCATTTCGGCGGAATTTGGCACGGCTGGTAGCGTACCCCGGCAGACCTGCTGATAGCTCTTCGTCAATTCTCGGCATATTGCGTAGCGGCGCTCACCCAGGGTTTCAAAACAAGCCCGCATGAGCTTATCGATGCGAAATGGACTTTCAAAGGCAACAACAGTCATGGTGGAATCTTGGAACTGGAGGAGCTGTTCTCGTATAGCTCCTGCCTTTCGAGGCAAGAAACCAAGAAAACAAAACTGCTGGGCATAAAATCCCGAGAGCATAAGCGCGCTCGTCACGGCACTAGGTCCTGGAACGGCGTCGACGGTGGTGTGACGGGAATAGCACAGATCCACTAGGGCGGCGCCTGGGTCGCTGATGCCCGGAGTCCCGGCGTCAGTAAGAAGGGCGTAGGAAAGTCCCGAAGAGATATCTTCGGCCAGACCCAGAATTTTTTGCTCAGGCGTGTGCTCGTTGAGCACCCGCATAGGCTTTCGCACGTCGAGAATCGTTTGGAGTTTCCCACTGACGCGAGTATCTTCGACAATCCAAAAATCCGATTCTTTGAGGGCGGCGGCGGCTCTAGGCGATAAATCACCTAAGTTACCGATCGGACTGGCGACAAGGATCAATCGGCCTTCGGATGCCAACTAGCGCCCCGTCGTCTGCGATCCGGTGGACTTTCGGGGCACGACAACTTTAGGTCCTGGGTTCTGATCGCCAGTCTTTGACGTCCCTGAGCCGGTGGCCTTTCCACTTGCCTTCTCTGCCGCCGCTTTCTCCGCATCTGCTTTTTTCTTGGCTTGCTCCGCTTCCTTACGTTGCTTTTCCTGCTCCGCTTTCTGCTGAGCGTCGTATTCGTCTTTCTTCTTCTTTTCCTCTTGCCAGCGCTTTTGCTCGGCGTCGATCTTGGCGAGCTGGTCTGGAGTGGCAAGATTGGCCGCTCTCAGCTTTTCGATGCGGAGCGCGATATCCTTGAACTGCCTTTCGCCGGCAGGCCCGAGGCCGTTATGGACGGTGGCTGCCTGGAGAACGTTGCCGGCCGCTTCCGGCGACTTTTTCTCGATAAGCATAT
>JBBREX010000031.1:0-20471 GCA_038225245.1 Fimbriimonadales bacterium | reverse complement strand
CATCAAATCATTCTACGCAAGCCGAGGACGTACGAAACTAGCCCGTTTGCCAGACCGCGCGATCGATGAACGCTCGGTAGAGGAAGTTCACCAAGGGTCCAGAGGGCTTGACTCGAAGCCTTCCTCGCATGAGTCCGGTATTTGGCTGAATGTAGTCGGCGGGAGTCCCGGCTTGGATCGTCTGCGTCTGATCGGTGAGGCTTGCCGCAATCGCCTGTGAGTTCGAATATGATCCGGCAGTCCAATTGAAGAGATCGAGAGTCTGGACGAGCCCCGAAATATTTACATGTTCTTCCACTGAAAAAGAAAGACGGGCGGGTGATGCAGTAGGCGAGGTTCCTTCGAAGGTCATGGTAATTGGCGCCTCCGCCGGAAAAGCAACACTGCCCCGCCGAACCGTCAGGTACAGATCATCGCTTTCAAAGAGATCGCCGATTGTTCCTAGTTCGAAGATTCCCCGATAGGTGAAAAAGCTGGAAGGCGTGACGAGCGATCCTTGATAAAAGGGAGCTCGCGCAAGCACCACAGTCGCGTCATATCGGCCCCAAGCCATCAAGTCACCTCGAGGCGAGTAGGCAATTCCATACACCCACTCCCCGGTTTCGCCGTCGTAGGTGAGAAGATTGGTGCCGTCGAATGGATTCCAAAGCTTAACGGTGCGATCCGGGCTCGATGAAATCAGATGCTGGTTATCAGGGGCGAACATTACCCCGACAACAAAAAAAGTATGCCCGCTCAGGGTTCGCAATAAGTCGCCCTCCGGCATATGCCAAATCTTGAGGCTGGTGTCGTAGTCGGCGGACGCCAGCATCGATCCGTCGGGAGAATAAGAGAGATTGCGAATTGTATCGTTATGCCCAGTAAGAGTCCTTCGCACCGTCCAGTCCGATGTTCGCCACAGCTTGATGGTCTGGTCCATGCTTCCCGATGCGAGAGTTTGCCCGTCTGGCGAGAGGGCGATAGAAAGAACGCGGCGAGTGTGATCGGTGAGGTTCCTCAAGAGGCTCGCATCGGATATTCGCCAAACTTTGATGGTTCCGTCTTTACTACAGGAAACGATGGTTTCCCCATCGGGCATGAATACGGTCTGATAAACGGTGGCCGTATGACCTCTAAATACTAGGATGAGCGATCCGTCCGACACCTGCCACAGCCTGAAGGTGGTGTCATAGCTTCCAGAAGCGATCTGAGTTCCGTCGGCGGAAAAGGTAACCCCATACACGAGATCGGAGTGGCCAACGAGGGTTCGAATGAGGGCGCCATCTACCGTTCGCCATAGCTTTACCGTATTGTCATAACTCGCGGTGGCGATGATTCGTCCGTCCGGCGAAAAGGTAGCGAAAGCAATCGGGGCTTGATGGCCAGAAAGCCGCTTCACCAAAGAACCGTCCGAGGCATTCAAAATCATAATGGCGCTCGTGGAGCTGCCCACGATCAAGCGGCCGCCGTCGGGGGAGTAATCCACGCCCGTAATCTCCCCGACCGTGGTAGTAACTGTGTTGAGGAGGGCACCGTTCGACGAATCCCACATTCGGATCAATTGATCGAAGCAGCCGGCGGCAAGTGCAGAGCTGTTGGGCCGAAAGGCGAGGGAATTAATGGCCCCATCCTGACTCGTCAATGTCCTCGCCAAGGTCCCGTCGGCAACATTCCAAATAGCGATCGTGGCATCGGCGGAGCCGGAGGCAGCGGTCTGCCCGTCAGGTGCATAAGCGACGGTGAGCACTCTGTCCGTATGCCCCGCCAGGAGCGCTCTTTGCGAACGGGTACTTGTATCCCAAAGCCTTGCCGTTGTATCGTTGCCACCTGAAATAAGGGTCGCGGAATCGGGCGAAAAGGCGACGGAGGTCACGGCATCGGAGTGGCCCAGCAAAAAGCCTTTCAACCCGTGACTTTGAACATCCCACAAACCGATCGAATGATCGGCGCCGGCGGTTGCGATAGTTGATTCGTCGGGAGAGAATGCGACATCCAACACGGGTCCGCTATGTCCGGCCAAGGTGCCCAGTATCGAGCCATCCGGTACCCGCCAAACGATCGAGGTTCCATCGTCGGAGGCCGAAGCAAGCATTTGGCCCGACGGGGAGAAGGCGATGTTGTTTACGTTCAAGAAATGCCCGCTTAGCGTGTGGACGAGCTGTCCGATGTCCGCGCGCCAGATCTTCACCGTACTATCTCCTGTCGTCGCGACAAGGGTCCCGTCGGGAGAATAAGCTACGCTCGAAACCTTCCAGGCGTGGCCGCCGGCCATCCAAATGATGTCGGGGCGCACTTCAGCATGGGCAAGCGAAATTGCGACGAGACTTAGGCAAGCGAGCCAAAAGCGAGCAGCGCCTTTCAATAAATAATAAAAGATCATAAAACCATAGTCTTAAATTGCCGGGTGGCGCACATTTGAGACCGTCTTTAGTGTACATCTAGTTAGAAAGATTCATGCCTGAATCGATCAATAAGCGAAAAACTGTCCGGCAAAATGACGGGCTAAACTCTACCTGGACGCTTCTGCCAATGCAACGGCCGAAAGCTCACAGACGAGGTCTAGCTGCTCGTCGGACAGCGTCGGATGTACGAGGAACATCATGGCGGTTTCTCCCAACTGCCGGGCGATGGGTAGGCGCTTGGCGGGGGCAAGACCAGCTTTCTGAAAGGCCTGCTCAAGATAGATTTCGCTGCAGCTTCCACTGTAGGCAGGCGCTCCAAGTTCGGCCATGCGGGCAAGAATGCGATCGCGAGACCAACCCGCTTTCAAGAGTTCTGGCCGCACGTATCCGTACAGCTTGTAATAAGCGTGACCTTGCGGTTGCTCGGGAAACCGCAAGGCATCGAACTCCGAGAGATTGGCGATAATTCGCCGAGCGTTTCGTCGCCGACGCTCTACCCATTCCGGGAGCTTCTTCAGTTGCACCCTCCCGATCGCTGCTTGAATCTCGGTCAGCCGCCAATTCGATCCAAACGACTCATGAAGCCACCTAAAACCAGGTTCAGTGGCCTCCAGCCGGCTCAAATGAATATCTTTGCCATGATCCTTGTAGCTCCAAATGAACTGATGAATCGAGTCATTTGAAGTGGTGATCATGCCACCTTCGCCGGCTGTGGTCATGATTTTGTCCTGGCAAAATGACCAGGCCGCAACATCTCCAAAGGACCCGACACTGAGACCATCGACCGTCGCTCCGTGTGCTTGCGCGCAATCTTCGATGACCCGGACACCTTTGGAAGTGGCAAGGTTCATGATCTCACCCATCTGGCATGGCCAGCCGGCAAGATGCACCACAATGATCGCCTTCGTTCGCGGTGTTAGGACCTGCTGAATGGATTCGGCGGTTATCGTTCCGCTTTCGACGTCCACATCGGCAAAGATCGGCCTTGCTCCGGCGGTTACGACCGATCCCGCCGATGCGAAGAAAGACCTTGGAGTGGTGACCACATCATCCCCGGGCCCTACGCCAAGAGCTAACAGCGCTCCTTCAAGGGCAAGGGTACCGTTGGCTAAGGCAATCCCGTATCTCGTGCCAATAGAGGAGGCAAACTCCGTTTCGAAGGTGCGGCACTCGCTTCCGGTCCAGTAGTTGACCTTCCCCGAAGCGAGCGCCAGCCTGGCCGCCTCCATTTCCTCTTCTGAGAAATGAGGCCAAGGAGTTAGCGTTACCGCCCTTCGAGCTTCAACGGAGGACATTGCTTAAAAAATCCAAATGCGAGGCTCCTTCATCACTCGTTCGACGGCTTGACGGGATTCGGCAAGATCTCGGACGACGCAACCATGGCTTACAAGAATGAGAAGCAAGTCAGCGCCTGAGGCAACTTCGACGATGCCATCGTACTCCATGCCCTCTACAAGGGGGTCGAAGTGATCGATCCGATGTCCCTCTTCGCGCAGGAGCCTGACTATCTCCATTGCTGGGCTTTCCCGTACGTCTTCGGTATCAGGCTTGTAAGCAGCTCCGACGGCTACGACTTTAGGATTTGAAATGCCTGCCAAAGCGCGTCGAACCTTCGAAGCGATTCTTGCCGGACGGTCTTCGTTTATTTTGCGGGCGGCTTCGATCAGAGTCGCATTCCGGGGGTCGACCTCCTTAATAAACCAGGGGTCGATGGGGATGCAATGGCCTCCAACTCCGATACCGGGCTTGAGATAGTTCACCCGCGGATGGCGATTCGCGAGCTCGAAAACTTGATTGGAATCGACCCCGAGCGCCTCCGCAACCTGCTGCATCTCGTTAGAGAGGGCGATATTTACGTCTCGATAAGTGTTTTCCATCAACTTCGCGAGCTCAGCGGTCACATCGTCGGTAAGTAACAGATCGCCCGTCACGAAGGATGAATAGAGGTCTCGCGCCGCTTCTGCCGACCTCGTATCCATGCCCCCGATAATCCGGTCGTTGTGGATGATCTCATGAAAGATTCTTCCCGGTAAAATCCGTTCAGGGCAATGAGCCAACATGACATCTTGAGGGACCGAGAGCCCAGTCGCCTTTTCGATCATCGGCCTCACCATCTCCCGGCAAGTTAACGGAGGAATGGTGGATTCGATGATGATCAAATTTCCCAAAACCAGATGGGGAATCAACGATTCCAACGCCGATTCGACGAAGGCCATGTCGGCGACTTTCTTGCGGGGATGCAGGGGAGTAGGAACGGCGATGATAAAGATGTCAGCCTTATCGACTTTGCCTGTCGCTCGAAGATTGCGATGGACGACGGGATCGGCCATCAAAGCCTTGAGCTCGTCTTCCCCGATCAGCAGCACCCGATCGTTTATTGCACGGACGATATTTTCATTCAGGTCGACGCCCACGACTTCGTAGCCTGCCTTGGCAAGCATGAGGGCGGCCGGAAGGCCAACATAGCCAGTACCGATAACAGTTACTTTTTGCCCGTGCAAGCGGCCTCCATTCCATAATGCGCTCTCATCCATTGGACCGTATTGCGGATACCATCCTCAAGAGATACCGTCGATCGATGTCCTAAGTCGCGAATTGCTTTGGCGCAATCGACTTGCTTTTTGAGGGTGGTAAAAGGCTCTGGATCAGAATATTGGGCGAGTGATGGGTCACAACCCGTATGACGAACCACCAAGTCGGCAACGGTTTCGATATCGTGATAGTCGAGGCCTCCGATGTTGTAAACCTCACCGGAATTAAAGTGCTCGCAAATGTTGGCAAGAGTATGCGAGCAGTCCGTGATATAGGTGGAAGTCCGATGGTGGCCGCGATAGACCTTGAACGGTATATCATGCAATGCTCTGTAGCAAAACATACAGATTACCGAGCGATACGGAGAGTAAGGTTCGCCCGGGCCATAGGTATTGAAGAGCCGCACGCGCACAGATTTGGTGCGATGCATCTCGGCGGAGTTCATCACCTGCAACTCGTTGACCCACTTGCTGATCGCATAGTCATTCATCTGGCGGATCGGAAACCGATCGAGAACGTCTTCGGACATGAGCGCCTTGTAATCGCCATACACTTCCGACGATGAGAAATAGACGGCCCTAAAGCCATATCGCTCCTGCATGCGCAGGAAGTTCTTGGTGCCCACGGCGTTGCTGCGCCACAGCGTATCGTAAAAATCCTCACCGTTCCACCTCCCGAATTCGGCAGCTAGGTGGTACACGAAGTCGAATGACTTGCCCTCACCGAAATAGCCATGCGGCCATTCGCCGCCGGTAAAGATTTGCTCGACCTGTCGTGACTCGCCGACGTCGCACCGCAAGTAATTGGAGTCATGGCTATGCTGAAGGTCCGCGATCCATACTTCGTGACCTCGCCCTCTTAGCTCGCCGACCAAGACGCGGCCGACTGCTCCCGAGCCGCCGGTCACTAATATCTTCATTAGAGATAAACATACCACTGCTCGGCCCGCCGGGGCGTTTCTCGCGATGCACGTGAGGCCACCGCGGGCGATCTCAGGATCTCCGTCATTGGCCGCGCGCCCCGGACCGGGGATTCTTCGCGGGCTCAGAATGACGCCAGACCCCGGGCGGGACAGCCGTGCCATGGGAAGGTGAATCTTCTGGGGGCGGATCGGAGTACGTATTATCGTGGAACATTCGCCAGAAAGCGTTATTCAGAGCGAAGTAGTAAATGCCTCGCCCTCCGCCACGAGCAGACCCAATAGGGTTGTGCCTTTGGCGTGGGTAGTTTGCGGACTTGTCGCGGGAGTCGCCCTAACGGGACTGATACTCAAGAACCCCTTTTCTCGAAAGCACAAAACGGCGGTCGCATCGAATATCTCCAAACCGGCCGCGACCAGCTCTGTAGTGGTCAATCCACCTGTCACCGTCCCGGCTCCCAAAACGAATCTAGTGACGCCACAGAATGCGAATTCAACCGGTACCTCGTCAAAACCGTCCGGACCAGCCGGCTCCCCAGCGACTACCAACGTTCCCGCGATGCCGGGACAAATCAACCCCAATCCAGGAATTGGAGGTCCCATCATTTCCCATCCCGCGACGACGCCTCCCGCGCAGCAATCGAAGCCGATGCCCGTGGGCCCTCCGGCCGCCGTTTCCGAGGGGGTCGGGCAAGTCGCCTTAGTCAGCGTTGTGGAAGAAGTAGGGCGAGCTGAGCAAGCCCGAACTCAATTGTCGGGGATCGCCAAGAACTTCGGCGGCTCGTCTCGTCGATTTATGAGTCAGCGCGATGTAAAGGAGCGCACCCCCGAAGGCTTGCTTGTGCTGATTCCCCCTAGTCAACTGGAAAAATTCTTGCAGGCAGTCAAGAAGGTGGGGCCGGTCGTGGCTAAGACCACATGGACGGGAACGCCCGGTGACCGCCAGGAGAAACTTACGTCCGCCGCTCGAGAACGCCTCTTCGATCTTGAGAAACGTAAGAGCGCGCTCATGGTGAAATATTATGAAGACGCTCCCGAAGTAAAGGACATTCAGGAGCAGATCGATGGCATTACGGCCATGATCAATGCTCTGCATCTAGGCGCGAAAGCAGATACCATGGCGGGCGTTATCTTCGAGTTTACAGAGCGGGATTAGCGAAGGCAGGGTCGTCGTCTGTGAATCTTAGACCCGCGCTTCGGCGCAACGCATCGAGAGCCCTCGCATTATTCAGCGTATCTTCCCAATCCATCATCGGTGCTTGGCGCGCCGAGAGACATTCACTTACGGCGTCGACTTCGTAGCTATATAAATCGTTTGCGAGTCCTTCCGCGATCAGAGTTTCCTTGCCCGCTTGGTCGGTTATGCGGATGGGTTTATCGCAAAACCAAGGCGACGGTATATCGATTCGGCCCTCTGAACCATAGATCCGAACTGCATTCTCAAACTGGCTGTGGATCCCGCAAGCGAAGACGGAGCGCAGACCACTACCGAAGGCGAGCAAGCCGCCCCCCAGGGCGTCGTACCCTTCTTCTGAAAAAGTAGCCGAATATTCAAACCGCTCCGGCTCTTCAGCTGCTATTAAGCGGGACATGGATACGCAATAAGTTCCGACATCCATGAGACCACCGCCTCCAAGCTCGCGAACCGCTCGAAAATTTTTCCCTTCACGATTAAGTTTGAACCCGAATTCAGCGTTGATGAGGAGGGGGATACCGATGGCGCCGGCAGCGAGAAGTTCTTTAAGGCGCAGGGTCTGGGGGTGACAGCGGTACATAAACGCTTCCATGAAGAACACGTCTGCTGCTTTGACTTCGGCCAGGGCTTGCTCGGCGTCGATAGCGTTGAGAGTAAACGGCTTTTCGCATAGAATATGCTTGCCCGCCTTGGCACAAAGGATCGTCCACTCGGCGTGCAGATGGTGGGGTAAGGAAATGTAGACGGCGTTGACATCTGCCGCGTCGAGGATTTGCGCATAGCCTTCTAGCGGACGGGCTGGATATTCGGCCGCGAACTGATTGGCAGATTCTTGGGTACGTGACGCCACAGCGACTAGTCGTCCGGTTTTGGAAGCGGCGATCCCTTGAGCGAAACGGCGCGCGATCTTCCCGGTTCCGAGAATGCCCCAGCCAAGCGCCATAGCCCAAGTTTGGCACGGGAAGCAAGAGATTCTACGGGCATTTGGAACTCACCTCAACGCAATTGCTTCTAAATACTTGATGGCGTAACGAGAAAACGCTTGTACAATAAGGTTAACCGCTTATGAAAACTCGGCTATTATTCCTGATCTTGGGCTTGGCGAGCATCCAGTTGGGGGTCGCCTCAGATGTTTACCATGGCACGATGACCATGCAGTTCGGCAGAGTTCGAAACTCGCAAGGGAAGTGGGTCGACTTAAAGGGCATGCAAGTTCCCGTAACCGCGACCAGGATTTACGCCCAACCAGGCCGTCCCCGAATAATTGGCAAAGGTTCGGAAGGTAGCGCAGGCATCACTTCGGTCACTGTTTACGACAATGACAACGGAGACAACTTCCACTTCTACACTCCGGGTGACGCAAGCTCTTTAGACGATATTAACCTTACAAACTCGGGTCGCGGATTGCCCTGGGAAAGCATGGCCATCGGGACTCATGTGGACGAAGCGCATCGGGTGCTGATCCGATTCATCTTCTTTGATTCTCTCGTGCAGGGGCGGGGTGCCGGCCATTCGGCCTTCGATGGCGTTATTCAAGATTTAGGGGGATACTGGACGCCTCCGGATGCCGGAGACTTCAAGCTAACCATCAACACGCAAAGCTGGAACGTTTCGGTTGCCGATGGCCAATGCTACGTTGCCGTCCAATACCGCCAGCCCCAATTTCCCGAGCAAGGCGAGGGTCCATTCGACACCGCTTATGCCAGCGTTCTGAGCGGGGGCGGAGTCCGAACCGGAAACAGCGACGACGTGTTTTGGTTTGACAATGATCCCTTTCCAAACGGCATTTACGATGAGACCGAGGCAGATAACTTTGGAGGGACCCCCAACGAAGCCAACTTTATCTTTATGGTCGCCACGGGGGGCACTCAAACGATCGTCGTGCCGACGAGCGCAACGATTTTTCGAGGGACCCAAATCGGTGGCGAATTGAGCGATCTTTGGTATAGCGATAATTCTTACTTCAAAGTTCAGAGAGGCTTTACCTTGAACCGAACCGAGCCTCCTGTTTCGGTGATTTTGGAGAGCGTTGCGCCCAATGCGAGCGTCCGGGCGCTTTCGTTCATCACCGAAGCTAGCGTAACCTCCACGGGGCTGCAACAAACGGTCGAGCTGTTTAACTTTACAACGAATCAGTACGTACTATTCGATGCCCGGGCGGCCACACGGACCGACAGCGTGGTCGAAGTCTTGGTGGGTGGCAACCCGCTCGATTACGTCAACTCGGCAAACCGGCACGTCCGCACGCGGGTTAGCGTGAAGCCTGCGGGACCGCTTCTGAGCTACTTCTACACCGCGAATCTGGATCAGACGGTTTGGAAGATCGTGACCCCTTAACGTGCGAAGCCAAAGGCGGAGTTGGGTATCGAGCCCATCTTCTCGCCTGCCTTCGCCCAATGCAGCGCCAAGTCTAGGCCGCCGGACTTATTGAACCAGCCAAGGACAATCTTGTGAGAGCCCTTGGCGAGGGCCGCTTGGCCGCGCTTGGTCACGCTGCCGTGAAGTCCATCGTTATCGATCACGACCTCATCGTCGATCCATAGTTTCGAGCCGTCGTCCGAAGTGAGATCGAAGAGGTACACCGCATCATCGGGAACCGTAATGTAGCCCGTGAAGCGACGACCCCAAAACTCTTCTTTGGAGCTTTCCGAACTACTGGGCAAGGTCAAATCAGGAGAATGAGCGGCGAAGGATACTCGGGGAGTGAGCTTGGAAAAGTCAGGCATGACGTCCCAGTTCCCCTTGAACTCCTCGCACCAAAGACCAGGCTGCAAACCGTCGACGCGCACGGCCGGCTTGGGCTCGACCTTGGCAAATTTCATCAGCGAGACCGGTGAGACGCGCTTACCCTTATGAAAGGCGGCCGCTCTTAATTCACCCGAGTCGCTGAGGGTAATCAAGTCCTTGTAGAGCGGCGAAGCGGGAGTTGGGTCGACACCATCGAGCGTGTATCGGACGTCCAACTCGGGCGAGCTCGAACTAATCGAGACTTGAGTCGAGCCGACGATCATTTCCGCTGGCGCTTCGATTTTAGGAGCTTTGTAAATCAAAGCAGGCCCTCGCACGTCGAGTTGCACGACCGAGCAGTTGGCATCGGGAGCGATCTTGCCAACCTGGATCACGAGGTCGGACCCCACTCGTGCGACCTGGGTATCACGGCGAGCGATCATCAGGCGAGCGCTCATCGGTTCGTTTCCGATTCCCGGAACCACGAGCTTTCCATCCTTTGGCCAATCGAATACTTGCAGGTACAGCGTCGTGATTTGGTTGCCGGATCGAGTCGTGCATCTGCCCCAGGGCAGGTTGTCAAAGACCGATGCCGTCGTGCCGAAAATCGCCTGTCCGTTCGTCTTCATCCATGCTCCGATGGCTTTTAGACGGTCAACCGCCTCCGGAGGGAATGTGCCATCGGATCGAGGTCCAATGTTAAGCAGGTAGTTTCCGCCCTTCGAGGCAACATCGACAATGTTTCGAATCAGCTCCTTGGAGGATTTCCAATTGGTATCGTGGGAATTGTAACCCCAATGATCGTTCATCGTCATGCAGGTTTCCCAGTCGACATTGCCGAGGCCGGTGGGTGGGATGAACTGTTCCGGAGTAGAGAAATCGCCTACTCGCTGATCCTCTCCCGACGATTCCACCGAGCCGCCTCGATTGTTGGAAACCCGGTTGTTCACGATGACGTTGGGCTGAAGTTTGCGGCAAAGCTCATAGAGCGGCTTGCCGTAATGATCGTCCCACGTGGCCTCCCATTCGCCATCGAACCACATAACTCCGATTGGGCCGTATTTGGTAAGAAGCTCGGTTACTTGGTTGCGCAAATACTCGACGTAGCGATCCATATTCGCTCCATCGACGGGTCGCTGAGCGACTTCCCATGACCGCCTGGGCAAGTAGTCGGGATGGTGCCAATCCATGATCGAGTGGTACCAACACATTCGTAGGCCATACTTTTTGCACGCGGCCGCCACTTCCGCCATGACGTCTCGATGAAACGGAGTTTCGCGGATGCACCAATCGGTGAATTTCGAATCGAACAGTCCAAACCCGTCGTGATGCTTGGTGGTAATCACGATGTACTTCATGCCCGCGTCATGAGCCATCTTCACAAATGAGTCGGCATTGAATTTAACGGGGTTGAATTCGGATCGGAATTTCTCGTAGTCGCCCACCGGGATGTGGGCCTCTTCGCGAATCCATTCGCCGTAGCCGGTATGGCCTTTCCACTGGCCGGCGGGTATCGAGTAAAGACCCCAATGCAGAAACATTCCGAGGCGCGCCTCTCGCCACCATTCCATGCGGGCATCCTTCGCCGCTTTGGATTCCCTTATCTGCGTTCGGGGTGCGTCGTCCCCGACGACGGCGCCAGACAAGAAAGCCCCTCCCAAGAGTGCCAAGGCGGCAAAAATAGTCATTTGTTCAGACTATAGCGCCTTGGCCGCCAGACCGTCAACGTTTGACCGGCACGACCGTCTCCTCAGATTTTTGACCGTTGGCTCCGACCGTCACCGCCGTGATCGTATAGGTCGTGTCCTTACTGGCGACCAGGGTCTCCAAATCGATCGGCTGGGAGACGAAGTTGCCATGGTCGTCTACGTCGATCTCGAGTTCGGCGATCGAACCTCCTAGACCCAGGCCGCCAAATACGTTGGTTCGATAATCCACCCGCAACTGGACTTTGGATCTTGGTAGGGCCGTTCCTTTAATAACGAGTGGCGATTGGACGGCAGCTTTTGGTAGCGGCGAAGTAATTTTTGGAGGCTCAGGCTTGCCGGCCCTGACTCCGATACCTTGCGGGGCATCGATCGTGTACGTCTCACCGCTCGCGGTTCTCAGTTTCGCGATGACCGGTTCTCCGACGAAGCTGTCGCCTTTTCTGACGACGTATTCGCCGACGTACTTGCCGTCCTCGACCTCCCTCATGGGCACATCGAGAACCTTATTGCCAATTGAAAAAGTAGCGTTTCCGCCCTTCGCGCCAAGCAAGGTGAAGGTGATCACTTGGCCTGGGTCGAGGTTGCCGCTTCCCGTATGGCTGAACGTCTTGACGACATCGGTTTCGGAAGCCACGGTAAAGGCCCAGCTCTTCGTGGCGGAGTTGCCGGCTCGGTCTTGGACGCTGACGAACACTTGGTGAGGACCGGTTTCAAGGGGCTGGGTGGGCCGATAGGCAATGAAATTGCCGGTCACGGTAGCTTCTCGGGTCACGTCCCTGCCATCGACTTCCATGCGGATCATGTCCGGATTCACTCCGCTCCCGCTTGCCTCGTCGAAAACGGCCGAGATATTAGGACGATTGCGAGTGACTTTCCCATTCGCGTCGGGAGTGGTAGCCCCTAGTTTGGGAGGCTGGGTGTCGATCTGCAGAGGGGTAGCGGCTTGGATTAACCGTTCTGAGCTGCCAACCTTCAGCTTTCCGATGGCGACGGC
The DNA here is from genome assembly GCA_038225245.1 of Fimbriimonadales bacterium. GTDB lineage: Bacteria > Armatimonadota > Fimbriimonadia > Fimbriimonadales > Fimbriimonadaceae > JBBREX01. The sequence goes on along the minus strand of JBBREX010000031.1, from coordinate 8,014 downwards.
TCTGGAAGCGGTGATGGGCGATGATCCGGACGCCGGGGGCGCCCATGTGCCGACGTACCGGCCTTGGCTGGTTTCCAGCATGGGGATAGGCTCGCTGACTCCGGGAATCTGAAAAGTGGCTGTTCCTCCGGCCGTCCCGGTCAACACGAAATCGATGGTGCTTCCCGCCTTGAGCCAGCCGTCGGCACGAGCCTCGAAAGACGTGATCTCCACTCCGCGATCTCTGGTCGGGGGCGGGTTTGGGTTCGGGCTTGGGGGCACGGTCACGTCGGATGTGGAGATGTTGACGGTTCTCGTCGATTCGTTCCACCTCACCTGCGCCCCTAAAGCCTCACCCATGAAACGCAAGGGAACCAAGGTAGTGCCTCGGTAGACCTGGGCCGGCACATCCAGGCTGACGGCTCTCCCGTTCACTTTGGCGACTCGTTCGCCGATGCGCAGTTCGATGTCGATGTCGCCGCGAGTTGCGGTGACGGTTTGGGTGGATGCATCCCAGCCCACGTAGGCACCCAACTTTTCCATCACGCCTCGGAGAGGGACCAGCACTCGGCCATTAACGCTTTGCGGCCCTGCCGACGTGAATTGGATCGGCTCGCCGTTAATGGACACCCCGATATTTTGGGAAAAACCCTGAGATAGAGTAATCGAGAATAGCGCGAAGACGACGGCAATTCGTTTCATGTGAAAGCCTCCTAAAATTAAAAAGCTTTTAGCTGAAAAGCTTGTAATTGGAGGACGAATTTGCGTCCTCCGAAGGTTCGAATTGGCCGCCATCCGGCAGGTCCCAAAAGCTGACGTATACTAAAGCAAGATAAACCCGTTCTTTCCTCCGACGGGGTCAACAGAGGCAATTATGTCCGTATGTTCGAAAGCAAGGCGGTTGTTGTGCTTGGTCCTCGTATCGCTGCTCGGAGGTCCTATCTTTAGTCAGGGGTTTATTGGCGTCGACTGGAAGCGAGATGAGGGACTTTATCCCACTTGGATGACGACAACGCTCAACGAAAACTGGATGGCGTATGTCGCCGATCAGAAAACGGTACATATATACAATCTAAGATCTAATCGCCTTACACAGACTCTACAAACAGCTGGGGATACTTCCGCCGTTGCACTTTCCCTAAGCGGCCAGTTCCTCGGAAGTTTTGGTCGGTTTCACTCCAGCATCTGGGATGTTTCGTTAGCCACAAAGCTCTATGATTTGCCTGAAACCGGACAAATCTTCTTCCTGCCAGACGGCCTTTCGTTTTTTCAAGTTGTTTACGAGGTTGGGATTGAAAGACGACGATCGGAGGATGGTACGTTACTCCAGTCATTTCCTGTTATGGAGGGAAACCCCTGCGTGAGTCCGGATGGATCGTTAATCGCGATTCTCAATTATAACGGTGTCTTTGCCCTCTACCGAACGGGGGATGGGGCCGAAGTCTGGAAAGGTGTTGTCCCATATCTCGATGCCATCGGGCAAAATATTTACGGGAGTCCCGACATCTCTCCTGATAATAGGTGGATATGTCTTCCTGGCTATGAGAATTGCTATGTATATAGCCTTGAGACACATCTCGCATCAAGCGTTTTTCCGATATCGGGAGCCACTTAGACCAAGTTTTCTCCGGGAGGAACAAAACTAGCTATTTCGAGCTTACGCTCACCTACCAAGATCTACCGTGCAAGTGGGGGCTGGAGAAAGGTCGGAGAATTAGGAAACCATGCTAATGCTTCGCACTTTGAATTTGATCCATTTGACCGTTCTATTTATGCAGTAGCAAGCTCAGACTTAGGGACGGATATCGGTCGATGGGATTCCGGAAGCGGAAAGGAACTGGATACGATTGTCGATTTTCTCGGAAGTCCAGAGAAACTGGCTTATTCGGACGACGGGTCTGCTTTGACGTCCATTTATCGTGATCACGTCTCCGTGTTGAACACTTCCGACGGAAAAACTGTTGCTCGCATCCCAGAGACCGCCTATGCTTACGGCATCTCGCCTGACGGAGATCGTTTGGTCACGTCTTCGTATGAAGGCCACCTTAAACTATGGAATGCTCGAACGGGCGTTCAAATCGCCAATCTTCTTGAAATGCCGGCTGCCGTTGGTTCGATAACGCTTTCGTCCAATGGATTGCTGGCGCTGCAAACTCTACGGAACAAGCTAGAATTGCGCCGAACTTCCGATGGAGCCATCCTATGGTCGAGAACGAATGGAGCAGGGGCATTTATCGCATTTTCCCCGCAAGGAGATCGATTGTTCACCGGTTTCGATGACCATTATATTCGCGTTTGGCGAACCTCCGATCATGCTTTGCTCTTGCAAAAGAATGCCGGCCCCCTCTCGACAATGGCAGTTTCCCATAATGGTGAGCATATCGCTTACCGTGTAGCAGATTGGATTCACATCATTCGCTCGTCGGATGGTGAGCAAGAATCACTCATCTGGGCCCCGATGAGTGGGTCAATCGCGTTTTCTTCAAATGATCGATATATTATTGCCGCGTCGCGAAGCGTTTATGATGCGAACCTGAGGATGTTTCGGGTTTCCGATGGAACGTTAGTAGATGTTTGGATCCGGGAAGTCGGAGATGTGAACCAAGCGTTGGCGGTCAGCGGCGATGATCACGTTGCTTACGGGCGAACTTCAGGTTCTGTCATACAGCTAACCTTTAGGGACTAGGCAGGGTCAATGTCGACTCGCCTCTTACAACTTTAAGGGATGACAAAGTGGCGCATCCGAATCCTTTGGTGTACTCGCGGGCATAAAATGGGAATGTGTAACGCGCCTGGCCCACGTTGGCAAGGAGGTAATGCGGGAGGCCGGTAGGGGCCACAGCCGCGTTACGTTCGGATTCAGCATTACTGTGCAATCAGCCATTGAAACTGGTTGCTCCCAGCCACCCAGAGATATGTTTGCAGAGGTCCTACGGGACGAAAAGACAGACGCGCCTGAATCGCTCCGGTTCCCGGTTCAAAGTAGTGCCCGCGATCACCGACATTAACGACGATTTGCGAGTCTTCGAGCGTTGCATCGCGCGAATTCACCGGAATCCATCTTTCGAGAAAATAGTCGTAAAGCGAAACAGACTGCTGCAGTCCAACAATTGAAACCGATGCTTCTAACAGCACCTTGAGGAAGCAGGGCTCTGGAAAAGGACTGCGCCCTCCAAGCACTATTTGAACGGGAGCTTCATTTCCATTTACGGTCATCCCTGGTCGTACGATGAGCCTGTCGTCATCGCTACGTCGGAGCTGGGCCAGACCGCCGGAAATCAATGTGCCTCGGGAAAAAGACATTGCCAAGCATGAGCTGCTCGCCAGCCTGCACGCTGGGACAAAAGTTGGAAGGTGTGTGGTGCTGGCAGAGGGCTGGATCATAATTCTTGAACTTCCAGCTGAGAATTCTAGTATAATTCAAGGGCAAGTCCGAAATCGGCTCGGCTTTGTGAGCTTAAGCCATGCCCTCCCAGCAGTTAATTCGTTCTTTCTTGGCCCTTCTAGGGTTACTGGCAGTGTCAGTAAGCTTCGCGCAACGCGGGACGACAAGGCGGGTGTCGGTAAGCAGCGAGGGCGAGCAGGCGAATGGCCGGAGCTTCGAATGCTCTGTCAGCGGAGATGGGCGCTATGTGGCATTCTGGTCTTGGGCGACGAACCTCGTGCAGGGAGACACAAATGGGGTCGCTGACGTGTTCGTGTACGATCGGTTAACGCACCAAACCACGCGCGTTTCAGTGAATAGCCTGGGTGAGCAGGGGAATTCTGGCAGCGTTAGGCCCAGCATCAGTGCGGATGGACGATATGTTGCCTTCTACTCCGGGGCAACAAACTTCTCTGATGGTGACACGAAACGATCAGCCTGATGTTTTCGTGCATGATCGGCTGACGGGCCAGACCAGGCTAGTTTCGGTAAGCAGCAGCGGCCAGCAGGGAAACCAGGGTAGCCACTATTGTTCCATCAGTGGCGACGGACGCTATGTAGCATTCCAGTCTGAAGCATCGAACCCTGTAACGGGTGACACTAATGGGAGAACTGACGTGTTCGTGCACGACGTTTTGACCGGAGAGACCACGCGTGTGTCGGTAAGCAGCACCGGCCGACAAGGGAACGACTATAGCCGAGACCCCTCGATATCCCGAGACGGGAGATATGTCGCGTTTGATTCTTACTCAACTAATCTTGTATTTGGAGACACAAACCTTTCTGCAGACATTTTCGTGTACGACCAGCAAACTAGGCAGACTGCTCGCGTGTCGGTGAATAGTCTCGGCAAGCAAGCGGATCGCTCCAGCTTCTACCCATCCATCAGCGGTGACGGGCGGTACGTTTCCTTTGAATCCGCTGCGCGTAACCTGGTTTCAGGCGATAGTAACAATAACTGGGACGTGTTTGTTCGAGATCAGGAAACCGGTCAAACCGAGCGGGTATCGGTTAACAGCACAGGGGAAGAGGGCAACGGCTTGAGTGAAAAGGCCTCGATTAGCGACAATGGACGTTTCGTGGCTTTCCAATCCTCAGCGTCGAATCTGGCAGGGGGCGATTATGGCTATCTCGACATATTCGTACATGATCGGCTGACGAGACAGACAGAAAGGGCCTCTGTAAGTAGCGGGGGTCAGCAGGCGAATGACCACAGCATCGGAGCTTCTATTAGCGGGGACGGCCATTTCGTCGCATTCGAATCAACCGCTTCGAATTTGGTTCAAGGCGATACTAACGGCAAGGAGGATATTTTCGTTCACCAATACCTGCCGGGCACTAAGGTGCCTCCAGAGTCCTTAGCTGTTTTTCGCGGCACCGTGGAGGCGGGAGGATTGGCCGAGGTGTTGGCCTCCGACGATCAATACCTAGTCGTGCGAAACGGCATGGTTGCTCTGAGATCGGAATCTCCGGTCATAGTGGATGCCACATACACCTCACCCCTTGAGTCGGTAAGCTCGATGAGCATTCGTTGGGAGAATAGGGTTTCTATCGAGGGCTTGCAACAGCGTCTCCAGATGCGCAATTATCTAGGAGAGTTTGTTGACTTAGATGGTCGGGCGGCCCCTGTTCATGATCTTGCAGTGAATATTGAGGTCCCGAATCCGAACGATTTTATCGTCACGGGCACTCGCAGGATGACCACCCGGCATATTGTCGAGCCTGCCGGTCCGTTATTCACTGGCATCTGGCGCTCCCTAATGGACGAGATCAGCATCGTCATAGGCGATTAGGCGGCCTTAGGACTTATGGAACCTCGGCTGCAATCCATCGTCCAACAACTTCAGCAGCTAAAGCTGCAAGATCCGGAGGGAACTATATGAAGCTGTGCCCGTCAGCAGTGCGATTCTTAATCCTGATATTGGGAGTACTATTGGCCCAGGCCGCTCTATCTCAGCGTGGCATGACATTGCGTGTTTCGGTGAGCAGCACCGGCGCTCAAGTACGTGATCGTAGCGAGAGAGCTTCCATCAGTGGCGACGGTAGGTACGTGGCTTTCCATTCGGAGGCATCTGACCTGGTTCAAGGAGATACGAATGGTACGTTCGATGTCTTCGTTCACGACCGTAGAACCGGGGCAACGGAACGCGTTTCGGTCGGCAGCGACGGCCGGCAGGGAAACGGTCCTAGCGGTGGCTACAGCTCTAGAAACGCCTCTATCAGCGCAGACGGGCGCTTCATTGCTTTTTGGTCCCTGGCATCCAATCTCGTCGAGGGAGATACTAACGGTACGAGCGACGTTTTCGTTCACGATCGACAGAGTGGGCGCACCTACCGAGTCTCTGTGAGTACCGACGGCATAGAAGGTAATAACTGGAGCTGGGCGCCGAGCATGAGCGCGGATGGCCGCTACGTCGCCTTTAGCTCGTCTGCTTCCAACCTTGTGTCGGGAGATACGAATGGTGTCGATGACACCTTCGTACATGATTTGCAAACTGGGCAGACCACAAGGGTTTCGGTGAATGACGCTGGACAGCAGGGGGACGGAGCGAGCACTTTTTGCTCGATCAGTGCGGACGGTCGCTACATTGCCTATCAATCGCAGGCCCAAAACCTGGTGCCGGACGATACGAATTTCTTTTGGGACGTCTTCGTGTACGACCAGCAGACGAGGGACACCAGTCGCGTTTCGCTGAGCAATTCTGGCGAGCAAGGAAACGGTTACTCCTGGTACCCATCGATTAGTGGTGATGGCCATTATGTTGGATTCGAATCGTTGGCCACCAACCTAGTCCAAGGAGACACGAACAACCATTCCGATGTCTTTCTACGCGACCGGCAGACGGGGCAGACCCTGCGTGTGTCGCTATCTAGCAGCGGGGAACAGGGTAACGGCGACAGCTTTTCACCTTCCATCAGCAGCGATGGAAGGCACATAGCTTTTTTGTCCGCGGCGACCAATCTCGTTGAGCACGATATCAACCTCTCAAAGGACGTCTTCGTCCACGACCAAGAGACTGGACTCACTAGCCGTGTGTCGGTAAGCAGCAGCGGCCAACAGGGGGATCTTAATAGCTACGAGCCCGACATCAGCGCGAACGGGCGTTATGTAGCTTTTCCCTCAGACGCTACTCAGTTAGTGGAACATGACACCAATGCTTTTAGAGATATCTTTGTGCACCAGTACTTGGCCGATTACTCGTCCTCCTTGCCAGAGTCCATTACGGTGTTCCGGGGCGTTCTGGAAGCTGGGGGCCTCGCCGAGGTACTCGCCTCAGACGATCAATACATGATCGTTCGCAGCGGAGCCGTGGCGTTACGAACGGAATCGCCCGTCATGGTTGTTGCGACCTACACATGTTTGGCTCAGCTACCCGAGGCTTTGGACGTGCGTTGGGAAAATCGGGTTTCCATTCATAACCTGGTTCAGCGTCTGGAGATGAGAAACTACATAACTGGCGCTTTTGTGGAGATTGATCGCCGCGAAGCCTCCACTACTGACAGCGTGGCGACGGTACACGTCCCAAATCCGACCGAATACGTGGAGTTTGGCCCCCGCACGATGCAAACGCGCCACAGAATCGAGCCTTTGGGGCCCGTATTCACCAGCACCTGGCGCACCTACATCGATGAGATCAGCATACTTGAGCTAGGCTAGCGTCTAACAGGTGCTCACCTGCTGATGGATCCGCCTGATTTGGCCAGCAGCGAACAAGCAGCTTGAAGTTATGTACTGCAGCCCACCTCTGGGAAGGTTGCGGCATGGGATGGAGGGTCGGGGCGTCCCAACAACAAGTCCAAAATAATAGCCGGCGAGCATGAACTGCTCGCCGGCTATTGTGTGCATCTTAAAAGCTCAATAGACGCGGTAACAACCGACCTAGACATGTCCTCTCCGGTTGGCCGTTGGCAGTTAGCCATTGACCGCTCTCGAAAAGAAGTACTTGTCCTTTAAAGGAGGTGATCCACCCACACCTTCCGGTACGGGTACCTTGTTACGACTTAGTCCCCCTTACTCCCCGCACCTTCGGCCGCTCCCTCCCTTGCGGGTTAGGCCACGGACTTCGGGTGCAGACAATTCAGGTGACTTGACGGGCGGTGTGTACAAGACCCGGGAACGTATTCAACGCAGTATAGCTGACCTGCGTTTACTAGCGATTCCGCCTTCAAGTAGTCGAGTTGCAGACTACTATCTGAACTGAGGACGTATTTTTCGGATTAGCTCCACCTCGCGGTATTGCAGCCGTTTGTTGCGTCCATTGTAGCATGTGTGAAGCCCCAAGCGTAACTGCCATGCTGACTTGACGTCATCCCCACCTTCCTCCGGTTTACACCGGCGGTCTCCCATGAGTTCCCGGCATTATCCGCTGGCAACATAGGACGAGGGTTGCGCTCGTTGCTGGACTTAACCAAACACCTCACGGCACGAGCTGACGACAGCCATGCAACAAGTGTCTTCAGGTCTCCTTGTGAGAGAGGGCCATATTTCTATGGATTGCCATCGATGTCAAGCCTGGGTAAGGTTCTTCGGTTAGTATCGAATTAATCCACATGCTCCACCGCTTGTGCGGGTCCCCGTCAATTCATTTGAGTTTCAACCTTGCGGCCGTA
>JBBREX010000030.1:0-20511 GCA_038225245.1 Fimbriimonadales bacterium | reverse complement strand
AAACCAAGCTCCAAAGTACTCCTGGCGCGAGATGCTTCGCCAGAACCGAAATGCCTACCGATAACCCCCGGCTTACGCGGGCTCCTAGGAAGCCCTGAACTCCGCGAGGAGTGAGAAGAGTCGAACCGAAAAAGTCGCCCTGGCTGTTCGAGCGCCACAGGTCGATACCAAGGGCGATTTGAAGCCCGGATTCGCTGTTCGCCATCAAACCTAATCTGATCGTCGGAGAATATAACCTTCCGGGAACTGAATATTTCTGTCCTTTAAACAATGCTTCGAAGAAATTTTCAAGCGTGTTGAGTAAGCGACGCTCGACGATAAACCCTCCGTAGTGCCCCGTTTCAATCCACACCCTTGCCGGGTGCCCCAGCTTCGCAATGAGCTTTTGAGTATCGGCCGGTGGGATGACGGTGTCCTGACGTGCGCCGATAACCAACGTTTTTCGCTCGTCTTCGGGGCTCAGATAGTTCAGCGGCTCGACCGGCGCCAGGAGGACTCTCAGACGTTCTTCTGTATAGCCACGGTGTCTAAGAGTTTCGCGCTCGGAAACTACTCTCGAGCTATACCACAGGATATGGGCCAGATCGCCTCCTCCCAGCATAAAGCAACCTGCCGTAAACCGGTGATCGAGGCCGAATGCCAAAGAAGCGATGATCGCTCCGAGGCTCGTGCCCATAATGCCCACCGAATTCTTCTTGAACTCGCTTCGCGACTGGATCCAGTCCATGGCTCGACGAATATCGAGGGCGCTCTGAGTCATGGTCCGAACCAAGCGATCGGGATCGGGCTGGATCGCTAGTTCGCCGGAGTGCGTTCCCTGGGGAGCACGGGCCAGATGATAGGGAAGAGTAAGAACCACCCCCGCGATTCCTCTGCGATTCAAATCAGCGGCAAGTCCAGTCTCGAGCCGGAGGTCGGTCGCACCCCAATAATGTAGGATCAGCACGATCGGCACCGGCGAAGGACTATCCTGGGGCATGAATATTTTCAGCGGAACAACATCGTTTTTGGCGTAGCCACTAGCATATGGGGAGGGAAATGAAAGATCGTACACGGTGCTCGCATCGTCGAGCCGGTCAACCTGCCAGTCCTCGAACACGATCGGCGGCGGAGGTTGAGTTATCTCCTGAGCCAGGGCGGCCATCTTGCTATACGATAGGCCGAGAAGAAGCGAAACGCAAAGTCTCAAGAAGAGCGCTTTCGAAAGCTTCGTCGGCCGCTTGGACATTTCCACTCTAAATAACGAGTTTGACATGTTGCTAGGACTAGCATTGAGGATAATAACTTTCGAATGCTTCTTCGCACCCAAAGACTGGCCCTATGCATGGAAGGCTCTCTGGGCGAACCATCCGGAAAAATGGGGCACGGCCTACTTCGATACAGCCCTAATCCCATTGCATGCATCATCGACTCCACCAAGTCCGGCCGCGATTTGCAGTCGGTTATCGGTCTAGGCCGAGAAATCCCCATCGTGGATCGGGTAGCTGATGCTGAAGCTTTGGGAGCCGAAGTTTTCGTCCTCGGAATCTCGCCCACTGGAGGCCTAATTCCAGAAGCTTTCATGCCAACAATCGAGGAGGCGGTTAGCTTTGGGATGTCGATCGTAAACGGCCTCCACGACCGCTTGCAGCCGCGGTTCCAGCACTTGAGTGGCGGTCAGTGGATTTGGGACATTCGAGTTGAGCCTCCAGGCCTCGGAGTGGGAACGGGTTCCTGCCGAAACCTCGTCAATCGGCGAGTCCTTTTTATTGGCACAGACATGGCGGTGGGCAAAATGACGGCGGGCCTCGAATTGCTCGCTGCCGCTGAGCGCAAACATATCAACGCCGCTTTCGTGGCCACCGGCCAAATCGGTATCGCCATCACCGGCTGCGGCGTACCTCTCGATGCCGTTCGTGTGGACTACGCGAGCGGGGCAATCGAGCAAGAGGTGCTGAAGTACGCAGACGCGAGTTTGGTCATTATCGAAGGGCAAGGTTCTCTGCTTCATCCCGGAAGCAGTGCCACCCTGCCACTTATTCGAGGAAGCTGTCCCACTGACTTCGTCATTTGCCATCGCGCCCAACAGGCTCATCTCCTGAATGTTCCCTGGGTCAAGATTCCCAATCTGCGCGAATTTGCCGGATTGTATGAAGAACTCGCCGAAGCCTGCGGAGCTTTTCGGCGGCCGAGTACCGTGGCGATCGCCCTCAACACCAGCCACCTGGATGAACGCGAAGCGGCCGACGAAATAGCAAACCTCGAACGGCAAATGAGAATCCCTGTCTGCGATCCGGTGCGTCAAGGCGGCGCGCGCTTACTCGAAGCACTTCGTCTTTAGGAGATCCTCATGCCCGTTTTGAGTCGCATGCCGTTGGCCCAATCTCGTCCCGACATCGGCTTTTTGCCTGCCGGCTGCAATTCGATTAGGCGCAAGGCACCTTGCGAGAGACTGACCACCAAGTCGGGGCTTGTTTGGACGATTGTGCCAGGATGGCTGCTTGCTTCCGCCAAGCGGCAGCTCAGAACTCGCACCGGGATGTCAGGACTCATGAAATACGCTCCCGGCGAAGGCGTAAAAGCTCTAAACCGATTGTATTCAGAATTCCCGGGTAGCTCAAAATTAATTTCGCCTTCGCTCTTTTCTATTTTTGGGGCCAGGGTTGCCAGTTCATGGATTTGCGGAGTCCGAGGGTAATCGCCGGTTGCGATTTGGGGAAGCCATTTCTTGGCTAACTCCGCCGCCATCGAGCTTAATTTGGCTTGTAACTCCCCGTACGTTTCGTCAACGCCGATCGGGGTGCCGATGATCTCGATAATGTCGCCAGAATCCATTCCCTTATCCATCTGCATCAATGTGATTCCGGTTTCTTGCTCGCCCGCCAATAGGGCGCGTTGGATGGGGGCCGCTCCGCGATATTTTGGCAAGATGGATCCGTGCAGATTTATTCCACCTCGAACGGCACAATCGAGCACCGATTGGGAAAGTATTTGGCCGTAAGCGGCAACCAGCAGAACATCAGGACGCAAACCTCTCAACAAGTCTTCGAACGAAGGATCTCTTGCTCGCTCCGGCGTTTCGATTGGCAATCCAAGCTCTAGCGCGGCAACTTTGACCGGCGAAGGCTGCAGTCTCAGGCCCCTTCCGCTATGCCGATCCGGTTGGCTGATGACTAGCGCAACGTGCTCGGCGACTGCCCTCAAAGGCGCTACCGCAAATTCGGCAGTGCCGAAATACACGACCTTCATCGTTAACCGGGGGGCCAGCCGAAGGGTCGCCCGCCGAGGAGATGAGCGTGGAGATGTGGAACCGACTGCCCGGCTTGCTCGCCCTGGTTGATGACGAGGCGATAGCCTTGTTCATCGAGGCCGAACTCGTGGGCTATTTTCTTGGCCAGGTTCAGAATTTGTGTATGTGCTCCACTTTCAGGAAGAGATGCCAAACCCCCTATTTCTTCACGAGTGACGATCAAGATATGCACCGGCGCTTGAGGCGAAATATCCTTGAAGGCCACCAAATTGGAATCTTCGTAAACGATATCGGCGGGAATCTCCCCATTCATGATTTTGGTAAAAAGGGTGGCCATGCCGTATTATGCGATCTCCCGCTTTTCCTTCAAGCGGGCATAGATCAGGCTTTCCATGCCATGCGTCCGCACCATTCCCGTCATTTGACTTTGCTCGAAGGTTTCTGCATCGTCGAAGCTTGCCGCTGATTCGCTGTAAAGCGCCCAAGGGCTTTCTCGGCCCACAACCTGGATACCGCCCTTATAGAGCCGCACTCTTACTGCCCCAGATACTCTTTTCTGCACAGAATCGATAAATGCGTTGAGGTCTTCGATTAATGGCTCCCACCAGAGACCGCGATAGGCCATCTCCGACCAGGCAGCGTCGACTTGAGCCTTGAACGCTCGCTCCGCGTGAGTCGTCACCAGAGACTCCAGCGCTCGGTGAGCCGCAAGCAAGAGGGTGGCGCCGGGGCACTCGTAATTCTCCCGCACCTTAAGCCCGATCATCCGGTCTTCCATAATGTCGATACGTCCGATGCCGTGATCTCCCGCGATTTTGTTGCATTCCAAAATCAGGGCAAGCGGAGAAAGACTTTGCGCTTCGCTGCCCGTTCCAGCCGAAACGATGCGCGTGGGATTGCCCTCCTCGAAAGTGATTTCAACCGTCTGCGGCTCGTTCGGGGCATCGGCGAGCGACTTGGTCCATTCGAAAATCTCTTCCGGCGGCTCGAAGGAAGGGTCTTCCAGCCGGCCACCCTCGATCGAGCGACCCCAAAGGTTCTCGTCGATGCTCCATATTTTGGATTTGCTCTGGCCGATCGGCGCGTTCACCCGTTTGGCGTACTCGATCTCCCATGTCCGCGTCAGATTGCGTTCTCGAACGGGGGCAAGGATTGGTATGTCCGGAGCGAAAAGTCGCAGACCGATTTCGATCCTAAACTGATCGTTTCCCTTGCCCGTACAACCATGTACGAAGGCGTCGACATTTCCCACTTCCTTCGCTTTGGCGGCTGCTTTCTTCGCGATGAGCGGACGCGCGATCGAGGTGGAAAGCGGATAGCCAAAATAATCCGCATTTGCATGGATTGCCGGCATGCAATATTCGGCCGCGAATTCCGCCTTCGCATCCACCAAATGATGTTCTGCGCCCAATTGCTCCGCCCTCTCCGCCGCCTGCCGTATGTCGAGGGCGGGTTGCCCGACGTCGACAGTGACGGTTACGATCCTCTCGAATCCATCCTCGCGCATCAGAGGAATGCAAACAGTCGTATCGAGGCCACCGGAGTAAACGATCAGCGCGGTTTTCATGGGAACAGGCATGATACCGAAAGCGGGTATGGCCCACTCCTAAGGGTGATCACTCCGTTAGAAGTCGCTCAAGTACATCCCAGCGAGGTTTCCATTGGGCGAAATGTGGATCCTTACTGAATTTCCGGCTTTCAATATGCAGTAAATCGAGCGGTTTGCGCCCGCGCTTGTTCTTGGCGTTTTTATCGGCTCCGGCTTTCAAAAGCGCCTCCGCGATAGAAAGGGAATCTTTACGGAAAACCTTAAACGCCGCTAGATGCAAAGGAGTATCTCCTCGCATACTGAAGACATTCGGATCAGCCCCTTTTCCCACGAGCAGGCGCACATCGTCGGCGCTTCCATTGTTGGCCGCTCTATGGAGCGGGGTCCACCCGTTTTGCTCCTGGCGAGCATTGACCCGAGCACCTGCCTGGATGAGAGCTCTTTTGATTTCGGCCGAACCTTTGAGATCGATGGCGTAGGACAGACAATCCTCCCTGCCGTCCAAACAACCATTTGGGTTGGCTCCTTTGGCCAGAAGATGCTGGACGAGCTGGGCATCGTTTTGATCTATCGCCAACAAAAGAATCGTATAACTAAATCGGTCCTGCTTGTCGATTGAACTCTTTTGGTTTAACAAACGATCGACTGCCCGGTAATTGCTTGCTTGAGATGCTTCAAGGATTCGTTGATCGAGCGATCTTCGGTCCGCGGGGGCGCACCCGCCTAAAAGACAACATGCGGCCAGAGTGGTGAGAACGATCGATCGGTTGCTTATCCGGTATCCCATTTTAGTTAGACTCTTCTTAGTCCAGTCGAGCATTTCGCCCAACCATTGGAGCGAAGCTTGCTCGTCGCCCAGTCAGGTTCGGTGAACTGTCAATTCCAGCTGTTACTGTACTACAAGGCATATAGCTTTTCGAGCTGGGCAGATCCCGCAGCTTTTTGATCTATATACACTAGCCGGAGAAAGAGGCATTCGTCAACCTACTACTGAGCTAAATAGGTGAACAACGCGCGATCTGCAGTCTCTGCATCTTTGGGAGCACATTGTGTCACATGAACCGGGAATGGTTCAAAAGAATCTATCCTGGAAACTTGCTTGGCGTTATTCTGAGGATTGCAATTAGGTGATATCAACGGCGTCGGAAATCTGCGATGGATTGAAGGGTGTGGTTAGGTAGAGATCCGGGCCGGGGCCGTCGTCATCGTCGTCCTTGCTCTTCTTGTCGCGAAGTAGGACAACGCGGATGTGGGCGGTTTCGGGGTTCTCGCGGATGCGGCGCATGAGTTCGCGGCCAGACATGTCAGGCAGGGTCTGGTCGAGCACCGCGAGGTCGTAGGGCTCTTCGGCGAGCTTTGACAAGGCTTCGGCGCCACTATCAGCGATGCCGATTCTGTGACCTTGCCGTTCGAGATTGACTTGGATGAGCCGGGCGATGTATCGCTCCGCCACGCAGGCAAGGATGCTTTGCCCCTGATTGCCGGGTTGCATTTGATTCTATTGTATGTCAATTCGCTCGATCTGAGCCGGTTGGGCCCTTAGGCCGACCTCGGCATGCCTCTGCCGGTACTATCCAGTTGACTCAAGGAGCCCAACTTATGGACGTTGTCATGGTTAAGACCATTGCCATCACGGCGGTGATCTTCTCGGTTGTTGTGGTGTTGCCGCTGGTAGCTCTCTTTTTGGAGCATCAGAGGAAGATGGCCCGGCTGATCCGAGGCGAGGAGGTGGACGAATCGGATTCGCCGGTGGTTGTCGGGCTGCAGGCGACCATGGGCGTGAAACCGGAGCAGATTCGAGTTCTCACGGAGCGAATCAGCCACTTGGAAGTTGAGGTTGCGGAGCTTCGAACCACGCTGCCGGCTCGGGTTGAGGAAGAGCTAAGGGCGCGATCCGAATTGCGGTCCTAGCTAATCAGTCGTGCGTTCAGCAGTTCGCCGTTCGGCGACGAATTCGGGTCCGCACGAAAGCTTCTTCGCAAGAGGGCCTTTCGGATCGACGATCCGCCAGAACGGCGTGACGTTCTCAACGGCCTGGCCTTCATTCAGATCATCGAGAGCGGCCTCAGCAACAATCCGTGTAAAGATCCCCGTGGTTAGCGGGCAGGTCATGTCGGCATCAAACTTCTTCGCCAAATCGGTTCGCATTTCGGGAACCGATTTCGCTTGTCCAAGCGGAATGCCCTCGATGTAACCTTTGATCACGGCTGGGGTGGGGATCAGCATCTTCGCCCCTGCTGGGTACCCCGCAAATGGCTTTTCCAACTCGGAAACTTCTGGAGCGGGCGGGTGGGCCATCTTCTCCTTCCACGATTTTCGAGTTATCTTGGCCATGTTGAATTATATTCCCCGATCAGCCACCGTGGCCCAGCCTTTCGATGAATTCGAAAATCGCCTGGTGGCCGGCCGGAATTGTGCCGCGAACGAAGTATTCGCCAATGTTCAGCGAGTGGTCGAGACCCTGAAAGTAATGGACCTCCATCTTTGACTTATGCGCCGCCTTCGCTCGCTCCTCGATCTGCTTCACAGCCACTGGAGATGCCATCGCGTCCGATAGGCCTTGGAAACAGCCGACGGGAATGTTCAGTTTCGAAAGGAAATCCCACATCGTCTTATGGGCGAAGTGATCCCTAAACCAGCCCTTCGGGGTCGCGACGGCGGCCTTGGTTGCGGCCCAAGCATCGAGCACGGCGAAATCTGCATGGTCCACTGCGTCGAGGTAGGTCCGGGTCAAAATGCACATATCCTCGACCGTGAAATACCCGTCGCCATTCTTGTCGAGCTGATCCCAGCTCACCTTGCTCACCGCTTCGAATTCTGCTTTCGATACCTTGCCGTCGCCGTCTTTGTCGAGGCCTAAGCGATAGGGTAGGAACGCGCCGTCGGAAAGGATGTAGCGGAAGTTTTCGCGCAGATTGCTTGCCAATACGCCGTAGAGAATGAGACCGGCGACATCCTTGGGTATGCGCGATGCGGTCTCGGCGGCGAGCAGCGTGCCTTCGCTCGCCCCCATGAGATAGATGCGCTTCGGGTCGACGCCCGGCTGTTTCTTGACGAGCTTGACCGCGGACATGGCGTCGCGTACCTTGTTGTCCAGCGTGCTCGTATCGTAGATGGGGCGGTTGATCTTCTCGTAGCGCGGAGGGGCGTCGCCCATGGTGATCCCTCTTCCCTCATAGGAAAAGAATCCCACGTTCATTGCCGGCAGCTTTGCCCGGTAGAGATCGAAGTAGTTGAAGGTCTTGCCCTTGCCGAGCGGGCGCTTCATGTCCACCGTCATGCCTTCCGCGGTTTGGATGTAGATCACCACCGGATGCCGGCCGCTCGTTTCGGGCAGCGTGAGCTTTCCGAACATCGCGTATCCATCGAACGATTTGAACGGAAGCTCAGCCGTCCTTGCGGTTGTGGCTTGGAAGCCAAGGCAAGCATAGAGCAATGGATGCAGTAAATAAACCATCTGTCCCCATTTTGCCCACTCTTGGCCTTATCCAACCTCTTTCTTCAGAAATCCCGGCCATCACGTCGGATTTGAGTTCGCCTCCTTTGCCCCATTTGGCCGGTTACGTGAGTCGCATCAGGGAACCCAAAAATGAACGCACCTGCTCTTCGTATGAACAGATACCGGACGACATGCTTACCAAACGCCTTACGCAGCTCTTCTGCCTGGCGATATTCAAAGGCGCGGAAAGCCCCGCCATTTGGGAAGGTTCACGCACCATTCGCGATACTGCTCCATAGTTTCGAATGAACGATAGGGCGCATCGTCGAGGACGGGCTTGTAGGTGCGGATGAAGCCATGGCGAATGCGTTGGCTTAGAGGCCGCTTGGCCATGGCCTGGAATTCGCGCCAGTTCCGCTCTGCTTCGCTCCGCGTGAGGTCGGCTTGGGCGAGCACAGCGCCAGAGCTAGCATCGGCGACGTCGATGGTCAGAATCTTGGCATCATCGAAGCTGACGTTATCGAGCATGAGGGTGAAGCGGGCGACGCGCGGACCGGCTCCGATCTCCGTGGCGTAGGGTCCGAAGCACAGATATTTCTCGCGCTCGTCGCCCACCCGCACGCTCCAGCCATCCGCTTCCGCTCTGCCGACTTGGTGGTTGAGCTCGGTGGCGGCGTCGTAGTCCCAGGAATCGGGTCCCGGGCCAGGGGTCACCGTGATCTCGCCGGAAAGGGAAGCCGACTCGCCCTGCTTCATCCGCCCAAAGCTGAATTCCATGTTGTGGGTGCCGGGGTGGTTCATGAAGACGAGCTTTTCGTAATGAAGTGATTTAGTGATGACGACGCGGACGGTGGCATACGGGCCAGCGACTTCGCCCCATTCGGACGCTGATTCAGTGGATGCGCCACCGACCTTGCCGATCAGCTTTTGCGCGAGATCGCGAATTTCGCACCGCGGATGGATGAAATCGTAGGAATTGCCTGAGCCGGTGTAGAGTCCATCGTTCTCCGAGCAGAAGAGGTTGTAGCTTTTGCCGGCGAAGGCAAAGCGGTCCATAACCTTGCGGCCGAAGTCGAAGGGCATGCTGATCGTAGCAAAATCTTGGGGGACGGGGCCGACGCTGACGGAAAACGCAACTTTATTCCATGCTTTCTGCTGGAAGCTCATTTGGAATGGTGGCGGAACAACTTTGTCTGGATTGTCGGATTTCATCTTGCCGCCCGAGCCGCCGACGGAGATCACGCTTCTGCCTTGGGCGTCGGAGCCATCGGCGGAACCGATGAGATAGATTCCGCTGGTGTGGACGTCCTCACCGAGGATGCATGCGCCGTTCACGCTGATACCGCGCATGCGGGTGGCGTCCGATTCGAACCGCATGGACTGGGCGGCTTGGAAAACGAGGAGGGCGGCTAACATGAGCCTAGGTTACTTGTATTGTCCCGTTATCCAGCGGCTTTTGGGACTGCGGATAAGGCGATGACGGCGAGCGGAGCGGTGTCGGTTCCTTAAACACCGGGACGCGTCCTTTTAAGATAGTAACTACCACGAATGACATAACGTAAAATATTGGCGGCGATATAATGGCTTCGTGGCAGATGTCATTCAACCCAAGACGGGCCAGGCGCTGGTTCCCATGCTGGCGGTCCATGACGCGGAAGGAGCCATCGAGTTTTACAAGCAGGGCCTTGGCGCGGTGGAGATTGGCGAGCGATATCCGTACGAAGGGAAGATCGGGCACGCGGAAATCAAGATCGGGCAGGCTCTGATCATGCTCGCCGACGAATTTCCCGAGCACAACCGCAGCCCCCGGCAGCTTGGCGGCACCTCGGTGATGTTGCATATCGATGTCGCCGACACGGACAAGGCAACCGATCGTGCCGTCGGCGCTGGGGCAGAACTAATACGGGCTCCCGAGGATCAGCCCTTTGGCCGCGTGAGCAAGATCCGCGATCCCTATGGCCACGTATGGATGCTCAACGGCCCGGAGAAGGCTAGATTGACATAAATTTCGGGAATGTATTAGCGCTACGGCAATATGCGGATGCCACTCGGAGCTTCCTTCCAGGCGAAGTGAATATCGAGTTACTAAGTTGTAGCGCGTGAATAAGTAGCAGCCTTACCGACCCAGTCCGTATCGATTCCGCGCGCCATGAGAAGCTCCGATAGTTGGCCGACGTGGCCCTGGATGTGGCGCAGGCTCATGAGCTCGTGCGACAGCTTGCCCATGTTCTTGTACCACGAGAAGCCGGTTTCGGCCGCATCGAGATCGAGGGTGTCGACGGTGGGATCGATGAGGGTGTCGATGAATCCGATGTAGTCCAGGATTTCCCGTTGCGAGTAGCGCTCGGCCTCAGCAGGAAGCTCATACGGCTCGACGTCGGCGGGCCGCTCCCACAGCCCGTGGTGGATACCTTCCCGGCGGCCGGGCCAGGGCCGAAAAGCCGCCTCGTTCTGTCCGAGATAAAGGTGCGCATAGAAAGCGGCATGGAACGCGATCCGCCAGAACGTGCGCGGATGCGCGCCTTCGAGCCACAGATCGTTCGGGCATTTCTCCACGCATTCGGCGAGCATCGCGAGGCAGGCGTGGTATTGCTCCTTGAGTGCGGGTCGTAAATCCATTTCCGCTGATCGTACCAGGTGTGGCAATGAGGAGCGCGTGCAAGGGTAATACTGCTGCATGCAGCGAGAGTTTCGGGCCCTGCTCGAACCGAACGGCAAGGGTGCGCGGGTGTCGGTGCCGTTCGACCCGAACGAGGCGTGGAGTCGTAAGGATCGCCACCATGTCACGGGCTCGGTGGGAGGATACAAGGTGCGTGGAGAGCTTCGCTCCGATGGCGCAGGGTGGGCTCTGGCGCTCGGTCCAGCCTGGGTGCGGGACAACCTGAAGCCGGGGCGGGAGGTCGAGGTTGTGCTGGGGCCGGAAGGCCCTGATCTGGCGGAGGACGTCGTGGCGGCATTGGCAAACTCTCTCGCTGCACGGGAGTTCTTCGAGAACCTGCCGACCTTCTACCGCAATAACTTCATCCGCTGGATCGAGCAGGCGAAGCGTCCGGAGACTCGGGCGAAACGGATTGCCGAGATGGTGGGTCTCTGCGCGGCGGGACGGAGGGAACGCTAGCCGTTCGCAACATCCTGCCTCGCCATGCTGGCCACAGCTCCTTGGAGCATCTCATTTTTAAAAAAAATTTGCGGCACGAAACGCCATCTGGCGAACTTGACCTCATCCCCAACCCCTTCCCCCTCCAGCGCACAATGATCGCCGCAAGGGGAAGGGCACTTTATCCTTATGGCGCGTTATTCAAGATCACAATAGCCCCTGCGAGTGTACAGGTCAAAACCACTGCCTCTTATCCCGGTCGCGCTAGTTGTCCGGCGGCTGATCGCCCAGCAGGTGGCGCGCGGAGTACATCTGGCCTGTGTGGTAGCTGACGTGGAAGATCTGGTACTTGAGCATCTCCCGGATGGTGGAATTGGGGAACCAGCCGGGGGTGGGGGCGTCTAGGTCTGGGTTCTCCGACCGAAGATGCGCCACCGACTCTTTATGGACGCGCATGAGCTCGCCGAGGACCTGTTTGGCCGACATCGCCAGATGCTCGTCGGATGGGGGGACGGCCATCGGATAATAGGAGAACCGACGGTCGACAAGCGGGCTCTTCACGCGGCACTTGGCGAGGTCGGCCCGCCCCGCCAACTCTCCGATGGAGACAAGCCCATCCGCCGGCCGCTTCCACACGTTGTCATCTGCCAGCCCCTCGAAGGCGACCGTCGCCTCGAAGTAAGCCAGGTCTAAGGCATCCAGATAAATGTCGATCATCGTTGCTCCACTTATGGCGACGTTACCCCTACGACCTGGGACTGTCCCCCCTCCCCTTGCCGGATGTTTGTGGCGGGAGGGGGAGGGGGCTAGGGGGTGGGGGTTCCGGGGAGCCGCACCCTTACGGAGGAACACGTCGAGCGGCTGGCTTTCAAGTTCCGCCTGCAGGACCCTGGCGGCAAGACCGAACCGGGCTGGACCCTCATCCCCAACCCCTTCCCCCTCCAGCGCACAATCATCGCCGCAAGGGGAAGGGGCTTTCATTTCAGAACCATTAGCGATTCCGCCCTGGCAGCTCTCGACGGGGCATGTTGAATCCCCGCGTCTCTCCGTCCCGTACACCCTGTGGAAGTCAAAACGATGGCGGCGGGGGAAATTTCGATTTCTATGAAGGCAATGGTGTACTACGAGTTCGGCTCGCCTGATGTGATTCAGAGCGTCGAGATCGAGAAGCCGGTTCCAGGCGAGAAGGAGGTCCTCGTCAAAGTGCGCGCCGCTGCGCTCAATCCCCTCGACTCGCACTTAATGAAGGGCGTTCCACGCCTATTGCAAATCATCTTCAAGCCACCCATCCCCACGAAGGAGAAGCCGGGGCAGATCGGCCGAGATGTTGCGGGGGTGGTCGAGGCGGTGGGCAAGGACGTGCGCGAATTCAAACCCGGCGACGAGGTCTTCGGCTCGGCGCCAGGGGCATGCGCGGAATATGCGTGCGCATCGGAGTCAAAGCTCGTCCTGAAGCCGGCCAACGTGACGTTCGAGGAAGCCGCCTCCGCTCCGGTTGCAGCCTACACAGCCCTCCAGGGGCTGCGCGACAAGGCGCACATCAAGCCTGGGGACATGGTGCTGATCAACGGCGCAGCGGGCGGCGTGGGCACGTTTGCCGTTCAGATCGCAAAGGCGGACGGGGCGGAAGTCACCGCCGTCTGCAGCTCCGCGAACCTCGATCTGGTGCGCTCGATCGGCGCGGATTTCGCCATCGACTACGAGCGCGAGGACTTCACGAAGAGCGGCAAACGCTACGACATTCTCTTCGATATGGTCGCGAACCACACGCTGCGATCTTGCAGCCGGGTGATGACGCCAAACGGCACCTACCTCGGCGGCGGAATGCTCGGCAGCAACATGGGCGGCCTATTAGTGCGCATGCTCGGGTCGCCGCTCCGGTCCAAGCTCTCGAGCCAGAATTTCCCGATCTTTATGGCGAAGGCGAGTCAACGCGACCTCGCCACCATCGCCGAGCTGATGGCAAGCGGAAAGGTAAAGCCGGTCATCGACCGTCGATACAGCCTGAGCGAGGTGCCGGAAGCGATGCGCTACCTGGACACCAAGCATGCTCGGGGCAAGCTCGTCATCGTCGTCGATTAGCCCCTGGAGCTGTCAGTGGGGCCGCTCACGCGCTAAAAAAGGCGTATGCTTTAGCCTGTGATCAGCTCCACCGCCATCTTTGCGTGTTCGGACATCGAAGCGACGCTCGCCTACTACAAAGACGTGCTCGGCTTCGAGTCCACCTGGACCTGGGGCGAGCCCTCCACGTTCGGCTCGGCGTCCATGGGCGGAGTGACGATTATGTTCAACCTGCAACCGGAGTTGGCGGCGAAGGTCGGTGGACACCAGCACGGGATCAAGGTGGACGACGCCGACGAACTCTACTCCTTCCATCGGTCCAAGGGCGCCCACATCATGTCCGAGATCGAAGACAAGCCCTGGGGCCTCAGGGAGTATGTCGTCGAGGATCTGAACGGCTATCACCTGCGCTTCGGCGGCCATCCCTCCGGCTCGCCTCCGAAGTCAAATCCCTTTCCGGAGGGCGTGACGATCGAAAGGCGTAAGCCGTCGGCCTCGGAATATGCCGATGTCGCGGGTGCTGCTTTCGGTCACAAGGAACCCGTGCCGGGCCTATTGGAGAGCACCTGGGGAGGCGTTATCGCGCGCTCACCCTCGGCCAAAACCATCGGGGTGCTGCGGATCATGCAGGACGCGCCGGGCTGGTTCAGCATCTGGGACGTGGCGGTGGTGCCGGACTGGCAGGCGCATCGCATCGGTTCGAAGCTGATGGAGGAAGCGCTCGCTATGATTCGAGAGGCCTCACCCGGGGCCATCGTGTACCTTTTCACGTTCAAGCACGGCTTCTATGAGCGGGTGGGATTTGCTAAAGAGACCGTCAGCCTGCGGCGGCTATAGTTTGCCGCTTCGGATGCTCGGGTCCGGGCAGATGACGATCGGTCAGCACGTGCCGCTACCCCGATGATGAGATACTCCACGCCGTGGGAGTTCAGCAATCGCAAGAATTCGCTCCAGTCGGGATGAATATCCACGGTAATTCTTGTACAACTCGGCTTGGATCTCGAGCCTTTCTTCGGCCGTTAGGGAAGCGTAATAGTTGGGCGCTGTACGCGGGTCCGACCTAGCCGCGCTCCATGGGCAGCCGCCGGAGGGAAATGCGCAGTGCTACGCGATTGAATCCGAAACTTCCCGTCCAGGTTGTCGACCATGACCTCGCTGCCAGCAGCGATCCCGAGCTTCTCGGCCAACCAGGGCTGAATCTCGACGATGAGGAAACCACCTTGGACCCTTCCGATTCCCTTGGCATATGGCGCGAGTTTCTCGCCCCCGACTTCCAGTGGGACGCGAAGCACGAGCTTGCCGTCCTCGACCTCGAGAGGCCCGGCAATTGAGACTTTGTCCATCCCTTTTCATACCTCAGGATGAGGCATCCATTTCAGTCGTCCGCGAAATAATCGGAGTCGATGCGCTTTACGTCGAATCTTGCTTCAAGCGCTACTCCGAGATCGTGGTCGATCATGAGCCGAGCAAGCTCTCTGCCGTCAATTAGGGAAAGCTTCAAATGTGGGGCACTGAGAGCAACTTTCTTTGCGTGGTCGCTAAAAGCAGAAGTCGTGATCAAAACGCCCTTATTGGCGCCACGCGTGGTCAGAGCACCAATGAAGCCGTTGATTTCCGACGTGCCTATGACGTTATCCGACCATCGCTTCGCCTGCAGGTAAATGTTGTCCAATCCGAGCCTGTCTTGCCTGATGATTCCGTCCACACCACCGTCTCCTGATCTTCCCAAAGCCTCGCCCGCATCTTCCCTCGGCCCACCGTATCCCAAGCGCAGCATCAACTCTACGATGATCCGCTCGAAACGTGCTGGGCTAACCTGTTTAAGACGATCCAGCAGAGATTCTGCAAGCTCTGTCCGGATACTTTCATTCGCTTGCGTCATTGCTTCGAGGGGCGTCGATTCAAATGAAGGGGCTTGGTCAGGGGGAGTCATTGGTTTTCGTTTTCGCGGACGGCCCGAACCGACGGAGAAAATTACGAATTCGGGGAATTCCATCAGATCGCCAGGCTTGATAACCTTTGGAGATCGCTTGAGAAAATCCACGCCGCGCTGCGTGATACTGTTGCAACCTCTGCCAACTGTTTCGATCAGGACCGCTTGCCGCAAGTAAGTATGCGCCCAATGGACACGGTCTTGGAATTTGGTTTTGGTTCCACTTTTTACGAGTTCTTCCCGGTCGGCCTGAGTCAATCCCAACTTTTCAGCGGCAATGTCTCCAGCTGCAGACCAATGGATCCCAGCTTTTGATGCAATAGCCTCAAGCGTGGGTCGAATGAAGTAAAAGAACTCAGGACATGGCATCCTGACTACTATAACCGGTTTCTAATTTCTAGCCTCAGGCTCACTGTGAAGGCCACGCTAGGCATTACCCAACTGAACCCTCAAGACTCACTCCTAACAGCTTCTGTGCTTCCACTGCGAACTCCATGGGGAGCTCTCGGAAGACGTCCTTGCAGAAGCCGCTCACAATCATATTTACTGCATCTTCGGTCGGAATTCCGCGCTGGTTGCAGTAGAAGATCTGGTCCTCGCCGATCTTGGAGGTGGAAGCCTCGTGCTCGACGGTGGCGGTGGGATTCCGAACCTCGATATAAGGAAACGTATGCGCGCCGCAGCGGTCGCCCATGAGCATCGAGTCGCACTGGGAGTAGTTGCGGGCGTTTTCGGCACCGGGGTTGATCTTGACCAGTCCACGATAAGTGTTCTGGCCATTCCCCGCGCTGATGCCCTTGCTGACGATGGTAGAGCGCGTGTTCTTGCCGATGTGGATCATCTTCGTGCCGGTATCGGCCTGCTGCTTGTTGGCAGTTAGCGCTACAGAGTAGAACTCGCCGATCGCGTTGTCGCCCTTGAGGATGACGCTCGGATATTTCCAGGTGATGGCGCTGCCCGTTTCGACCTGGGTCCAAGTGATCTTGGCGTTCTCCTGGGCGATGCCTCGCTTGGTGACGAAATTGTAGATGCCGCCCTTGCCCTCCTTGTCGCCCGGGTACCAGTTTTGGACGGTGCTGTACTTGATGGTGGCTCCCCGCAGGGCGACGAGCTCGACCACAGCGGCATGGAGCTGGTTCTCGTCACGCATGGGGGCGGTGCAGCCTTCGAGATAGCTGACGTACGCGCCTTCGTCGGCGATGATGAGGGTGCGTTCAAATTGGCCGGTCTTGGCGGCGTTGATGCGGAAATAGGTGGAGAGCTCCATCGGGCAGCGGGTGTTCTTGGGAATGTAGACGAAGCTGCCGTCGGTGAACACCGCGCTGTTCAGGGTGGCGAAATAGTTGTCGCTGTAGGGGACCACGGAACCGAGGTATTGCTTGATCAGCTCGGGATGCTCGCGGATGGCTTCGCTGATGGAGCAAAAAATGACTCCATCTTCGGCAAGCTTGGCCTTGAAGGTGGTGGCGACGGAAACGGAGTCGAAGACGGCGTCAATCGCCACGTTGGCGGTTGGCGGTTGGCCGTTGGCCGTTGCCTCGGAACCCCTAACCGCTAACTGCGAACTGCCAACATCCTTGACATTCAGAAGAAGCTTCTGCTCCGTAATCGGAATTCCCAGCTTCTCGAACGTTCGAAGCAGCTCGGGGTCGGCGTCTTCGAGGCTATCGAGGAGCGGCTTCATTTTAGGCGCCGAGTAGTAGCTGATGGCTTGGAGGTCCGGCTCCGTGTAGTGGACATTCGGCCAATGAGGTGGCTTCATGGTCTGGAAATGGCGATAGGCCTTGAGACGCCATTCGGTCATCCATTCCGGCTCGTCTTTTTTGGCGCTAAGGGCCCGGATTACGTTTTCATCGAGCCCGGGAGCGAAGGTGTCGCTCTCGATGTCGGTGACGAAGCCTTCTTTGTATTCGCGGTTGGCAAAACGGTCGAGAACCTCGTCGGAGGTTGCCTCTAGTACTTCTGTTTTCATCTTGTGTTGCGTTACGCCCGCCCGGGAGACCCGGCACCGCGCTCGCATCTAGTTCTACGCCTGGCCCTAGTTTGGGGTGCGAAGGTAATCTTCGAGCATGGATCAACGACCGATCCAGCGGATCGAGCGGGTCTTCGAGATTTTGAGCTGCGAGGAAGCGGAGGAAGCCGATCGACGCTATTGGCAGAACTTGACTCCTGAGATGCGGCTGCAAAAGCTGGTAGAGCTGCGCGAACTATGGATTCCGCCCGATGACCAGCGACTTAAGCGAATTATTGAGATTATTGAAATCTCATAAGGTGGAATTCTTGAGTGCAGACTCAGAATGACGGTGGTCCACTAGAGACTTAAAAAAATGCCCCGCCTTGCGACGGGGCTATCGTTGGACCAGTCGTTGCATGAAAAGACGTTTATCCGCCGAGCTTTTGGCGGCGCAGGAATGCCGGAATGTCGAGGTCGATCTCGTCGAGTTGTATAGGGGTCGGAATCTTGGTCGACGCCCCTTGGCCCATCGAGCGATACTCGAACGTGGGGAAAACGTCCGGGTCTCGCATCGTCGCGCCAGCCTCCATGCCCGCCGCGAGCAGAGTGACAAAAACTTCGCCATTGGGGGTTTCTCGCATGACATGTCCCATGAAGATTTCCGCATCTTCGGAATCCGCGTACTGAAGGATATATTCCATCGCTTCATGCGCTTCTCCGATGCTGAAATCGGCGCCCGCATTGATATTCACAAGCAGGCGCTTCGCTCCTGAAATGCTGGTTTCGAGCAGCGGACTGTTGGCGGCGTTTTGAGCGGCAAGCCGCGCCCGATCCTCTCCGCTGCCCTTGCCGAGGCCCATCAGAGCAACGCCAGCATCCTTCATCACGGTCCGAACGTCGGCGAAATCGACGTTGATGATGCCGGGCAAAAGGATGATATCGCTGATACCCTGGATACCCTGGCGAAGGACATCGTCGGCGGCGGCGAAGGCCTGCTGCATGGTCGTTCGCTTGTCGACGAATCCCAGCAAGCGGTCGTTCGGGACGACGATCAAGGTATCCACGTGCTGCTTCAGCTCGGACGCCCCTTCTTCCGCCAGGCGTCGGCGTTTTGGCCCTTCAAAGAGGAAGGGCTTGGTCACGACTCCGACGGTGAGGATTCCTAGTCGTCTGGCATACTCGGCCACGATGGGAGCGCCTCCGGTGCCGGTTCCGCCCCCCATGCCGGCGGTGATGAACACCATGTCGATGCCCTCCAGCTCCTCCAGGATCGCCTTTTCGCTCTCCTTGGCTGCTTCCGCGCCCACATTCGGATTGCCTCCCGCCCCCAGTCCCCGAGTCGCCTTATCGCCGATGCGCAATTTACGGGTGGCATGGGTTTGTTGAAGCGCCTGAGCGTCCGTGTTCATGGCGACGAAGCTCACGCCGGCAAGTCCTTCCTGGATCATGCGATTGACGGCATTGCCGCCTGCTCCCCCGATTCCAATGACTTTAATGCTTGCTTGAGTTTGAAAAAGGCTGGCTGGATTCATGTCTAATCCTCTTCTCCGCTCCATCGACGTGGTTTTTGGCTCACGACTGATAGGCCGCGAACTAGACCAAGGGACGCGGCATCGCCGGCAAAAGCCTCAGAAGAAATCTTCAGACAGAAAAGACTTACCAGCCGCGCGTGGCAAGAAGTTCTTTTTCGGCGAGCGAGCCGACACTAATGCCAACCATCGGCTCCCCTAAGTTGCGGCTGATCTCGGCAAGCTTCTTGGGATCTTTGTAAAAGAGAACTGCTTCCACGATCGCTTGAGCTCGACGCTCAGGGTTGCCTGATTTGAAAATGCCCGAACCCACGAAGACGGTTTCCGCGCCCAGCTTCATCATAAGGGCGGCGTCGGCGGGAGTGGCGATCCCCCCGGCAGAGAAATTGGGGACGGGCAGCTTGCCGGTTTCATGGACGATCTTCACCAATTCCAGGGGAGCCTGAATCTCTTTGGCCACCGTGTGGAGCTCGTCCTCGCGGGCGCCTCGCACCTTTTGAATTTCGTACATGATCTTTCGCATGTGGGCGACCGCTTCGACCACGTCGCCGGTGCCCGCCTCGCCTTTGGTACGGATCATCGCCGCGCCCTCGCCGCAACGCCGCAACGCTTCGCCTAGATTGCGCGCGCCACATACGAAGGGAACGGTGAAAGCATGCTTATCGACGTGGTGAGAATTGTCGGCGGGGGTCAGGACCTCGCTCTCATCGATAAAATCCACTTCGAGCGCCTCGAGGATTTCCGCTTCCACGAAATGACCAATGCGGCACTTCGCCATGACCGGGATGGTGACCGCTTCCTTGATGCCGATAATCATTTCCGGGTCGCTCATCCGGGCAACGCCGCCGTCCCGCCTGATGTCGGCAGGCACGCGCTCGAGGGCCATAACGGCGACTGCTCCCGCCGCTTCCGCGATCTTTGCCTGATCCGGATTGACGACGTCCATAATGACCCCGCCCTTGAGCATTTCGGCAAGGCCGACCTTCTCCCGCCAAGTCTTCAGCCGGTTTTCGATTTTGAGTTCGCCGTTCGAGTTGCGCATGATCTTCTTCGTGCCCTACCGCCAGTGCAACAATGTCTTGAAAGCAATGGTGCCAGAACTTCTTAGAGTATACCGAGCCTTGCGTAGCTCCGATGAACGAAACCCTGAGTAGAGATCGACTGCGCGCGCTAGAGATGGCAAGAGAGGCCGCACTTTCCGCCAAAAATATCGAGCGCGTGGCGGAAGAAACCACGCCGGAAGACGCTCGGTGGGCATTTACTCAATGGGCTCTCAGGAAAAGGGCGAGGGAGAAATTCAGCCATGCCGAGCACATGCTGTTTACTCGAGAAGCGCTCGAGCAGGCGACTCACGAGCAAATCACCCTCTACCACGCCTCATGCTTTCCAGAGGGCGCGGCGGTGGCCGACTTGACAGCCGGTATCGGGGGCGATCTCATCGGTTTGGCAAAACGAGGACCGGCTGTTGGATTCGAAATCGATCCCGAGCCCGCGACCTACGCCAGGCATAACCTAAGGGCGCTGGGACTGCGCGCGGAGATTCGCGCATCGGACGGGCTGGAAGCCCTCGACGAGTTCGATTACGTCTTCGCCGACCCCTCTCGAAGAGTGCAAGGACGGCGCTCGACCCGTCCCTCGGACTACCAGCCAAACCCATCCCTGTTGGCGGAGCGGCTGGCAACGAAATCGCTGGCGGGGCTCAAGCTCAGCCCTTTGCTCG
>JBBREX010000029.1:0-20588 GCA_038225245.1 Fimbriimonadales bacterium | reverse complement strand
CGGCCTTTTAGGTCGAACGCCTCCACATGGACTTTCAATGCTCGTTTGACCTCGCCGTAAAGGCCGGGAATGCTTAAACAACCCTCGATTCCCGTCATTTCACCTTCCGCAAGAGTAATTTGGGGATTGATTAGCGGAGTGGCGCGCATTCCTTTGGGAGCGATGACGATCATGCGAGACAAAACCCCAAGCTGGGGAGCGGCGAGGCCGATCCCGTTGGCCTTACGCATGGTTTTGATCATGGTTTCGGCCAGCTGGCGAGTTTTCGTATTAATCTTCCCAATAGGCTTGGCAGCGGCGCGTAAGACATCGGCGGGAATCTTTACGATAGGCCGTTCTGGGCTTTGCACGTAAAGATATTTGAATTCGTCGGGGACGACGATCTGCATTTCTCGAAGATTATGGCAGGTGCAAAGCGAGCGCCCTCACCATCCCACCGAGGTCTTTGCGCGTCCCAAGTTTCGTCCAACCTTGCTCTTCGAACAAGGCGATAACTTGTTCGCTCTTTCCATCGGGCAATTCGAGGAGAAGAATTCCGCCTGGAGCCAGGATGTCCTTGCATTCCTGCGCTATTCGTCGATAGTGGGCGAGGCCGTCTTCTTCGGCAAACAAGGCTTCCGCCGGCTCATGATACAGCTCGGGGGCCAAGAGCTCGCTTGCCGCGATGTAGGGAGGATTGGAAAGGATAAGATCGAAGATTTGCGGTGGCATTCCTTTCGAGCCGTCGGACAGGCAAAAATTGACTGATGACCCCAAGTACTCGGCATTATCTTGGGCAACCTTCAACGCTTCCGAAGAGTTCTCAATAGCCCAAACGGAATCAAGCGGACGCTCGAGTTTCAATGTACATGCGATGCAGCCGGAGCCCGTTCCCCAATCTAAGACTTTGGCTTCCGGGTGCCCGGCCAGATGCTCGATCGCGTAGTCGATGAGGACTTCGGTTTCGTGGCGCGGGATCAGGACCTGCAGACCAACCTTAAACCGACGACCGTAGAATTCGCGCCAGCCAAGAATGTAGGCAAGCGGTTCGCGCAGCAGGCGACGGCCAAGAACATCTTCCCCAAAATTCTCGGCGACCGGCTGGTCTGGGTGAGCGAGAACCCAACTGCGGCTTTGTCCAAGAAGATGAGCGGCGATTATCTGCGCTTCCAAGCGGGCTGATTCAATTCCTGCTTTTTCGAGCATCGCCTCGCTCGCCGACAACCAATCGGAAAGGTTTCGCTCACGCCGGGTGCACGGCATATATCTCTAGTTTGGCTCGCATTTCTGCCACGAGCTCGGCTTCTAAGTAGATGCCTTCGTCACGATAATCGGCGACAAGGACGCGCCCAAAGCGGTAACAGTCTTCGATAAGCGCGCTCGCCGAGTAAGGCACAAGCGCACGTACGAAACCAAGATGCTCGCGCACCATATGCACGACCAATTTGAGGAAATCGTCTATGCCGAGCCCGCTCATTGCAGACATGGAGACGGAATTCGGCCACACTGCTACCAGTCGGCGACTTTGGGCGCCGTATTTTAGAAGGTCCACTTTGTTGAACACGGTCAGACAAGGCTTTTGACCAGCTCCCAACTTTTCTAGAGTTTCCATGACGGCGTCCCGTTGGCTTTCCCAGTTCGATAAGCTGGCGTCGATCACGTGGATGATGAAATCGGCGTGGGTCACTTCTTCCAAGGTCGAGCGAAATGCGGCGATTAGGTTGGTGGGGAGGTTCCGAATGAAACCGACGGTGTCGGTAAGAAAGAGGCTATAACCGTCTGGCAAATCAACCTTGCGGGTGGTGGGGTCGAGGGTTGCAAAAGGCATGGCATCGGCCAACAGATCGGTTCCGCTGAGCCGATTCATAAGCGTGGATTTTCCAGCGCTTGTGTAGCCGACGATGGTGGCGAACGGGAAAGGATGTTTTCGACGGCTCATCCGCTGCTGGTCGCGATGCATCTTCAGGTCGTCGATATCTTGGGAAAGGCGGGCGATTTTGTCTTGGACAACGCGGCGATCGCTTTCCAGCTTCGTTTCGCCAGGCCCCCGCATGCCGATGCCGCCCTTTTGCCGCTCGAATTTTGTGTAGACGCTCATGAGTCGCGGCATCATGTAGCTCAGTTGGGCAAGCTCAACTTGAAGCTGTCCCTCACGCGTACGAGCCCGGGAGGCAAAGATATCAAGAATAAGTTGAGTCCGGTCGATGACTCTTTGCTTGACCGCCTCTTCCAGGTTTCGAGCCTGAGTTCCGCTCAGCTCGGCATCGACGATGACTAGATTGGCCTTGGAATCGGCGACATGAGCGGCGAGCTCCTCCACCTTTCCCGACCCAAGATAGGCTGTTTTGTAGGGGCGGTCGAGTCGTTGCCGGACACTGCCGGTAACCTCGACTCCTGCCGCTTCGCACAGGCCTTTGAGTTCGAGTTCGATGTACGCGTCCTCGTCTTCCTCCTCGTTCACGAAAACGAGAAAAGCACGCTCCTGGTCAGTCTGCGTGCTTTCAGAGTTCTTCGACATGAAGCTAGAATTTTGCGACGACGAGACTTCCGCTGAGCGTGAACCCATTAAACTTGAAGCCATCGAATTGGCTCATGGCGTCGTATCGGAGGGACAGGGCAAACCGCTGATTGAAAATTACACCGAGTTCGGCGTTGCCGTCCAGTCCGATGCGCTTATTCGAGAAATGTTGAGGACCGATATTAATCGCATAGTCGATGTAGGCGGGTCCTCCTCGGATGGCGAAATAAGGACGCACCGGCTCTGTTACGTCGCCGAAAAGCTTGAGGACGCCAAAAGTGGGACGTATCATCGCGAGCTTGTTGCCGTTCTCGCTACGCGTGGTAATGGCGAGGTCTCCGATCAAGCTCCAATTGTCCCGAGTGCTGATACGAACCGGTTTAATGCCAAAGCTGAACCAAGCCCTTCCGAAAGCGTCGCGAATGGCGGCGTCGGTTGGAAAGTAAGCTCCGGCCTCAACCCCCCAGGACACACCTTTACCAAATTGGGCGGAAGCGGGAAAAATAAAAATGAAGCTTGCGAAGCAGCATGCGGCGATTCGGCAAAATCTCATGAATTCCACAGTACCCGGAAACGGAAGCTAGATGGTATTAGATTTCAGCACGTATCCGCCGGCTATTCGTTCTATTTCTTGGACCGCTCCTGCTACGGCAGCTTCGAAGAGCAATTTTCCCTTTTCAGGCGTGGCGTAAGTCGCATAACCGTACGAGCCTTCCTCCGTCATTTCGTCGAAATGATGGATTACCCCCTTGACCGGTGGATCTGATATGAGGCCATCATCTCGGAGCTTTTCGCGGCGAACTCGATCGGGATGGAGAAACATCATCAGGCTTGCTTCTGCCTCGCAGGCATGCCGCATTTCCTTCGTCGGCCCCTCGAGGATTGTCTTCGCGGCGTCTGTGATAAAAGCAAAATAGCCTGAATGGCCAAATGTTCGATCGACATATTTGGCTTTTAGCATGCGAAGGGCAACGCCGTTTGCCTCGGTATTTCCGCCGTGGCCGTTGAGCACGTAAAACTTTCGAAAGCCGTGCGGGGTGAGTGATTCCACCACACTTTGTAGGGCGCCAATATAGGAATCGAACGATGCGGAAAGAGTCCCGCAAAAAGCGAGATGATGCCCGCTTGCTCCAAGCCAAAGGGTTGGAGTAAGCACGACCTGGTTGGGGAGATTCGCCTCCACCGCCTGTGCGACGGCCGTCGCCAATAACGTATCGGTAAACATGGCGAGGTGCGGCCCATGCTGCTCGAGGCTGCCTGTCGGGATAAGCACGAGCGCTTCACGCGAAACATCGTTGGCTTCTTGCCAGGTCATCCGCTCGAGGATCATCAGTTTTCCGGATACACGTTGCGAATGAGCATTTTCACAACCGCATTCATATCCTTGTCGCGGGACATCATCTCGCCGATTTTTTGATAAGCGTGCATCATCGAAGTATGGTCGCGGTCTCCGAAGAGAGACCCGATGTGCTTCCAACTATCTCCGGTAATTTGCCTCGTGATGTATACGGCCACGTGGCGAGCGTGGGCGATAGGCGCCTTCCGAGATATCCCACGGATTTCTTCGAGGGGAATCTTATAGTGCTTCCCGACCAGGTCAAGAATTTGGGTAAAGCTCGGTTTGGCCATACCGGCAGCTCGATAATAGGATTCGACAACTCTCTTGGCAAGTTCGTGGTCGATCGGTATGTCTTCAATGCTTGCTTGAGCGGCGATTTTCGTCATCGCCCCTTCCAAGATTCGAATATTTCCGGGAACCTCGGCGGCGAGATACATGGCGACCTCGTGCTCTATTTCGATCCCTTCGAGCTTTGCCTTGCTGAGCAGAATCGCGCAACGCGTTTCCGTATCCGGGGGCTGTACATCGGCAACTAGCCCGGACTCGAATCTCGACCGTAGACGCTCGTCCATAAGAAAGAGATCGCGGGGGGGCCTATCGGAGCATATAACGATTTGCTTGCCGATTTGCTGCAGGTGGTTGAATGTATGAAAAACTTCTTCTTGCGTTTTATCTTTGCCTGCTACAAATTGGATGTCGTCGAGTAGCCAAACGCCGACGCTCCGTTGCTGGCGACGGAATTGGTCGATTCGCCTTTCTTGAAGGGCGTGGACGAATTCTTCAGCAAATTGCTGAGCGGTGACATAGGCGACGGAAAATTTCGGGTCACGCCAGAGCAATGATTGGGCGATGGCATGCAGGAGATGTGTCTTCCCGTGTCCGGACGGTCCATAAATGAAGAGCGGATTGTATTTTGTGCCCGGATCGGTGGCGACTGCCTTCGATCCGGCATAGGCTAATCGGTTGCTTTGTCCCACCACGAATGTGTCGAAGCGGTAGCGTTCGATCGGCTTAAATTTTTGGGGTTGCTCGGAGCTCAGAGGTTGGCTTATTGCGGCCGACAGCGTTTCCATGGCCGGCTTGTCTCGTGGCTCTGACCGAAGTTCAATGATAACCGGCTCGCCAAGCTCATCGGATAAAGCCCTTTGGATCCGCGCCAAATATCG
The DNA here is from genome assembly GCA_038225245.1 of Fimbriimonadales bacterium. Lineage (GTDB taxonomy): Bacteria > Armatimonadota > Fimbriimonadia > Fimbriimonadales > Fimbriimonadaceae > JBBREX01. Next base: position 15,586 of record JBBREX010000029.1, on the reverse strand, counting down.
TTCACGGACAACTTCTTGGACGAACGAGCCGGGAGCGTTAACGATGGCAACTCCGGCCTCCAGCCCAATTGGATCCAGAGGGCGCAGAAAACGGTCGAATACCGTTGGAGCGACATCTCTTTCGATTCGAGCTATAACGGTGCTCCAGGCACCTCCAAGGCGGATTGTATCTTCGCGATCTTCCAACGAATATTGGTCTAACATGACGGCAAAAAAGCGGGGTGCTCAGTAGTGGAACTGCATTATACACAGCCCTCTCATCGGGCGCAATAGGGAGACGCGGCGAAAAATGGGCAAATAATGCTTAATAGAGTGTAGATCCTTACTAATCCTTGCTAGAGGGTGAATTTACTTAATTTTTCTAGGTTTTCCACCGTGGCCGGTGGGTAACCGGGAAGTCGTGTCCATTCGTCGCGCTGTGCAGGCCAACGGATACACTGTCGGAGTGACGGAACGCGTGCTGGGGGTCTTGGCGGGCAGAGATATTTCCGACCAAATGCTGAGCCGGTGGGTGCGTTCGGCCGAAATGGTTTTCGCTGCAGACGGGGCCGCGAACGCCTTTGGCAAGTTAGCTCTCGACATCGACTGCGTCGTAGGCGATTTCGATAGCATCGAGCCCCACGTACAAGGGCCTAAGTTGCATCATGCACCCGAACAGGATTCCACCGATTGCGATAAACTTCTCGCCCTCGCTTACGAACTTGGAGAAAGATCGATAACGCTGGCTGGCGTGGAAGGCGATTTGCCCGATCATGTGCTCTCCACTCTCTACAGTGCGGCGAGGAGCCAGTTAGCTGTACGCTTCGCTTATCGACGCGGTATTGGCTGGATCATATCGCCTGCCCGCGCAGTTAGCTATCCGTCGGCAGCCGGTCGTCGAATATCGTTACTGCCCTTGGCGCCCTGCCTGGGAGTGAATCTGACCGGGGTGAAGTGGCCCCTCGATCAAGCAACGCTTCATCCTCACGGTCTCGTGAGCATCTCGAATGAAGCTGAATCGGCCAAAATCGAGTGCTCGATCGTAGAGGGCTCGGCGCTTCTGTTTATCGAGTACCCGGAGAAGGAAATGCCTTTTTGGTAGCATGCCGAAACTGACCCTTGGTCCCCTCGATCTTATCATAGTTGGCGTCTTCTTGGCTGCTCTCTTGGCCCTCGGTTTTTCCGCTAAATTGCGCGACCATTCGGTCCTCCAGTTTCTTGCCGCTGGAAGAAATCTCTCATTGCCGATGTTCGTGGCGACCCTGGTCTGCAGCTGGTATGGAGGGATCCTGGGGGTCGGAGAATCGGTTTCCTATTTTGGATTGGGGACCTTCGTTCTACTTGGCGTTCCTTATTATTTCTTCGCCCTCATTTATGCTCTTTTCTTTTCCACCCGGGTTCGGTCGGAAACGCCGATCAGCATCCCCGAAAGACTCGAGCAACTGTACGGGCGGGGAGCGGGACTGACTGGGGCATTTTTGATTTTGCTGCTCGCGCTTCCCGCTGCTCACGTGCTGATGCTTGGAGTCCTGGCGATGCTGCTCAGCGGCTGGAGTTTGGCTGTCAGCGTAGTTTTTGCGACGCTTGTCGGCACCTTATTCTTGTACAAAGGAGGCTTGCTGGCGGACGTGCGCTCCTCTCTCCTTGCCTTTATCATGATGTATATCGGGTTTGGCGTTATCGTGATACAGTGCGTACATTTGAAACCCCCGCTGGGCGCATGGAAGTCGATCGGACGCCCGGAGCTTTTGTCGCTCGACGGAGGCACGGGGTGGCCCTATGTGCTGAGCTTTCTGATCCTCGGAGCCTGGACGCTCGTCGATCCTGGTTTTCACCAGCGGGCAGCGAGCGCATCGACCCCGGCGATCGGGCGTAGAGGAGTCATCGTGTCGGCGTTTTGCTGGTTTGTTTTCGATATATTAACGATTTCTACCGGAATGTACGCTCTCTCATTTATGCCGGTTCTTCCAGCGGCAGCTACAAAGATTGAACACTTGTCGGTATTTCCACTTTTCGGACAGCAGATCCTGCCGCCCGGTCTCAAAGCGATTTTTCTCTGCGGAATGTTAGGCACGATAACTTGCGCGATGGTGAGCTACGCATTAGTAAGCGGGGCCACCATTGGCCGGGAAATCATTTGCCGGATCTTTCCGCAAAATAGCGACGAGATAGTCAGGAGGTGGTCGCAAGTCGGAATTGCTCTAGCGTGCGCTTTGGCGGTCGGTATCGCTTTGACGATCCGAAGCGTGGTCGACTTATGGTTCCAATGGGGCGGAGCGGCAATCGGCGCCCTGCTTTTACCGGTAACGTTCGGGTATCTCACCAAAGGGAGCCGCGCCGTGTCATCAGAGATTGTGGTGATTTCGATGATCATGTCGGCAGCGGTTGCGTTTGGTTGGCTGTGGTACGGTAAGAGCGTGGGAAACGATAACCTGGAAGTTGAGTTTTCCGGCCACAGGTTTATGCTGGGAACTTTGCTTCCTGGCTTGGCGACGTCGGCAACGATTTGTGCACTGGGCTGGATTGGGCACAAGATGAGGAGAATTTATGAGCGAAGTTCCACTCGGCGAGCATGAATTAGAGCAGGAGGAAGTCGTCTCCGAGGCTCCGACGGCGGATCCGAAAACGGGAAGTGTGGCGTTCCTCGTGGTTAAGCGTAACGGCAAAGAGACGGACGAACGCTTCGAGGTCCATCCGCCGGCGACCATCGGCCGATTCGATCCTTCAGTGGGTCCGATCGACATCGATCTAGGCAACATCCCGGAAGGTACCTATGTCTCGCGAAAACATGCCCGGATTACCCTGCAAGACGGGGAATGGAAGATCAGCGATCTCGGCTCATCCAACGGAACTTACGTATTGAAAGACGACTTTGAGCGGATCGAGGAGTCAGGTATTGCGGACGGCTCTGAGATTGCGCTGGGAAATGCCCGGTTTGTATTTCACATCGAAACAAACGAAGTAGAAGCGCCGGAAATTCCTGAGGCAGAACCTGAACCGCCTCAAACGATCTGAACGTCGTGCGGCCCATCCTGAACTTCGCCGATGATGGCGGCCATCTCGCCCGCCTGGTTGAGCCGTTGCAAAACCGATGGCGCGATTTCTCGACTCGAGAAAAGCACCATGCCTATCCCCATATTGAAGGTGCGCATCATTTCCCCGTCTGAGATATTTCCTGCTTCTTGGATCAATTTAAAGATCGGTAAAGGGGTCCAGGTGCGACGTTCGATAACGGCTTGCACGTCGGATGGCATAACTCTCGGCAAATTTGCATAGAATCCTCCGCCAGTGACATGAGAAGCGGCATAGACGTCCGGTAATTCCTTGATGATGGGGAGCACACTAGCCAGATAGGAACGGTGGGGACGAAGCAATTCTTCACCAATCGTGCTGGCCAGCCCAGGAACGGCGTCTCGCACAGAATGAGCTCCGACATCGAACAACGCGCGTCGCGCCAGGCTATAACCGTTAGTGTGGAGACCGTTGCTGGCAATTCCGATAATGGCGTCTCCTGATTTCATTTTTCCGCGAGGCAACTTGAGATTCCATTCCACAACCCCTACGATCGCCCCCACGACATCGATTTCGTCGTCATGGTAGATTCCCGGCATCTCGGCGGTTTCTCCTCCGATTAGAGCGCATTCGGCAGTGCGGCAAGCTTCCGCCGCCCCTCGTACGACCGCCTCAAACATATCACCGGTAAGCCGTGAACAGCCAAAGTAATCGAGGAAAAAGAGGGGTCTTGCCCCCTGACAAAGGATGTCATTGATACAGTGGTTGACGATGTCCTGCCCAATGCCGGAAAAGTCCCCAACCATGGCCGCTATCTTAGTCTTGGTTCCAACACCATCGATGCTGCTAACCAGGACCGGCCGTTCGAAATCCGGAAACTCGGCCGCGAAGAGACCCCCGAAAGCGCCGACGCCGCCCAACACTCGGTCGTCGTAGGTCGCTCGAATTGGTTCGGATACAGCGCGAAGGGCTCGCTCGGCTTCGTCGATATCGACACCCGCGGTTTTATAAGTAAGAGCCGGCTCCGACATTCGTTGACTTTACCGTATGCTTGTCCGGACTTTATTATCGCCGGACGTTACTAGAGGCGCTGTTCGAACGCCATTATTATCGGTTAGTAGCCTGAAACGATAATAAGGGGTGGTTTGGGGACTCATAATAGAGGCCAGAACGTAAAAGGGCGGTTGGCACAGTGGTAGCGCGCTTCGTTCACACCGAAGAGGTCACAGGTTCAAATCCTGTACCGCCCACCACTTCAACGTAGATTGAAGCTGACTCCGAGGAATAAACCGGTGCGAAATACGGATGAGGTCGGCACGTCGCCGCCTCCCGCAAATTGGCCACCCTCTTCCAAGCTTCCGGCAAGGCGACGCACTTTACGGGCCGCTACGCCCACGGTAAAGATGAAACGTTGGCTTTCTCCCACGATCGCGCTCATGCCGAGAAAGTACTGGGGGCCCTGATCCAAAGCGCCAATCCCAAAGCTTAGTGCCGGAACGAAACTCGAGCTACTTGTTCGATACAGATGGAGCAACCCTCCTAGGGAAGCGCTGAACTTATCACTCGCCTTTGAGCGCACCACTGTCTGGCCGTTCTCATTGGAGGCAAAGTAATCTTTATCGACGAGATTCGTGAAAAATAGACCCGTGCTGAAGTCGATTTTGGTGCGGCCGGTAACCTTTACTTCCACTTCGACCGGAGGCGGCTGATTCGTTTGGGTTTGCTCGCTCGGTCCCTTGCCGATCGCTTGAGTTGATTGCCCAGGTTCCGGCAAGGGCGTAATTTGAATCGTGAACCTCACGACGTCACCCTGCGGACTAATCGGAATGCTTCTCGTTTCGAAGATATCTTCAGACATGATCCGGTTGTAGATCCTGGACGCGGAAGCGAGCTTCTTGCGACGATCCTCGCTCTGTGCACGCAAGGTGCCAAGCTTCTCGGTGGCTAATGAAAATCGATCTTGAATGCGCTTATTCAGCTTTTCGACTTGGAAGTCGAGCTTGGCGGTCTCTTCGGGATCGTTCGCAACATTCGAAGCGCCCTTTGCGACGGCCAGATTGGCAGAAAGGGTCCGCGCGTAAATTTGGTAATCGTCGTACCGGTCTTCCAGCTCTTGATATTTTCTGGAGACTTGTTTGAACAGATCGTCCCCGGTGCGAAGAAAGTCATTGGCAGTCGGATTTGCTTGTGCCTTTTCACCTTTCGCCACGGGGCCCGTTAGTTTTCCTGCGACGACGCTTTGCACCTGTCTCCGGACCTCTTCAAGGATCGGTTTACTCTGCTCTCGGGGGTCGGCAAGAGGACGATTGGTGAGCTGCGGATCGGGAGCGCTTCGAGCTATGTTGATGAGCACGTTATCGATATTGCTTAAATCTTCGAGCTCTCCAATTTGAGACTCCAGCTCTTTTAGATTGCTTGAAATGGCGTTGGCGGCTGTCAATAAGGCCTTCGGACTTGGGCTGGCCGCACCCTTGGGCAACGTGATATTCGAAGTAATCGCTTGAATACCGCTATCGTCGAGAGGCTGGTTAGACTTAACGATTAGGCCGCTTAGTTGTTCTGGTACCGCCGTGAACAATGGCGAGCTTCGAGCTGAAATCACGACGGAATAGCGAAAACTATTTAAATTGACAACTCGAAATTGAACCGGTTTGCCGGCTGAAGTGGACGGCCGATGGCCGGTGGGGACCAGCTTGCCATCGCTACCCTCTCGATACAAGAACCCGGTCAAATAATCGAACACAACGCTCTGAGTGAGCTTCTCGTCGGCAACAACAGGACTTGCTCCAAGAATGATGAGCAGCACCGCAAATGTAATAGCGTTTTTCATTCCTCCTCCACGAACCGGCGAAAGGATACTTGATTTGCACTTCATTGTTGTAACCGCTTTTTGATTACCCGCACTGTAGTCTTTGCCACAGACCATTCGCTAATATTCGAACCAACGGAGCCGGATCTCGTTACCGGCTCGCCAAGAGTGTAGGCTTGCAAAAGCTTTTCCAGTCTGTGCGAAGGCCCTCGGCCCCGTGCGCGCTCTGGAGTTAGCATCGGTGCAAAATCCGCGGGTTCCTTGGTGGCGATCATCTTGAAGTGTTCGAGCCCAACGCCATCTTGCGGATTAACTTCGAACACATTGATGACTTGCTTGTTCGCATCGGATTCCGTAAGGCCGGAATTTAGATTACTTAACCAACGCCATTTTCCATCGGCTACGATTCGTCGATCTTCATCGTTTACTTTTTGCTTCGGATCGGGCCAAAGCTGGGTTACCTTCGAGTTGGGCAAGATATCGAGCACGCTAATGTAGGGATCGTAGGCCCCTTTGCGACCATTTGCGCCGATTGCGCTCACTTGGATCGCAAAGTAATCTTCGGGCCCCAATGAAGGCAGCGGAGTTTGGCTCTTATCCGAGATGGTTGACAACATCGGGCCCGCGTACACGTGTTTCGGCCCCAAAGTCTTGACCCTGACTAATCGGATTTCAACCGTGACCGCTACATCTGAATCGGAAGGTCCCAGAGCCATGACCGCCTTCTTTCGTGAGAGGTTCGTCAGTAGTCTTTTGAGCTCTAAATCTTCTGAGGCCACCTCCGGAAGCGCCGAATTCGACGCGATTACTTCGCCCGCGTTGTCGAGCACTGTCCATCCCCGGAGAGGTTCATTTGTTCCCTTTGCTCTCGGCGCATCCACCTTTACGTCGTAGTCTTTAGGATTAGTGCTAAGGGTCAAGATGGAAAGGGCTTTTATGGTGGGCTCGATCACGCTATTAAGACTCGTAGAAGGCTCAAAATAGACTTTAAGCTTTCCGTCTGGCGTGTTGTCGAGGACAATGGCTCTGGCCGCTGCAAGCTTCGATTGGGCCGTTTCGCCGAGGGCTTTTTCTGACTCTTCAGTAAGCTTCAGGCCAGATTCGGCAATGCGCACGTCTGCCACCAAAGCGGTAGCAATTGGTGGACCGCTAAAATCCTCGGTATCGGCGACATAGAGGCCAATCAGAGCCCTCGTCTTTAGGCCGTGAGCCTCGCCTGCTCTGATCCTCAACTCGTTGCCGGCGAAGTAGGTTGGATAGGAGGAACTTGGCTTGGTAAACGTGCTGCCGAAAACCCTTCTATCGGCGTCTCCTTCCAGCACCGGATTTTGCTTATCACCATTCGGGAGATCGGTCATGCGAGTCTGTATTCGTGAATAGAGAGCTGCGTAGCTTGGAGCCTGCTTTTTGCTGGCCGCTTCTGCGGCTATGTCTCTAAATACTTGCTGAAGTGCTACGGTAAGATTTCCGCCCTCGGGGCCCTCCCAAGCCGTTTGATCGGCTCGCGCGGCACTGATGCACACGTAGCCCTTCAGTCCAGGTTCGTTGACGATGGGATCGGCGGTGACTGCTCCCCGCTCCTTGAGAAATCGAACGACTGCCGGATTGTCTGCGCCCTTGGGGCGAATGAGCCCGCGGGTCACGCTACCTGAATGGCAGCTATCGAAGGTCAGCGTGACGTTAGTTACACCTTTGTCCTTGAGCTGCTTTAGAACGGCGCCTATCTCAGGACCCGTAATCAGGGACGACGTCTTCAAATCTCCATTGGCTTCACGCTGCAAATCGATCGGCACGATGGCTTGGGATAGCCCGGTTGGCTTTGTTTTGTCTACCACCTGGCACCCGTGGCCCGAGTAACCGAAGTAGATTACGTCGCCCTTTTTTGCAGGATCGACCAGTTTTTCCTGCATCGCTTGCATGATTTTCGCCTTGGTAGTGTTTTCGGGCTGGTTGAGCACCGTGATCTCTTCCTTCTCGTTAACTCCCCAGCTGTCTGTGAGCACTTTGGCGATCATCTCGACATCTTTATCTCCATCTAATTCGGAGAACCTTCGATCAGAATACTTACCAATGCCCACCAACAGAACTCGATAGGTAGGTCGTGGAGGGTTCGAAAAGGCTTGCGAAAACATCGGGCACAGCGCGAATATCAACAACCCCAAGAACTTATATCGAAGAAAACCTATCATTCATGCCTCCAGTCCGTCATACCCCATAACGCTCGAATATCTTAATGCGCACCGTGGTCCCAGCCGAAGGTCCGAACTTCCTCCCGGTCATTTTATTTCTAACAAATCGTAAGGAGGTTTCAACATGACTTTTGACAAGAGCAGATTTTGCATGGCAACCGCTCTCTTAGTCTGTTTGGTGGGCGCCGGCTATACCCAAGGCGATACCAAAACCAGAACCCAAAAAGACGAGCAACGATTGACGGCGACGATGCCGGCGGCACACGTGGATGCCGCAGAGACGGACAAAATTCTCGCGGGCTGGATGGATGAGAATCAAAGGGCGGCGAGAAAGTTAATTGAAAAATATGGACAACCGAACGAGGCCACTCCCTATCGCCTCGTTTGGTGGAACAACGGACCCTGGAAATATTCGATGTTGGAGAATGTACAAATTCCCCATGACTTCCCGACGATGCACCACGACATGCTCAAACAGGCGATCGATTTTCGCGTTCCCCCGAATTTCATCGACGATCTCAATGTCTTCGACGGGAGCATTGTCGTCGAGCGCACAAAGGGCGAGCTGAGCGCGCGATGCGACAAAGAGGAGGCAAATTTCCTCGCTATCAACCTTGCCCACGACATCATCGAGAGGAAGCACACGATCAATGCGGCCCGCAAGTTTTATGCAGAAACGATTAAGCAACTCATGGAAGACAAGCTGGACGATAAGCATCGTCCTTACGTCATGGGTTTCATTTTCCCCCTCCCCGCCGGGGAACAGGGAGACCGAGATAAACCGGCTGCACCCTTGAAGGGTGGAGGAGGCTAGCAGGTAGCAGTCATTTTCGGCGTTAGAGCTTGGTCGGAAGAATACGGATGCGACGGCCAGGCTCTTCGCCGATGCTTTCGCTTGCCAGCCGCTGGGATTCAACGAATTGATGCTGGAGCTTGCGAACTTGCGGTCCACAGGGGGATAGTTCCAGAGCATGGCCCGTAGACAGAACTTGCTCAACCCCCTTTTGAACTTCAGCCATCGCTTCCGCCTCCGCATCCGCATCGACCCCGTTTCCCCGCATGAGCTCATCGAGGGCGCCCGCAATTTGGCTGAACGCATTGGAACGAACGACCACGGTAGCCACTGGGCGATTGAGCTCGCGCAGCTTCGAGGGGCGATTTTGGAACGTCGAGCGAATGGCGATCACGGCGTCCGCCTGACTGATGTCGTTGGTGATATAAGCTTGCGCCTTCTTCTCACGGATCGCCCGCTCCAGTCGGGTGCGCGCAATGCCGTAGGGGAAGATCCTCAGCATTTGAGGCACAGGTTTGCTTTCTCGCGGGGTTCTTGGCTTCGCTTGTCGCGCCGGTGCCGACAGCTTGCCATCATCACGGGCATCGGGCTGCCGGGACAAAGCTGGGAATTTCGCATTGAAGCCGGGAGAGTCGATATCGGGGGCGATTTCGCTCTGGACCACCTCGACCTTGCCCGCCGTTCGTACACGAATCTCCGGTCTTGGAGGCACCCCTCGGAGGACAAGATCGACCGTCTTCTGCACGTTATGGTGGACGGCGAGGCGGTCGTAATCTAGAAGCTCGATGACGACATCGAAGGTAGGGGGCGCTTTGCGCTCGAGCACCGTCTTCTGAGTACCTCGGCGTCGTGCTTCATCGTCGGAAAGGGTGACCGCTTGAATACCGCCGATGAGATCGGCAAGCGATGGATTCAGCATGAGGTTTTCCAAGGTTTGTCCGTGAGCAGTGCCGACCAGCTGTACGCCGCGCTCGGCGATAGTCCTCGCTGCGAGCGCTTCCGCCTCATTGCCGATTTCGTCGATCACGATCACTTCAGGCATGTGGTTTTCGACGGCCTCGATCATTACGGCATGCTGGTTTGCAGGAACCACCACCTGCATGCGCCGGGCCGATCCGATGCCTGGATGGGGCACATCGCCGTCTCCCGCGATTTCGTTGGACGTGTCCACAATCACCACACGGCGATTGGCCTCATCCGCCAATACGCGGGCAACTTCTCTTAGCTTGGTTGTCTTCCCGACGCCCGGTTTGCCAAGGAGCAGAAGCGATTGGCCGGAACGGACGATGTCGTCGATGATATCGATCGTGCCTTCAAGGGCCCGACCGACTCGGCAGGTTAGGCCAATAATCTTGCCGGTACGATTTCTAATACAGGAAATACGATGGAGGGTCCGTTCGATTCCGGCCCGGTTGTCTTGTCCAAATTCGCCAATCGACTTCACCACAAAATCGATATCGTGTTCCGAAATGAGGAGCGAATCCATGCGCTCGACTCGGTCGCGATACCGTGCTTCGGCAGGGCGGCCATAGTCGAGAACGACTTCGATCATGGCGTCCAGATCCGGCCCGTGTTGAAGCTTTTCGCGAACTACAGGTGGAAGGATATCGAGAAATTGGGGAAGGCCGTCGGTGAAGATGGACATGACGTCAGCTTGTTCCAGCGCAGCCACAATTATATTAGACGGAGGCATTGCCTCGGAAGGTCCCTTATTAATTAAATGCTATATCCTGGAGGACAACCGTAGCCGTCTTGGTATTTCCTCGGGTCCAGAATTTTACGGTCGTCTTTTCGCCCGGCTTCTTATCCATCATGGCTTGAAGGAATTCAACCGGCTCCTTAAGGGCCTTTCCGTCGATGCTGAGAAGGATGTCCCATTGGTGAATGCCGGCTTGGGCAGCAGGACCTCCAGCTGTTACTTCGCGAACGATCAGACCCTTGCTTGGGGGGTCCGCACCCACCATATCGGCCAGTTCGCGTCGCGCCCTGGGCGATGCCAAAAGCGCTGAGCGCGGATGAACGCCAAGACCGAGCTCGCCATATCGAGCATGGCCGAAGTGGATAATATCGTCGACCACGTGCTTAGCTCGGTCGACCGGAATTGCAAAACCTATGCCTATGTTCCCGCCGTTGATGTTAGCGATTGCCGTATTGATACCGACCAGCCTTCCTTGGGCGTCGGCAAGCGCTCCCCCTGAATTACCAGGATTGATCGCGGCATCCGTTTGGACCGCGTTCATCAGCACGCCTGTTTCAGTAGGCAGCGTTCGGTTGAGGCTACTGATCACCCCCACGCTCACCGTTCCCTCATAGCCAAGAGGGTTGCCCACGGCGAGCACCCATTGCCCGATATCCAAATTCTTGCTAGAACCGATCTCCACGGGAATCAAGTTGCCTGCATCGGCCTTAATTACGGCGAGGTCGGAACGGGAATCCGTGCCGATGACCTTGGCTTCCATGTTGCGCCCATCCGAAAACCGGACGCGAACCGCCTGGGCTTGGGCTACGACGTGGTTGTTCGTCAGAATATATCCGTCGTGCGAAATGATGACGCCGGAGCCACTGGCGGTTTGTGATACGTACCTTTCTCCCATCCAGGTCTCTCGCTCTCCCATCACGTCGATACTCACCACGCTCGGCATAATCTTCTTGGCCGCTGCTCGAAAATCGACGGGCGACTGGATCTGTTCGAGGGCGATGTTGTGCGCGGGAGATTGATCGAAGACCGTACCGGCAACAGCGATGCCGGGACGGCTCAGCCACCCGTCCATCTTGATGGCGGCGAATGCGGCTAGCGCTCCGATGGCGGCGCAACCTAAAAGCGTGAAAGTCTTTCGCATGGCACTCCATTCTACAAAAAGAGAATGGGTTCCCGTTCCCACGTCCTAGACGAGCCCCGATAAGGAGCCACCATTCGCGCGCGAGTCTCCGGTTCTCGAGTAACATGGGCGGGTAGCCAGGTCTAAAGTTACACCGAACAGGCAGCGCGTCCCGAATTGTCCTGGCTCTTCGACGCCAAGCTCATGTTGAGATTTCCCCGGTTATTGCTCGGCTTGCTTGTGGCGCTGGCGCCCGGTTTGGCAGTCGCTCATAACGTGCCCTATAGCTTCCTTGATCTCCGAATAGGAACAGATGGGCTGTCAGGCACTGTGCTCGTGCAAGCGGCGGATTTAGCCACCGCGATTGGTACGCCTTCTCCCGATCGCCTCATCGAGGCCGCATATGTCCAATCGCACCTGCCCGAGATTCATGATGCTCTAGCAAAGCGGCTTCACGTCTCTGCAGATGATCGTCCCCTGACTCCGTTTTGGCAGGGTGCTTTTGAGATCGCGAAGTTCGAGAAGACCGTAAAGCTGCATTTTACGAGCGCTTGGTCTTGGACGCCGGAAAAACTTGGGGTAGCGGGGCCCCTCTTCCCGGAGAATAAGCTGCACCGAACTTTTGTTTCGGTTTATGAGGGCGCGCAGATGAAGCGCCAGGATGTCCTCGTCGAGGGTCATACCCAAATTGAGCACAAGATCGGGACCGGACAAGCCGCGAGCAAGGTCATGGGCACGTTCATCGGCCAGGGAATCTATCACATCTTCATTGGTCCAGACCATATTTTGTTCATCATTGGCCTGATGCTCATGGGCGGGGGTCTTTGGCAATTGCTGAAAATCGTCACCGCTTTCACGGTTGCTCACAGCATCACCCTCGCTCTTGCCACTCTGCACATCCTCAACCCGCCGTCGCGATTGATCGAGCCTATCATCGCGCTGAGTATCGTGGTCGTAGGTCTCTTCAACCTCATCGGCTCTAAGGAAAAGCACGATCTGCGCGTGGTGTTTGCGTTCGTGTTCGGCCTCGTCCACGGATTTGGGTTTGCCAGCGTGCTGAGCGAGTTTGGCCTTCCTCGGGCATCTCTGGGTATTGCTTTGTTCTCTTTCAACGCGGGCGTCGAGATTGGCCAGATGTGCATCGTTTTGGCGACCGTACCGTTGCTGTCATTGCTCAGGAATCGCTCGCCGAGGGCGGGCGGAGTGGTGACCATCGCCTGCTCTTGGGTGGTTGTCGCGGCGGGGAGTTTTTGGTTTGTTCAGAGAGCTTTTTTGGAGCGGTAGTCAGACAGTGCCTTGGCGGTTGTAGTTCCTTTCTGCAAGCTCCCGAACTAGAGTACGATATATAGGTTGGAGAACAACCCCATGAAAGCGCTATTCGTTTTCGCGAGCTCGATAATTTTTGTCGTCGTGTGCCACGGCCAAAACGTTTACCGGAATACAAAAGGCGAATCGAATACGTACGCGATTTTACCGACTAATACCCTCCCCGAACGCGGCGACGACGTGATGCTATCTGCTCCAGCGGTGTTGACCGAGATGATCATCGGCTACTTCACGGATGTTACCAATGTTACTGGCCGAGAAACCTTTAAGATACGCTTTTATAATGTGGACGAAGCCGGCAGTCCCACTACCCCGATCTATGAAACTTCCGAATTGCCTGCGAGGGTCGGTCCCAATAATTTTACGCAAGCTCAGCGGATCCTTCTTCCTAATATCGAGGTCCCGGCGAGCTTCGTTTGGAGTTGGCAATCTGGCGGATCGTTGGACGGCAGTGTAGGGAATCGGATCGGACCACAGCTTGTCGGTCGGCCCGATATCGGATTTAGCGATGACTTTTATTGGCGCCGAGTCCCCCCAAATACAGCCTGGGACAAACTGCTTGGGGGTGGGTGGCCCTCCCACAGGGCCGTGGCGAAGCTTAGGGGCGTCGTTCTCGACTGGTGAGGGAAACAGACTTCCGTTCGACTGTACATCTATTAATAATAATGACATTACGTTCACGGTTTCGCCGTTCGAAGTCGAGGACGCTTGTTTCCTCGAGGGCAACCACCGGACGATATCATCCGTCGATCTCGGGATTATCGGCGATATCGATCATCCGCAGGGAGATGAAAAGGTTGTTCTGAGGATCTACCACCAGAACGCCGATTCTTCGGCGACGGGGGTACCGATCTTTGTAAGCGCGCCTATCCCCATCGTGCCCGGTATCCAGACGATCAGCGTTCCAATTCCCAACATTGTTTTCCCGGACAAAATTTGTGTTTCGGAAGAATTCTTGGGAATGCGCCAAATAGCCGGAGATGAAGGAGGCCCCTTGATATGCACGAGAACAGACTCCGGATACGATCCCCCTACGTTCGGCATAAAGGATGGAGGACCGTCGGAAGGCTGGAGCCCCAGTTACTGGTTTCCCGATAATGCGCTCTACAATCGGATCGCCAATTTTTCAATTAGATTGATACCGGAAGGAGTGACGGAAAGACAAGTGCCCCCAACGAGCATAAACGCCTTTCGAGGGTCCATAGAGTCTGGAGGGCTCGCCCAAGTGCTTGTGAGCGACGACGATTATCTCGTCGTGCGGAACGGTTCTACCGCGAATCGCAGTGAATCACCGATTACGCTCGACGCGAATTTCAGTTCGCCATCTCAATTCGTCACGGCGATGCAAATTCGTTGGGAAAATCGCGTTTCGATAACGCGGTTGCACCAAGTAATACAGATGCGCAATTACGCTAATGGTGGATCGTTTACGCAAGTCGATGATAGAGAAGCCGCTAGTTCATTCGACAACGTCGTTACGGTTTCTCTGAGCGATCCAAGCGCGTTCATCGAGAGAGGTACCGGGGCAATGGTCAGCCGCCTGCTCATAAAGCTTGCAGGTCCGATTTTTTCCAACACCTGGCGTACTTTTATCGATCAGGTTATCATTTCCCAGCTTTAGACACTCAGGGCTTCTTGAGTAGCACATAGTCGAGCCCGAACATATTGCGCGGGACCGCCTTTGGATTCGCCTTCGCCACTTGGACGGCAAGGGTGAACGCGCCCTTGTTCAGCCGATATGTCCCGAGAGATCGGCGCTCCCATTTGAGGGTCGTGCTATAAAAATCGAACGTGCCCGCCACCGCTTTTCCGTTGATCGAGATCGTGTGAGTCCCGTAATCGTTGTTCATGCAGAACGACCCAATCACCTCGTAGGTGCCCGAAGCTGCCACGGGAACTCGCAAGGTCAACACGTCGCCAACCTTGGCGTCGTGCCACCAAAGCTGCTTGCCCGCCGAGAGCTCGAAGAATCCCTCTTGCTGCTCGGTGACGCCGCCGGTCTTCGAAACGATCGTGAGAGATTCTCCTTCGATCGCTCCCGCCACCGGTGCTGGCGGTTTAAGCTCGGGAGGCAAGAGCAGTTTTCGGTCCACCACGACGGGGCCGGGCCCGCCCGGCTTGGCATACCAATACGCGGTGTGAACATAGGTCGCGACGACATCTGCCCAATGCCACATCTCGAGATCGAATCGTAAGGAGCTGTGGAAATGAATGGGATCGAAAATGTGCCAACGCTGCACGCTTGAGTGCCCGAAATTCCCCGGTCCATCCGATCGGGGCTGGGCGTGATAGGGCCGCATGAAACGATCAGGACTGGACCACGCGTAGCCATAGTAGTCCTCGGTGCCCGTGCCGAACGTGCTGGGAAAGGTTTCGCCGTCCACATAGATCTTCTCATCGCCCTCGCCCCACCAAGCAGGTGAAGGGTTGGCGATGTGCATGTTCGAGCCCACCCAGCAGCCCTCTCCGCCAATATCGAGAAAATTCATGTCGCGAATCGGCCTCGTCGAACCTTTCTCGCCTTTCCATTGGGCGTGAAAATGGTAGCTCGCGGAATCCCATTCGAAGGGCCCTTCGCGAATTTCGCCGCTAACGATGACGGGCACCGATCCCATATTTTCGACGGTGATCTCGGCGTCTCGTGCAAAGGGCATGGGAA
>JBBREX010000028.1:0-21025 GCA_038225245.1 Fimbriimonadales bacterium | reverse complement strand
AGTAAATCGTGGTATAATGTATTCATGAGACAGCCGGGTTCACTTCTGGAAGCGATTCAGTATTTTAGTGACGAACAGGTAGCGTTCGAGTATTTTCTGCCAATTCGTTGGCCTAGCGGCATCGCCTGTCCGCACTGTGGTTCAGTAAAGCATTCCTTCATTAAGACACGCCGAACGTGGGAATGTAAGGACTGCGGCAAGCAATTTTCAATCAAGGTCGGCACGATCTTTGAGGATTCTCCAATCAAGCTCGGCAAATGGCTTCCGGCAGTATGGCTTATCACGAATGCCAAGAACGGTATCAGTTCATGCGAATTGGCGCGGGCGGTAGGGGTAACGCAAAAGACAGCTTGGTTCATGCTTCACAGGATCAGGCTTGCAATGCAGACGGGAACCTTTGAAAAGCTAAGTGGGCATGTTGAAGTAGACGAAACGTTTATCGGCGGTAAGGCGCGAAACATGCACGTCGAAAGACGGCGGGCCAAAATCACAGGTACCGGAAGCGTAGGAAAGGAGATCGTTCTCGGTTTCCTGCAACGCGGTGGAAAGGTAACGACCAAAGTGGTATCTCAACGGAGCAAAAATGTATTGCATCCCGAAGTCAAGGCAGGTGTAGAACCCGGTTCCAACCTTTACAGTGATGCTCACTGGGGTTATTATGGTCTGAACGATCATTACCGCCACATGGTGGTTGACCATGCGGTCGCTTATGTTGACGGGCAAGTTCATACGAACGGGCTTGAGAACTTTTGGAGCCTCTTGAAGCGAACATTGAGCGGAACCTATGTATCGGTCGAGCCGTTCCATCTATTCCGATATCTTGACGAACAGACGTTCAGGTACAACGAGCGCAGGGGTACGGACGCCGAACGATTTGAAACGGCGCTCTCAAACATCGCGGGTAGGCGCTTGACGTACCGGGTACTTACTGGCAAGGAGTTAGCCGCCGGAGCATGAACAATTCAAGAAAAGGCAAGGGCGCGGGCGGCGCAAAACTGCCTGAATTCATCGCATTTGATGAAGCCATGAAAAAGCTCGCCAAGGTTTCCAAGAAGGAACTTGATCGCAAAATCGCGGAAGAACAAATCAAAAAGCGAAAGACAGCTTAACCCTATGGTGTTCCGCGTTCGATGCAATCTAGCATGTCCACGATTGCTGCCACATATACACCTAAGAGCTTATGGGATTGCTCGATGCTGACAAGTTCGTCTGGATGACTGATCGGGTTTCGGTAATGGTCCTTAATATGCTTCAGGTTTCCAACGAGCCCTGAATTTAGCCCTTGATTCTCAAATTCCTTGACTAGTGACCCAAAGGTTTGTTGCTGATAGCAGGGGGGCAGTGGGCCAATGGATTTCACGTGGTATTCGCGCATCGTCCCTTCGGTTGCTCGCGCAATATGAAACGCGCAAGCGGTTGGCAGGTCAAATGCAATGGCACGCGTCGACTCCTGGATGTCTTTCTTTATCGCGTCGGTCAAATGAGCTTGAAGGCTTACTGGAATAACCTGCTCACCTGATTCTATGAGTATGAGCGTATCATAAGCCAGCACTCTCGGCACATTGAAAAGGGATAGTGCTACGCAGTCCGCAAGGAATATGGTTTCAAAATAGGCGGCTGTCTGACGTAATCGTTCCCGTTCATTGTCTGTCAAAGGCTGGTCTGGCGGTACAGGTACACCCGGAGCTGCAGTACGAAGCATTACGCTACAAACCGCTTCGTAAACTCCCCTGGCAGCCCTCTTGCAGCCTTCTGAAAAGGTTGGGCTTGTAAGTTCCCAAAATTTCTGTGACCGCATGCGCGCATCTATGAGAGTCATCATAACGTCGTTGCCGGTTGCGCCTGGCGCTATCGTCCGCAACTCACCAATCATGGTTCCAACCTTATAAAGTGCCGTTGGGTTGTATCTCTCCATGCGCGATTCCCAGACAGGCAGGACAACCCAATCATCAAAATCATCCTTTATCGCCTGTGGGCTCATTCTACCCGCTCTCCCTGAGCGAAGTATATAGTTGCCCTCATTTGCTGGTAGTTTTGTCGTTATTCGTCGCCGTAACTCTCGAGGAGCTTGTCTATCGAGGTTATCTTCTGCGGCGGTTTATCGACCTTTGGGGCAACCCATGGAAATCCATTTTGCTTAGTGGGCTTATGTTTGGAATCAATCACATCTATCAAGGTTGGAGCGGGATGAGCCAGGCACTGTTTATGGGCTTGCTTTTTGGGTTTGTCGCCTACAACACACGGTCTTTGTGGCCCGTCATCATTGCTCATTTCATTTACAACGTGCTTGTTTACACTGCCATTTGGACCGGAAATAGGTTCTCATGAATAAGAGATTCTGGATACTTATGGGCGCCCTATCATTCGGCTGCAGCCACCCGAGCATCGTCGGCCGGTGGGCGGCAGACGGACCTGATCTCAGAATCGCGATCTACCGCAAAGACGGGACGTTCGAATTGGACGACCGGATGCAATACCGGTTTGTCGCGAAGGGGCATTACGTCGTCCGCGGCGACGTCCTGGAGCGCAGGTACGAAGCGAGGTGGACAGAGGGGAGGACCGATGCGAACAGTCCCCGGGTAGCGCGTTACAAAATCGAGTGGTTAGCTGCCGATCAGTTCCGAATGATCCGATCCGACACCTCGTGGGAGCTCTTCAAGAAGATCGACTAGGGCGCCAAGTTTTCGAGAATCGAGACGCATTTCAAAGCGTCTTTCCAGGCGTAAAATTCGTCAGAATGAGAGCGGGCACTTGCGCAGGGAAAATGCCCCACGCCCATAGAAGTATTGCCGGCAGGATGCCGGCGCTTCGGAAGATTTGCCGGCAGGATGCCGGCGCTACAGAACGAGCCATGTCTTTCGTCCATATCCACAACCACACCGAATACAGCCTGCTCGATGGCGCGAACCGCATTCCGGAAATGGTGTCCCGCGCCAAGGAGTTGGGAATGCCCGCTCTCGCTATCACCGATCACGGTGTGATGTTCGGAGTGATGGAGTTTTACTTCGAGTGCAAAAAGCAGGGCATCAAGCCCCTGATCGGAATGGAAGCGTATGTGGCCCCTGGCGGACGCCACGTGAAGAGCGGTAGGGAAGAAAACCAGACCTACCATCTCCTTCTTCTGGCCAAAGATTTGGAGGGCTATAGAAATCTTTGCAAACTGCACACTATCGCCGCTCTCGAAGGTTTCTACTACAAGCCGCGGATCGATCATGAGCTACTAAGGAGGCATAGCAAGGGTCTGATCGGCACGAGCGCATGCCTTGGTAGTGAGATTTGCCAGGAGTTATTGGCGGGGCGTTATGAAAAAGCCCAAGCCCTTGCCGGAATGTATAAGGAAATATTCGACGAAGGGTCTTTTTTTATCGAACTTCAAGACCATCGAATTCCAGAACAGGCAGCGATTAAGGATGATCTGCTGAAAATCAGCCGCGAAGTCAAGCTTCCTACCATTGCAACCAACGACGCCCACTATTTATGCAAAGGCGACGCAAAGTCTCATGACGTTATCTTGTGCATTGGAACCAGCAGTCTTCTCAATGACGTAAAACGCCTCAAATTCCCGACCGAGGAGTTCTATCTCAAGGACCAAGACGAGATGGGACAACTTTTTAGCGATACGCCGGAGGCGCTGGAAAACTCGCTTCAGATAGCAGACATGTGCAATGTCGAGCTCGGCATGCAGCGCGCGTTGATGCCGGAGCCCGAGATGCCGGAGGGCTTCACGCCGAGCAGCTTCCTTCGCGATCTTGCCGAAAAGGGTCTGGCTACGCGCACGCCCGGCCATCCCGAAGAGGCTCGCGAGCGGCTAAATTACGAGCTGGGAGTTATCGAGAAGACCGGGTTTGACGATTACTTTCTGCTGGTTCGCGAGTTCGCCAATTTCACGCGGGAAAGCGGAATCACGTTTGGGGTGAGAGGGTCGGCGGCGGGTTCGCTCGTGAGCTACTGCATCGGAATCACCGATGTCGATCCGCTTGAATATGACTTGACGTTCGAGCGTTTCTTGAATCCAGAGCGGGTCAGCATGCCCGATATCGACATGGACTTCGAGGATGCCCGCCGAGACGAAGTTATTCGCTGGGTTACTGAGCGATATGGCCAGGAGAGGGTCGCCCAAATCGTCACATTCGGCACTCTTGGAGCGCGGGCCGCCATCAAAGACTCAGGCCGCGTCATGGGGTTCTCGCCTCAAGAAACCGACCGCATTTGCAAAACCATTCCGAACGTGCCGGGTATGGCAATCGATCGAGCCCTTAAGGAATGCGCCGAATTTCGACAAATCGTGGAAGGCGATCCGCGCGCCGCCAGTCTTGTTCAGGCCGCCAAGGATGTCGAAGGCCTTGCTCGACATGCGGGCGTTCATGCGGCGGGGGTGGTTATTAGTAAAGACCCTCTGATGGAGCATATCCCTCTCTATCGAGGCGCCGACGGCCAAGCGATCACCGCGTTCGAGATGGGCATTTTGGAGAAGATCGGACTTCTCAAGATGGACTTTCTCGGACTATCCAACCTTACTGTGCTCGCCAAAGCGATCAAGAATATCCAAGACAGCGCCTCGAGTGCCGCGGATTTCAAACTCGAAGATATCCCTGCCGATGATCAAAAAACTTACGAGATGTTGGCCCGGGGCGATACGGTGGGCGTGTTTCAGCTTGAATCCGGGGGGATGAAGCGCAATATCATCGAGCTGAAGCCCAACAGCATTCGAGAATTGGCGGCCATGGTGGCCCTCTATCGCCCGGGCCCGATGGAGCACATTCCTCGGTTCGTCGATAGCAAATTCGGGAGGCTGAAACCCGAATATCTGGACGAACGCATGCGACCGATCTTGGAAGAGACCTACGGCGTCATCGTGTACCAAGACCAGGTTCTCAAGCTTGTCCAAGCCCTTGCCGGATTTAGCTTGGGCAAGGCCGACGTTTTGCGCCGAGCGATGGGAAAGAAAGATAAGCACGCGATGGCATCGATGCATGCCGAGTTCCTGTCAGGATGCGAGCAAAACGGCGTCGCCGCGACCGTAGCCGAGAAAGTTTGGGAGCTCCTAAGACCGTTCGCAGGCTATGCCTTCAATAAAGCCCATGCGGTTTGTTATGCGATTATCGCTTATCAAACCGCTTACCTAAAAGCCAATTATCCGGTCGAATATATGGCTGCGTTACTCGCCGTGTATCGTTCGAAAGAAGAGCGGGTGACCTCGTTTATCGAAGAGTGCAGAAGGCAATCGATTTCGGTGCTTTCCCCCGATATCAATTGCTCCTTGGCGGATTTCTCCATCGAGAGTAGCCCCGTGGGACAAGCCATTCGCTTTGGCCTCGTGGCCATAAAGGGAGTCGGTGAGGGATTCGTCGAAGCCATTATCGAAGAACGTCGCGATAAGCCGTTTACCCATCTTTTCGAGTTTGCGGAGCGAGCCAAAACGGCCGGGCTCAATCGGACTGCACTCGAGGCGCTGATTAAAGCGGGTGCGCTCGACGGTATCGACCCGAACCGCGCCAAGCTCCTTGATCTCATTGATGGAGCCCTTGCCTTTGCCGAGAACGCGGCGCGCAATAGGCAGGCCGGACAAGACTCTCTCTTTGGTGGCGCTGCCGAGGCCAAGCAAACAGGAGAGGCGCACTATCCCGTTCTTCCGGATCGAGATCGTTTTTCACGCCATGAAATTCTCGCCATGGAAAAAGAGGTGATGGGGATCTACGTCTCCGACCACCCTTTGCGTGGCTTGGAGCGAGCCATTCAGAAGGAAGCTTCGCATTCCTGCGGGGCAGTCATAGAGCTGGAGGAAGGAACCGCCGTTCGCCTTGCCGGGGTCATCTCCAGCCTCCGCCAAATCGTTACCAAAAGCCGCGGCGAGAAGATGGCCACGTTGGTGCTGGAAGACCTTTCCGGCCAGGCGCTTTGCACCGTATTCCCAGCGACATATGCAAAATTAAAAGAAACGATCGCAAAGGACCGAGTGGTTACGGTTAAGGGCGTCGTCATGCATCGCGAGCGTCCAGGAGCCCGTGGAGATAAGACCATCGAAGTGAGGGCCGAAGATGTGGCGGCGATCAGTGCAATTCCAGAAATAAGATCGGTCGACGCTTCGGAGCCTACCGCCGGCACCCTCGTTCTTCGAGTCCGCAGGGCTACTCGCGAGCAGCTGGAGTGCCTCAAGGCGCTCATCGCAGGATCGACGGGAGATTTTGGAATGGTTCTTTGCCTGGGCCAGGAAGGCGAGGCAGAGCCCATCGATCTTCTCCATCGCGTCGACCCTACGCCTGACTTCATTGCACGCGCCAAGAGGTGCGTGGCCGATGCGGAAATCGAGGTCGTTCCGTGTGCTTCCACATCGGTCTTGGGTGAGCGATCGCTCGGTCGGCTAATCACGTGAAACATATCTTAGTGGTCTTGGTTGTTTCGCTTGGCGGAATTCTAACTTCCACCGATCAGTTCGATTCCCACGTCGCCAGCTTGATCATGTTGATGCGAAAGGATGTCCAAAAGGACATCGGACTAACCGAGACCCAGCGAAAGGCGATGAATGCGGAGGCATCGCGATATAACGAGCAAATGAAGCAACTTCTCGCGAAGTCTGACCCGAAGAAAGGTATACCTCCTGCCGCTACGGGTGCCTTAAAGCAACTGATCGATCTCGTGTTCGCCAAGCTTTCGCCTCCCCAGCTAAAACGCCTAGGTCAGATTAGCTTGCAAGCCATCGGTCCTGGTGCGCTCGGCGATGCCGAAGTCGCAAAACGCGTTGGTTTAGATCCCGCTCAGCTCAAAAAAATACGTACGACGTATGGTTCGTCGATCGAGGAGGCCCAGAAACTGCATGCCCAAGCCGTCGATCGAGCGCTTCAGCCGTTCAAGAAATTAAAGCCTAAAGATCAAGCAGAGGCGGACAAGCTGAATGTCAAGGCTAATAAGAAAGTCGCCGCCGCCGAGCGCCGAGTGGGGCCGAGGTTGACCGCCATCCGAAAGGCTGCCGACGCGAAGGTTATTGGAACCTTGACACCCGCCCAGCAGGCGACATGGAAGGCTTTGCTGGGCAAGACCTTCAAACCTTGAAGCAACTTAGCGCGTGATTCGCCAGCGACCAAATGGGAACCAAATAAGCTCCGACCGGCCGATGACGCTTTCTCGTGGCACGAGTCCCCAGCCGCGACTATCGAAGGAGCCATTGCGATTGTCGCCCATAAATAAAAGATAACCATCAGGAATTTTAGCGGGAGGGAGGGCCTTGATTTTCTCCATTTCCGAGGGCGATTCTATGAGAAATTCCTTGGCCGTTCGATTACGATCCTGGTTCACGTATTCGCCTTGGACGGTGAGAGGTATGTAGTTTCCTTGGTACTGCACGAGTCTGAAATCGGATTCCGCTCGAGGGTCCTTTAGGTAGGGCTCGCTTACTTTTTGCCCATTTCTATAGAGCTCGCCCTCTCGAATCTCAATGACGTCGCCGGGTTTGCCAATGAGCCTTTTGATGAAATCAGTATCGCCTTGCCCCTCGTAGAGGGCCCTTTTCGGTGGCTTGAATACGACGATATCTCCATGCTTCGGTTCCGAGTAGCGATAGATCATCTTGTTAGCGATAATGTAATCTTGGAGCTGAAGCGTATCGAGCATGGAGCCCGAAGGAATATAAAAAGTTTGAACCAAGAACGGCCGAATGACGAGGAAAACAAATACGCCGGCATAAATCACGGCATCGAGGAACTCATTGAAAATCTTCGCTACCGTAAAGCCGCCCTGGCGCAAATGGGGGGCCGTCTTTAAGAGGTAGGGCTGAAGAATTAGCCGAAGGACGGTGCAAAAGGCAACCACGGCAAGGACATACCCAAGCTTCGTGCGGGCAACTGTGTTGATGACCCCTAAAATGCCGCTCGGCTCGGCCGATTGCGCTAATAAGATACTAAAGATCGACACGCTTAGCGCTTCTCTTTAATCCTGGCTTCCTTGCCGACTTTATCTCGCAAGTAATAAAGCTTGGCCCTTCGAACATCGCCTTTTCGAATGACTTCGAATTTTGCGATGTTGGGAGAGTGGAGAGGAAAAGTGCGCTCGACGCCGACTCCGTTGCTGATCTTCCGAACAACGATGTTCTCGGAGATTCCGCCATTCTTGCAGGCAATTACCACGCCTTCGTAAAGCTGGATTCGCTCCTTACCCGCTTCACGAACTTTGACATGGGCGCGTACGGTATCACCGGGGCGAATATCGGGTAGATCGGTGCGCTTGCAGCTTGCCGCCACGCTATCTAAAATTGCTTGCCTGGACATTGTATCTCCGTATAACTTTCATGCGGGGCTAAACGTGCCCATCGCAAACGAAAGATTATAGCACTCAATCGCCTGCCAGAAGGTCTAGATCTTTCGCTTCCAGATGGGAGCGGGCAAAAAGATCGGGCCTCCGACTTCGAGTGGTCTTCAAAGCCTGTCCGCGACGCCAACGTCGCACCGCCGCATGGTCGCCCGCGAGCAAAACATCCGGGACGCCCATCCCCTCAAAGTCCTCCGGTCTCGTAAATTGCGGGTAGCTCAAAAGACCGTCGTTATGAGCGTCTTCCTCAAGACTCCCTGGGTCGCCGAGGACGCCGGGGATCAACCTCACGATGGCATCCGCCATGGCCAGCGCGGGCAACTCACCCCCCGTTAGAACGAAGTCGCCGATGCTGAAGACGTGGGTCGCGAATCGCTGTCTAATCCGATCGTCCATGCCTTCGTAATGCCCGCACAGAAAGAGAATGTCTGGCATGGCGCTCAAATTCGCTGCGTCCCGCTGTCGAAACGGTTCCCCGGTTGGATCGGTATAGACGACCGCGGCATCCTCAGGCAGCTCCAAGCTTTCGATGGCGCGCGCGACCGGTTCGATCTTCATGACCATTCCCGGCCCGCCTCCATAAGGACTGTCATCGACCGTACGATGTTTATCGGTCGAGAAATCGCGAGGGTTGATCGCCGAAAACTGGACTAAGCCCGAGGTTTCCGCCCGCAGCAACATGCTGTGCCTCAACGCACCCAGAACCATTTCCGGGAAGAGGGTCAGGAACCGGAGTTGCCGCATGCGAGCAAGGTACCTCGAAGGAGAGGGCTGATTTGCGTACCTCGCGCCGGCGAGACGCCGACACCACCTTTTGAATTAGAATCCGGATAAGGAGCGCGAAGCTCCAGCTTCGCATCCCGGTCCGCAGAGCTCCAGCTCTGCGAAGCCCAAATGGTAGAATCTCCTTTCGTGAACGTACCCCCCGACCTGAAATATACGAAGACCCACGAATGGGTGCGCATCGAAGGCGATACGGCCACCGTCGGCATTACCGACCATGCCCAATCCGAGCTCGGCGATATCGTTTACGTCGATCTCCCAAATATTGGTCGAGCCCTTCGAGAGGACGATGTCTTTGGGACCGTGGAAAGCGTGAAGACGGTTTCCGACCTATATTCTCCGCTCGCGGGGGAGATCGTGGCCGTAAATGACGCCCTCGGCGCTCAATCAGAACTCTTGAACACCGATCCTTACGGAGGGGGCTGGCTCGTTAAAATTAGGGTGGAGGGCGATGCCGGCTCCGGCCTCATGAACGCGGAAAGCTACCGGGCTTCGCTCGCCGATTGATGGCTTACATCCCCCACACCGAACAAGACCGTGCTCAAATGCTCGAGACGATTGGCGTCTCAACGATCGAGGAGCTGTTCCGCGAAATTCCCGAGAATCTAAAGGTCGGCCGCCTGCTGGATGTGCCTTCCGCAATGGATGAGCACAAACTGTTCCTCCACCTTAAGAGCCTTGCCGACAAGAACCACAGCGCGGCGACTCTCGATTGGTACCTCGGAGCGGGATTGTACGACCGCTATATTCCGTCGACGGTATCAGCGGTCATCTCCAGAGGCGAGTTTTTGACCTCTTATACGCCTTACCAGCCGGAGCTTTCCCAAGGTTATCTGCAAACTATCTATGAGTTTCAGTCGATGATCGCGGAGCTCTACGGCATGGACCTCGCCAACGCATCGATGTACGACGGCTCCACGGCGATGGCGGAAGCCGCTCTCCTCGCAGCTGGAGTCAACGGGCGCACGAAAATCGTGGTGAGCGAGGCAGTCCATCCGCACTACCGCCAGGTGTTGCAGACCTACTGCTGGGCCGCCTCGCTCAAAGTCGAGGAAATTCCAGCGGCGACCGGCAACACCGAAAATTATTCGGCAGTCGATGCTTCTGCCGCTTGCGTGATCGTCCAATACCCCAATTTTTTTGGGGTGATCGAGGATCTTGGGGCGGCCGCGGAAAAAGCGCATAGGGAAGGAGCCTTGCTGATCGTGGTTGCCGATCCCGCTGCCATGGGCTTACTCAATCCCCCAGGTGAATTTGGCGCCGACATCGTGGTTGGAGAGGGACAACCTTTGGGCGTTGCTATGGGATACGGGGGTCCGCTTGTCGGATTATTCGCTTGCAAGCAGGAGTTTGTACGTCGAATCCCCGGCCGAATCGTGGGCCGGACCACCGACAAAAACGGAACGCCAGGCTATGCCATGACATTGCGAACTCGCGAGCAAGATATCCGGCGTGAGAAGGCCACATCGAACATCTGCACGAACGAAGCCCTCATGGCCCTAGCGGCCACTGTTTATCTATGCGCGCTGGGTAAGAATGGACTTCGCTCGATCGCCGAAAGCACGGTGCGAAACACCCAATACGCGCTTCAAAGACTCACCGAAGCAGGCGCCAAACGCCGATTCGGGGGGCGGGTATTTGGAGAATTCGTGCTCGATCTTCCCAAGAATGCGGAGATAGTTCAAAAGGCCCTTCTCGATAAGAAGATCATGGCCGGGTTGCCCCTTGGTCCCCATTATCGCGGCATGGATAACTCTCTGCTCGTTGCCCTTACCGAGACCCGAACCAAGGAGCAAATCGATCGATATGCGTTTGAGCTGGGAGCGGTACTGAAGTCATGACCACCAAGCAAATACCCGATCCGGTTTCGATTTTCGATCAAGGCTCGCCCGGCCGGATTGGCTGTAATTTGCCAAAAGCCGATACTCCCGAAGTGGACCTTCGAAGCGCGCTCGGCGAAACCCGTCGAGAGCTTCATCTGCCGGAAGTAGGCGAGCTCGAGCTGCTTCGTCACTTCACGAACCTGAGCCACATCAATTACGGAATCGAAACGGGAATTTACCCGCTCGGCTCATGCTCGATGAAATACAACCCGAAGATCAACGAGCGTACCGCTGCCTTGACCGGCTTTTCCCTCACCCATCCCATGCAGCCGCCGGAAACTGTGCCAGGAAACCTGGAGGTGCTTGCCGCCGTCCAAGACATTCTCGAGGAGATCACCGGCTTCGATGAGATCAGCCTTCAGCCGCTAGCGGGCGCTCACGGCGAACTGACCTGCCTGATGCTCATCAAGGCCTACCACGAGGCTCGGGGCGAATCAGTGCAACGCAAGATCGTGCTCATTCCCGATAGTGCCCACGGGACCAACCCGGCGTCGGCCGCCATGTGCGGATTCGATGTGAAATCGGTGCCCACCGACGAGCATGGAAACACCGATATCGCCGCGCTTCGCGGGCTGCTGAGCAACGAAGTAGCGGCTTTCATGATGACGAATCCTTCAACTTTGGGCCTCTTCGAGCCGAAGATTGCTGAGATCTGCGCCATGCTGCATGAAGTAGGCGCGCAAGTGTTTTGCGACGGGGCAAATATGAACGCCATGGTCGGAACGACTCGGCCCGGGGACCACGGCTTCGATTGTATGCATCTGAATCTGCACAAGACCTTTTCCACCCCTCATGGCGGTGGAGGTCCCGGCTGCGGAGGAATTGGCGTGAAGTCGCACCTCGCGCCCTATCTGCCTATCCCCGTTGTCCGCCGAAGAGGTTCCCCCGAAGGTGTGGTTCTTGACTACGATCGACCGTCGAGCATCGGAAGGGTGAGCGCTTGGTATGGTCAATTTTTGATGGAGGTTCGCGCCCTCACGTACTTGCTTGCCTATGGCCGGGAGGGACTGCCCCAAATCTCACGCCATGCCGTGCTCAATGCGAATTACGTGATGGCTCGGCTTCGCGAAGTGCTTCCGCCCGCCCACGACCGGCCTTGCATGCACGAGTGCGTGCTGACCGCGCAGCGCTACAAGAAGAACGGCGTGCGCGCGCTCGACATCAGCAAACGCCTCATCGATTACGGGGTTCATCCGCCGACCAATTATTTTCCGCTCATCGTGCCAGAAGCGATCATGATCGAGCCGACGGAAACGGAGACCAAAGAGTCGCTCGACGCCTTTTGCGACGCCCTCATCGCGATCTGCCGGGAAGCGATGGAAGATCCCGACGTTCTCCACGATGCCCCCACTTCGCAAGTCGTGGGCAGGCTCGATGAAGCGGCCGCCGTCAGGCAACTCGATGTGCGCTGGCGTCCCAAGAGCAAGCTGCCTCCGGGCGTCGTTTAAGAGCGGTCCCTACTTCGTTTGGCGAGTGAGCGTAAACGTGCAATCTTTCGAAGGCGGGAGTTTGGAATTCGGAGGCCTCAGGTCATCGAAGCAAACCGTCACTTTCGCACCGTCGGCTATGTAGCCCGTTATGGTTAGAGGGTCACTTCGGTCCACGGTTCGGAGAATCTTGGCGTAATAATTCGCAGCCTTCAACCGGTCACCGGAAAACGGCACGGTGGCATAGTACGCCTTCTCCTGTGGCCTAATGACTCGTAAAGCATCGTGCATCGCTGCAAGATCTACGCCGGGGGCAGGCTGCCCGATCATTTTCAGTTGCGACAAAGCATCTTTGCTAACCTCTAAATCCCTCACCTTGTCAGGCGTCGCCGGAATGGGAATAAATCCGAACGCCCTGAGTTCCGTCGTGCGCTTGCCATCTTGCTCAGCGATTTGGTGCGTCCCCACGTTGGCCCTAACGGTCAAATAGGTCACCGTCCCTGCAATGAGCACGGTCAAGGAGACAAGGAGGGCATACGGAAGCTTGTGGGCCACTTTCTTTCCCCGCGCATAAGCCTGCATGCTCTTATCATCACATACAAAATGCCATGCGTCGGGACCTCTGCCCGTTATGGAGATTGGCAAAAGAAGGAGCCACCCGAGGTGGATGGCTCCTTGTCAAGTCTACGGGCCCGAATCTAATGAGCACCGACGAGCTCGCGGTGATGCTCGTAGTGCTCGCTGGCGGCTTGGGTCAGAGTGGTGAAATGAGCGCCTTGGTCTCGGAAATATCGAATGGTCTTCTGCAGCTCAGCGACTGAATCGTGGTAGTCGCGCATCCCGATGCAGATGACTTCGCGCTCGATGTTGGCATCGATCAGATTCTTGATGCTGTCAAAACCCTTGTCGAGATAACCATGCTGGCCTTCGTGAGTCGCGATTGGCACGTGAAGAATTCGGTTCGAGCCTTCTTTCTTGAGGTCTTCGGCATCGCTATGATAGGGCTCATGGGGGGCGCCACGCCAATCGACGAACATTTTGTATTCGGCATCGGGAACAGGCGAGCTATCGACTACGATGCCGATCTCGTCCAAATAGGGAATATCCCTGGGCAAAAGAGCAAATGCACCAGCCCGGAAGCTGGTGCACTTGAATTGGTGCGATTTCAGGGTGTCTTTGGCGACCCAAAGGATGTTGCCGCGCTCCTTTGGGTCCTCCACATATCCGCGTTCGTTTTCAAAATTCACCTTCATCCCGATTTCGTGCCAGTTCGGAATCTTGTGAGCATATTCGTGATAGTAAAGCTTGGTGTTCGCGCTCGGGTCTTTCATGCTGACGTGAATCAACCAGGTCATGGGGACGAATTCGTTTTCACAAGCTTTGATATATTCTCGGGTGAAGCAACGATCGTGGTGGGCGCCTTCGCAATCGATCGTCAGGACAACATTTGGCATGGTTTAATAGTCTCCTTGAGTCACTTGGACACTGTTATGGGTGGCAGACAGAGTGTAGCGTTTGCCGAGGAGGCAAAAGTTCTTAAACTTAACTGATTTCCAGGCTTTAGGCAGATTTGGCCGGATGCTCAACCAGCGTCCTCCATTGAGTTTTTTCGACCATTGTGCTCCGGATTCCTTTATAGTATCCACTCGAAAGCCTAAAAAGCCAAATAGGACGGTTTGCAGGCATCCGGCGGCTCCCGTTGTAAAGTACGTTTCGGCTTGATTTCTCTTTTCGCTGAAGAGCATCAGGGGGGCTCTCGTGAAGTCTTGCCAGCTCTTTCGCCATGTGGCGTATGCCTTGTCGGTTTCCCCGAGCCGGGCCCAAATCAGCGCATGGACGCTGTCGCTCATGGCAGGGCCATTGGGGCTGACTTTATCGGCAAAGCGTTCCATCATCGCTCTGGCCTCCCGTTCAGCCGTCGGGTATTGCAGCGGGTAGATGGCGAGCACGGCTGCGGCCTGCTTGTAGGCTCTAAGAGGATCGCTATCATAAGTGAGGAAAGTCTTTCCGTCATGGGGAAGCTTGAAGCGGCGGGTGCCTCGCCAAGATCCTGAATCGCTGCACCATTGTGCGAGTAAGTTTGTGTATAGATCGTTATTTCCGAAGTGATTTTCGTCGGGGCTAAGCACGTCCTTAAGTTCTCTCTCATCCCCGCCGTTGTTCGCCTGACGATCATAGAATGCCCCGGCCTGTCGAACGATTCCGTCAGTAGTTACCGAATCCGCCAATCCGAGAGCGCTTGCTTGAGTCAGCGAAAAAGCAACATCTCCTGTGATGTGGATTTCGTGTCGAAACTGCTCCGGCGCTACTTCATTACCCGTAACGCTCGACTCCCAGGAATACCTGATCTCAGCTGTGGGAAATTCCCACCCAGAACCCTGATTGGTTCGCTTGAGCCTATAGGCCGATATCGCGCGCGCGGCCATTGGATCGACGAACGCAAGGGCTGGAAAAACCCAGGTATCCGCATCCCAGAAAACGTGTCCATTGTATCGGCGGTTACTGAGGCTGAACGGGCTCACCGACATCTTCCCGCTCGGATGAATTGCGGAGCGAAGATAGAAGAGAAATGATCGAATTGCTAGTTGATCTTCGGGGGGCCCTTCGATCTCGATGTCGGTTTTCCATCGCTTCGCGCAAACCTTCTTGGAGTCGGCCAGCACTTGCTCGAAGGTTGGCGGCTTCGGAGGATCGACCGAAGTGATGCTCCTAGCTCCTGAATCGATTTTTGGATTAGCACCGAAAGAAACCACTCGCTCAAAGACGGTTGCCTGTCCATGAGCGGTAGGAGGTGGCTCCCAGACTGCGGCAAGGCTATTGTTCGGCGCCAACCCGAAAACGAATCCAGAGGGAGATCGAGAGAGTATGGAGGCGGCACGACTCCAGTCCGACCAATACGCGATTCGGCCCGGGATGCCGCCGCTGAAGGTCCATCTGGAAGCGATGATGGCTCGAGTCGGGTCGACGATGGTCTCCGATAGGATAGTCCTATTTTTGCCGCCTTCCGTGTGCCAAGCACATCGAAGCACTCCGTCTCGCATGTCGATCTCTGCGCGATATGATTCAAATCGGGCGAAGTTCCATGGACGTCCATCGAGAGTCCAGCGGATACCGAGGGGATTTTGAAGCTCGTAAATTTTCTCCTCTCCGTTCGGCTGGTATTCGTCGATTTTGAAAAATGGAAGCGATCGACCATCTGAAGCAAAGCCCGAGCCATCCTTCCCGATTCGAATTCCGATCAGGCCGTTCGACAACCACGCGGGGGCGTTGTCCGAAGGATTGAAGCTGATCAGCTTCCATGGATCGGCCGGAAGGCTGGACGGAAGCGGGACGTGGGATGTGGGCCTCCGGCCACAGCCGATACCGCAGAGCATGATGGCGAATCCACAGGCAATTCGGCTTAACGGAGCCATTCGCCGAGCCATCGACGGTTATTCTCGATCATTTCCGGATGCCAATCATGTCCCCAGTCATAGCGTATGAGGTTCTTCTCTCCCGGCAAAGCTTCATAGATCGACTCGACCGCGTCAGGCCTGCTTGCCGGGTCTTTGAGGCCAAGGCTTACTTGTGTTGGTATGCGGCAGCGGCTTGCCAGATGAACGCTGTCGAAATAGCTCAGCGTATGAAGAACCGTCTCCCTCCCCACCGGAATCGTATCCATGAAATCGATTAACTCTTTAAGGGGATAGCGGTAAGCAGTTCGTGAAAGAGTATTCGGCATAGCACCCAGAAATGGCATGTCCGCGCACACCGCCTTTACGATGGGCGAAAGGGCACCGGTCCAGATCGCCATCCCTGCACCTTGGCTCAGTCCCATCGCGCCAATTCGCGCTTCATCCACTTCCGTTTGAGCCTGGAGAACCCGTAACGCGATGAGGACGTTCTGGGCCATCTCCCGAAAGATCCAGGTCTCGGGCGAGGACGCGCCTTGCGAAAAGTACCCGCGCTCCTTGACGTAGGTCTCCTGGTGGAACGCCTCGTGTCCAAAGAAATTGAAACTCAAGCTTACGAATTCCACGCGAGTGCCGTACTGATTCGGCAGGAGACTCTCGCGTCCGTAAGGGGGTATCCAGATAAAGGCGGGCATCCTTCTGGCTTCCTCCGGATAAGCGATCCATCCGTGTAATGGACTGGACATTCCCATGAACGTAAACGTCTCGATTCGATGGGTGTGGTGTTGAAAATCGTTGCTGCCGGAGCGACGAAAATTTAGCGGTTTTGCCTTCGCTTCCTCGAACGCTTCGCTCCAAAAGGCATCGAAATCCTCCGGAACATGGGGCAAGTATAGGCTCATTCAGACGTCTTGGCAACGAACAATCTCGCCCTCATGTGGTGCCGACAGAGCGCTGGATAGAATCGACATGGAGGCCTGTAGTCATCAGCCATGCGATCGCTCTTTGAATTTCTTCCACCGGACCTTCGAGCTTGACCTGGACCCACCCATAGTCCGAATCGACGTTTGCCTTAATCAAGTTCACTTTGATTTGAAACTCTTGCCCCAAACGCCATAGCCATGGCTCATCCACGGTTTCTTTTCGGGCGGTCAGATTCACGTCCACCTCTGCCATAGGCCGCGAGTGTACCGGCAGAGCGCGTTCAGGCTTTAGCGAACGTACTTACGAGTTGCCAAAATCAGTAAAATCGCCCCCAAAGTAGCCCCAATAATGGTGCCGATCATGTTGCCCGAGGTCTCAGCCCCCAAAATGCTATGAAGGATAAAGCCCGTAATGACGCTTCCCGCGATCCCGAGAAGCATGGTATACACGCAGCCCTGCGGCTCTCGGTTCTCCCCCGGCACGACTGCCTTCGCAAGTGCTCCTGCCACGAGACCGACGATGATCCACCAAACGATCGAATGCATGACTAACCTTACGCATGTCTGTGAATTTAGACCGCACGAAAGGGCTTAAAGTCCTTTCCCCACTAAATCCCTGAATTAAGGGATAGCCGAACTATGCCTGCTCGTCGACACGCCCAGTAAATTAGCGGTCTCCCGGAACGAGACTACATACGTGCGTTCATCGCATGTTTAGGAGAAAAGATATGAACTTCAATATAAAGGCGCTGGCGTCCGTCCTGGCGGTTGGCTCCGTCGTGGCAATCCAGACAGCCTATTCGCAAGACACGACGACCAATCAGCAAGAAACCACAAAGACCGAGCGGACTATCCAAACTGAAAGGAAGACCGAGATGGATCGGCAAGGAGATATGGCGAAGGGCAGCTATATTCCCGCGTCCCAGGTGTTCTTTATGAACGCCCACCGAGATCACGAGGCAGAGGTCGAACTTGCCAAATTGGGATCCAAGCGTGCTTGGAACCCTCGAGTCGCGTGGTTAGCCCGAATGATCGAGGATGATCATCGCAAGGCGATGGAGACGATGCAGTCCATGAGTTGGTGGGATAATAACGCCTATTCTGAGAGCAACTCCAGAATGGAAACGACGACCGGTACCAACACCATGCGACGAGATCGCGACAACAATGGAAAGGATACCGACCAGGATAAGGATAAGGACAAGAGCGGAAATATGGACCGCGATAAGTCTGGCTATAACAATCAGACCGATACGATGATTGGCATGAACAATACGATGTCTCTGCCGCCAAGCTTAACCATGAATCCTTCTCCCGATCCGAGCTACTCGAACTATGGTGAAGTGTATCAGATGTTGGACAATAGAACAGGATCGAAGTTTGATTGTGCTTGGCTTTCGACCATGATCCGGCTTCACCAAAAAGCGATCGACCACATGACGTCGTTGGCTAAGTACAGCCGCGATGCCGATGTCCGAAGCTATGCTCTGAACGAGCTTCCAACGCTTCGAAAGCATCTCCAATTAGCCTGGGACTTGGAAGATAGCAAGTATGGTCTTTCGGGTCTAACCGGCGGCTACTAGGCTTCTAGAGCGCGAAGTTGAAGGGCGGCTTCAGGGCCGCCCTTTCTAATCCAAGGAAACGTCGACTGGTTCTTCCTGCCCGCTGTGGCTGCTTTTGTACAGGGAGTCAAAAATGGCATTGAGAACCAAGCCATTTTCTCCGGGTACGGGAGAAGGTAGGCCATTCAAAATCGCGTTCACGAAGGCTTGCACCTCGGCTGTATGTGAGGACTCGACTTTGGGCAAGTTCTGAGGTACGAGATTGAAATATTGGCGGTCGATTTCTGAGAAAATCTTAACCGGATCATCGCCATAACCCTTAACGATGGCCCCGGATTTAGTGCCGAAAAGCTGAGTTTCGAATGGATCCCCATCGATGTTCGCCATGAACGAGCTTTCGAGGACGACGACGGAGCCATCATCGAATTTGATGAGCCCCACCGCGAAGTCTTCCACCGTAAATTTCGAGCGATCATACTCGCCCCAGAAATTTGCAATCGCGGGATTTTTGCCGAGGATATCCCAGGTCTTGCCGCTTGCGCTTACCGGCTTGGGATAGCCCATCAGAAAGAGAGTGAGATCGAGTATGTGGACACCGATATCGATCAGCGGCCCGCCCCCTTGCTTATCTTTGTCGATAAAAACTCCCCAATGAGGAACGCCACGACGACGTAGGGCTTGGGCCCGAGCATAGTAGATGTCGCCCATGTTGCCGCTTTCGATGTATTGCTTCATGAAGCGTGCCGAGGAGCCGAATCTAATCTGCAGCGCGACTTGAAGGATCTTTCCCGATTTTCGGGCCGCTCGGCACATTTTCTTCGCTTCCTCCGCGTTCATGGCGAGGGGCTTTTCGCAGAGGACGTGTTTTCCCGATTCCAGCGCGTCGATGGTCGGTTGCATGTGGAATGCGTTGGGCGTGGTGACCGAAACAGCATCGATGGCTGGGTCTTTGAGCAATTCTCTGTAGTCGGTGGTGACTTTTGTGATTCCGAACTTGGAGGCTGCTTCTTGCGCGGTTTCAAGGCTGATATCGCAGGCCGCGACCATTTCGCATAGCTCCGGCATGGAGGCATATCCAGGCATGTGGCAACTCTGGGCGATTCCCCCAGTTCCAATGAGGCCGATCTTCAATTTCTTTGGCATAAAACAATTTGAGAATACCGTCTTGCAGATCAGCGATCTCTTTCATGCCGGTACACGGCATCGATGACCTGATCATCTTCGGAATCCATCGCCTTATGTTTTCCGTGCCTCATTGCAGTGAAACCGCCGCCAACGGCGATCAACGCCATGCCTGCCCAAAATAGCCAAGGCGGCATTTCGTGGACCGTCCAGCCGAGTGGTGGTGAGTAATGGCGATCATGCCAGATCTGAAAGGAGTGGCCCGTAATGAAGGCGAGCTTAACGCCTGCCCATCCGACGAGAAGATAGGCCACATGATCGAGAAGTGGGTAATGCTCGAGCAGACGAATGAAATAACTTGCGGCAAAGCGTAGAATGACGATTCCGATCGTTGCCCCTGCCACGACGACCCAAAGTTTGTCGGGATGAGTCACCGTGTCCACCACTGCCACTGCCACGATCACGCTGTCGAGAGCGAAAGCGGTGTCAACGATATTGAGGTAGATCACAGTCGCCCAGAAGGGTCGGTTCACGGTTTGCGGTGTGCGATTAGAGGCGTGGGAAATGAAATGCTTGGCCGGTAGATATAACAAGTACAGCGCTCCGAGACCTTGAAGCCACCAGAAGTTAATAATATATGCGGCAAGGATGATCGAAGCGGTGCGAAGTACAAATGCACCTCCCAGGCCGTACAGCAAGGCTTTTTTCTGCTGGTCGTGCGGCAGGGGGCGAACCATAATCGCCAAGACCAGCGCATTGTCGGCGGAAAGAAGTGCTTCCAGAACGACGAGGAAACCGATTGCTCCGAAATCCGAAAAGCGAAAAGTTTGGCCGAACATGGGAAGTTGGATGGGGATTCGGGATGTAGGGTTTGGGGCATTCTGCCATAATCGCAAGGCTAGGCGTAGAAATGTTTGGCTTCAAGCAGCCGAAGATTGACACGAGGATTATTCATGCCCACATACGTTTACGAATGCCGTACCTGCACTAAAGTCACCGAAGTCGAGCAACGCATCACGGAAGCTCCAAAAACCGACTGCGATTGCGGGGCTGCGGGTTCACTCAAGCGCTTGATACAGCCTACTGCGGTTATGTTTAAGGGCTCAGGCTTCCACATTAACGACTATGCGGCAAAGGCTCCCGAGTCTACGCCTCCCGAGACGCCGGCTCAACCCAAGTGCGATGCTCCGAGCGCAGACGGCTCGTGCGTTTGCAAATCCTCTGAAAGCCAGAATCCATGACGGTTGGCGGTTGGCGGTTGGCGGTTGGCGGTTGGCGGTTGGCGGTTGGCGTATGATGGACCTATGAGCGGAACGATTCGGTAGTGAGCATCTCGTCCCACTCGCCCACGAACCTGCAATTGGCGATACGGCCCATGCTTTCCGAAGAGACGGAAGCGATTTTGCGATCTATCTTGCAGGCGTCGGATTACGGCATGATGCTGACCGATCTCGACCATCAGACTCTGGCCTGCAACGGGCGTTTCGGAGAGCTGTTCGGGATCGATCCCAGCGTAGCCGTTACTAGCGATCCCAAGGCTCTTCGCAAGAAGGTATTCCCTCAACTGGAAAATCCAGGCCAATGGGAGCGGCAGCTTGACCAAATTTACTCAAATCCTGATCTCACCTACGA